>CP128433.1:2387500-2699500 GCA_032615215.1 Microbulbifer sp. MKSA007 | reverse complement strand
AGCCCTACATGATGGCCGCCGCATTATGGAACGTTATATTCGCTCAACGAATTGCCTACGTTACACCACCGCAGGGTTTTGCCAGGCACGGACAACGTATACGGCTAGCCGCTGACATCAGCGCCTCTAAAATTGCGGCCTGCCTTGACACATCGCTGCTTTTTGCCAGCTGCCTAGAAGCGATGGGCCTAAATCCGGTAGTAGCGATAACGAAAAATCACGCATTCGTTGGTGTCTGGCTGATCGATGAGCATTTTCCTGTTTTAACCAATGATGATCCCATGGATCTACGTAAACGTATTGATGCACGCGATTTAGTACTTTTTGAAAGCACGCTTGTCACTAATGATTCGCCTGTGACCTTTGAGCAGTCTAAGGAGCACGCACGGAACCTAGTTAGCGAGGACAAAGAGGTCGACTTCGTCTATTTGATTGATATCAAACAGGCCCGTGCGAGAAAGATTAAGCCAATTTCCACCATTGAAGAACAGCTGGAGGAAAAGCCTTCCGACTCAGATACAGCGCTAAGCTTACCGATTATTCCGCCGCTTCCTCCGGTCAGAGCGGATGAACAAGTTATCGATGAAACACCAGATACACGTATTGATACTTGGCAAAGGAAGCTGCTTGATCTAACAAAACGCAATTCATTGTTGTCATTAAAAGACCGCGCTGTGGCAATAAAGCTCTACTGTCCTGATATCGGTGCAATGGAGGATAGTCTCGCTGACGGCGCGTCGTTCAAATTCCTATCTTCAGAAGAAAGTCCTCTCAATGACAGGGAACGCAGTGGAGAGACCTTTCGTCTACAGGCTGGGTCCGATATTCATCGGGAATACGCTTTAGAGCAGCTCAACAAGCATGTTCTCCTTGCCAACATGTCCAGGAAGAAACTCGAGCAAAATGCAGTCAATCTTCTTCGGAAGGCTAAGAATGATCTAGAGGAGGGCGGGTCTAACACGCTATATCTGGCTTTGGGCATGCTGCGCTGGAAGGAGAATCCGGAGGATGATCGTTCATACCGAGCCCCCTTAATCCTGATCCCGGCAGAACTTACACGTAGCAGTGCGAGAGCACCCGTCAAAGTTCGTCAGTTACCTGATGAAAGCCCGATCTTTAATATGACGCTCATTGAGTTTCTGAACACTGAGCACAATATAGACCTGA
Organism: Microbulbifer sp. MKSA007; assembly: GCA_032615215.1. Lineage (NCBI taxonomy): Bacteria > Pseudomonadati > Pseudomonadota > Gammaproteobacteria > Cellvibrionales > Microbulbiferaceae > Microbulbifer > Microbulbifer sp. MKSA007. Next base: position 2,698,333 of record CP128433.1, on the reverse strand, counting down.
ATCAGTTCAGAGAATCTATGCCTGAAGATGAGTCCGGTGTAGATGTGGCTCTTGTCTGGAACACAGTACGTGCAGCGATTGCTGAACAACCTGGGTTTGAAGTTGTCGAAGAGTTGGTGCTAGCGTCGTTTTCCTTTGCGAAATATCTAATGTGGATGGATCTGAAAGATCGCCTCGACGACTTGAAAGATAACCCTTTTGTTAAACACCTCGTTGACCATCCCCAGGATGCATATGTTCAGGACGCCAGCTTCGTTCTAAGGGATGAAGTTGATGAGAAGGTCGATCCCGAAAAGGTATTCACACCCCTCAACTGCGACAGCTCCCAATTAGTTGCGGTAGAGGCCTCTGGTAGACCCCAAGATTTCGTGCTTGAAGGCCCTCCTGGCACAGGCAAATCGGAAACCATTGCAAATATCATTTGCCACAATCTTGCACTCGGTAGAAAGGTACTATTTGTCGCTGAGAAAATGGCGGCCCTAAACGTTGTTTATCGGCGCATGGAAAAGGTTGGACTCGACCATTTGTGCCTCGAGCTACACAGTAATAAAGCCAATAAAAAAGCCGTGTTGGAACAGCTGAGGATGGCTACCGATAAACGCGACGAGTCGCAGAGCGCCGGATGGGTTGATTCCGTTCGAGCACTCAAAGAGAAACGAGATAAACTCAATGGTTTTGTAAAGGTACTTCACAAAAAATCGATATATGGCATCTCCGCTCGTGATGCGATTGCTAGAGATGTGCGTTACAAAGACAAACATTCACTAAGTATTAATTGGCCCCTTGGATTCGACAGCGCACCAGTTAACAGCCAAGAAAAGCTAGATGATATGCTGGCTGCAGTTAAAGAGTCTGCATTGGCGTATAACGATATATCCCGCTTGGATCCTACACCGTTTCGTATAATCCGCGCAAAAAGCTGGTCTAACGCGTGGCAAAACCAGGTTTTGGACTGTTTAAACCGATATCAAACGTCGCTCAACGAAGTCTACCGTTCTGCAGCGACTCTTGTATCCAGCTTCAACCTTAAACTGCCGGAAAACACACCGCACAATCTTGTTCGTACCAATCAGCTAGCAAACCTCGTTGAGCTAGCCGAATCAAACTCCCTCGGCTATATCGTTAAACGAGGCGTGAAAGAATCGTTAGACGATCTAGAAGAATTAAGCAGAGCTAAAGCCTCATTTGATAAAGCCCTCGATACTATAGAGTATAAGGTTACAGCAGAAATGCTAGCTAAAAGCCCTGTATCCGAATGGGTGGAAATGTACGAGGAAGCCAAAGAGAGTTGGTTTAAGCGGGTCTTGGTCAAATTCAAGATAAACGGGGCAGTGAAAAAGCTCGGATACTCGAAATTCAGCGACCTTGACGTCCTTCCTGATCTGGGAAAAGCTGCTGCACTTCAAGAGGACATAAACTCCCTTAAAGGCCAGTTCGAATCTGACAACATCTGGCATGGCTGGGAGACCAGCTCTGAAAGTCTTCAACAGTCAGCATCAATAGGAAAATCAGCGTATCACGCTCTGGTCGACGCAGTAGCGCTAACCGACGATCCTGCCGTCTTGCTTACTGCGATTAAGTCAAGGCTAGTTGATGGACGTGATTTTCTCGAAAGCTCTAAAATTTTAAAACAGAAACATGAGTTTAAACAGTACTGGTCAACCTACAAGGCAATAGCTGAAGAAGCTGAAAAACTAGAGCTTTCGTTTGATGAAAACGCCACGTTAGAAGAGGTAACACCAGCTATTGAGCAGCTGCTCACTGGAGCAGTCAAATTCAAGGCGTGGAGTGAATGGCTTTCTGCGAAAGAAGAACTGTCACGTTACAAGCTCGATAATCTCACCAAAGATCTAGAAGCCAGAACTATTCTGTCGGACGATGCTGAAGATCAAGCTCTCACGGCATTCTGTCGCTGGTTGGCGCCACAGCTGATCGATCAGAGTGAAGAGTTGCGGCAGTTTAAGGCCTCTACACATGAGCAATTGATTGATGACTTCCGAAAGCTTGACGAAGAAGTTTCCATCACAACCAGTGACTATGTGGCAGCGATCGCAGCAAAGGCGATTCCGGATCCATTCGCCAAAAGTAGCCCTAAAGAATTTGGGCTATTGGCCAGGGAGCTGCAGAAAAAAACACGCCATAAGCCAGTACGCTCATTATTCAATGAAATGGGCGGGCGATTACTGGACCTATGCCCCTGTATGATGATGTCACCATTGTCAGTTGCCCAATTTTTACCCTCAGATTTTAACGGTTTTGATTTGGTCGTTTTTGATGAAGCATCGCAGATGACTACGTGGGATTCAGTAGGGGCAATTGCCCGAGGGAAAAATGTGATTGTGGTCGGTGACCCTAAACAGATGCCGCCGACCAGCTTCTTTAGTGGGGCAGTGAATGTAGATGATCCAGATGAAGAAGACCTTGAATCTATTCTGGATCAGGCTCTAGCCGCACGACTGCCTCATTTGAGACTGAAGGGACACTATAGAAGCCGGCACGAAACACTTATTGCCTTCTCCAACAGTAAGTATTACGAGAACTCGCTCGTTACATATCCATCGTCCGACACCAAGCAGTCTGCAGTTACACTACATCGTGTAAATGGCGTTTATTCAAAAGGTAAAGGAAGGAACAATCCTATTGAAGCGGCAGCAGTCGTTGATGAAATTGTTCGACGTTTGACCAATCCTGCAAACACTTCCCAGACTATCGGCGTCGTAACTCTGAATACCGAGCAACAGCGAACAGTAGAAGATTTACTGGATGATGCCCGTAGAAAACATCCCCACATAGAACCATATTTTCAGTCTACTGATACTTATGATGGAGTTTTTGTTAAGAACCTGGAGTCTGTGCAGGGTGATGAACGTGACATTATTATCCTCAGCCTGGGCTACGGACCTACCGAAGCACATGGCCGAACGATGAGTATGAACTTTGGGCCATTGAATAAGTCCGGTGGCGAACGCCGTTTAAATGTAGCGATCACAAGGGCTACCAGTGAAGTACTGATATTCTCGAGTTTTGACTCTTCAATGATTGATCTTAGCCGTACGTCGGCATTGGCAGTTGAACATCTAAAACACTATTTAGAATTTGCTGAGAAGGGGCCTATTGCTCTAGCAGAGCAAGCGACCGCAGATTATGGGGTAGACCAATTCGATAGCGATTTTGAGCAATCTGTAGCCTGGGCACTACGAGATAAGGGGTGGAGGGTTCAAACTCAGATTGGAGTTAGTAAGTTCAGAATTGATTTAGGAATAATACATCCAGACCATCCAGGTGTTTATTTGGCAGGCGTTGAGTGTGATGGAGCAACGTATCACGGATCTCCTTCAGCAAGAGATCGTGATCGAGTGCGTCACGCTATTCTCGAAAACCTTGGGTGGCGATTAGTAAGACTGTGGTCTACAGACTATTTTCAAGATCCAGAAGAGGCGATCGATAAAATTGATCGCAGGTTAAATGAAATACTAGAAGAGGACAGAAGGTCAGCCCCAGGCGACGAGCAGATTAGCCCAGCTAACAATGAACCTGTGGATGATATTTTGACAGAAGAGGCTGAGCGTGTAGAAGAGACGATATCATCCGACGAATATAGCCATTTGCGCTACTTCGACGATGACCACAAGGAAACACTTGTGGGTATAGCAAAATCAATTCTATCCCAGAAAAATGGTATTACACTTCATGAATTGGCACTTGATATTGCCAACCTGCATGGCCTATCAAGGACAAGTAAAAAACAGCTCAAGCACATATTTGAATTGCTCACCCCCTGGGCAGGAATTAAAAGAGATAACATTCATAAGCCTGTAGTTTGGCTATCCCCGAATGACATCGTCGATGAAATCCCATGGCGAGGGCTCGCACCTTGGGAAGAGGAGAGGGACTGGGCAGAAATACCTCATCCTGAAGCCTTGGGACTTGCTCGATTGGCCATTGAAAAATCGCCCGAGAATCCAGTCGAATACATATGCAATGAATTCCGATTGAAACGCCGACACTCTAAGACGCTACAGCAGTTTCAGGCATGGGTTGACGAGGTTACTGAAGAGTTAACTGTGAACTAGCTGAACGCGTTCATAAGGCTTTCTTATGACTCAGGCAATGGAGCTGGAATCTTGCTAGATAACCCGGCTCCGTTTGACGTCCATCGCTAACGAAAGTCAGCCGCTCCGGCAGCTTCTCGCGAGCATAAACACCGACCTGGTTAACCAGGACCAAAACAAACGGAGAGGGTTATGGGAGTACTACAGGGGATTATCGGGGAGCTGGATTGCATCCAGATTCGACCTGAACACAAAAACCGTTCATACTCAGGCCAAGGGGAGACATGGATATCGGAAAAAACCGCCAAGAAAAAAGTTCAAACCTAGGCCCCACCAGGGCTCCCGCTATTTCCGATATTTGTGAATATCGGAATAAATAGAATATCCGTCCTAGTGCCAATTTCAGACCTGTCAAGATCCTAATTTCAAACTGAGCCTAATAACCTATATATACGCGCCATTTGAGCCATATTTCCTACAATTGGTATAAATATTAGCCAGTTTTAAGAACAAAAAAATATATAGTGTTTTTTCTCACAAAATGCGCAAAAACCTAATTTTGAGCATTATCCGCAAAATATTCGCGCACCGATCCGAGATAGTCAGTCGAAAACTTTACTCATTAGCCTGTCAATATCGCGCCGCATAGCAGCCAAGTCGGCTTTGATTCCTGCCCAGGCTGCACCAGCTCCAAACGCTGCAGAAACGAAACTACCTAAATCAAATTCCACTATTTTTTCTTCCACTGAAATAATTTATTAATCCCAAATACCGCAAACGATATCGATATAAATCCGCCTATATACCAATCAGGTAATGAAGCCGCAGCTGTTAAACCTTGAGCTGCACTTTCACGCAGACCAGGAATAAACTGGGCAATAAATGGATAAGACCACACCACAATAAGATACTCGTCAGCCCAGCCAGGTATTCCGTGCTGTATACGCAATGCCCGCGCCTGACTTTCAGCTACTCGACTTTCTTGTTTGGAATCCCACCAGCTTTTAATAAACCCCAAAACAGTTAAGCCGACACTAGCTGACACTTTGGCGCCCCTCATTCATTGCCCGGACAATCACGGCCACCGTAACGCCCGCCGCTACCGTAATCAAAAATTGCTTCACGGTGCTATCTCCTTACCCCAAATTACATAGTCGCTGTAAACGTCACTGTCATTGAATGGATTTATCTGATCTATCGCCGCGAAAATGTAATCATCTAGTGCCACACCACGGCTGTCGGTATTCGGTATGCCTACGGCATCGCCAATACCGCCCATTCCTTGGTACACAATATTTTGGTCACTAGTAGGGTTAATCTTGTCCAGCAATCGCCCACGATTAAACCAAGCAACGCCCACAGCAGTAACAGCGACCCCCGTTAGGATCATTAAGCCATCAATACGGAAACTTACACTCACACCAGGGCCTCACTTATTCCGCGATATTCACCAGCAATGCGAGACCATGTTGCAATATCATCACCCGGCCGATTGTCGAGATGCACCATATAGCCCGGCTCGGTATCGGTATAGAGTCCAATCCCGGTAAAACCTGTATCCCGCGCGACTTGATAGGCTCGCTCTAACTCTTCAGTGGTGCTCAAATATTGCCAATTACCGTGAACATCCTGAATCTGTGGAAATACATCAACGGCCCTTACTTCACCCCAACGTAAAACATTGTGCTGGCTGTGGGTCTCATCCTTGCGCCCTATTCCACCATCAGCCTTTGAGATCACCACTCGACCGCCCCATGCCTCCCGGTATCGGTCCAGCTTCAGCAATAAATCCGCTGACATTAGCGGATACCAAACCCCAAACTCACCTTCAGAAAAGTGATTCAATTTCGGTCTAGTCATATAGCGCCCCCCTACTCCTATTGCTACCGCGCCCACCAACGCGGCAAGCATTAACTTATTCATTGGTCAAAAAATTCTGGGAGAATTTCGATTGTGACTGAGGACTCCAGAAAATACGGGAAGCCATCAGTCACACCACGCTGGGCGAACGATTGTGTACCGGTATCGTATTTTCTGGTTAAGCGCCCATCATAGAATTCAACGCTAGTAATATAATCAAGGTAATTATCTGTAACGCCCTCATTTACTACCGATAACATCGCTTGAATTACACCGCCGTAAATAATCTTTCCACCATTGCGGGAAAAGATAGAGCGCCAATCATCAATCGTATGGTAAACGCGGGTTGCCGTATCACTACCATCCTGAATATACAAAGTTGCATATACAGATGTTGACTTTGACAACCCAACAACAACCTCACCCGACTCGCCATAACAAACTAGCTTTTTGTCTGGACTTAGAGCAGCACCATAAACTTCAGTTGCACCAAATGGGTAGTTAATCTCGTTCCCCATAAAGGTGTGATTAAACCATTCGCCTATAAGGGTTCCGCTTGTATCGAATTCATAAAGCCCTTCCCGTTCGGCACCTTGATCAACATATACAATCAACGCTCCCGAATCCTCAACAAAACCATAGTTAAAGGTCGCACCAGAATTTATTGTAAAGACCCCATTACCTAGCTTTGTAGTAGTCACGTGACGGCTATCAATATCAACACCAACCAAATAGAAATACCCGTCAGTATTGTCGTTTTCGTCATATATCAACTGAATCCAGTAGTAACTGTTGCCAGATAGACCAATAGTGCAGTAGTTATCTGAGTCAGTTACGCCATCATGAACCTGAACCGGATTTGTCAGGTTCTCACCTGACATATTAAACAGTTCTAACGTTTCAATATGAGACCACCACAAAGCCCCGTTCATATGGAAATAGATTTCCCCGGACTTTGTAATCGTTGCGCCTGTACATCTGGAATTTTCGGAGTGTTCTGAGAATGTAGTGTGTGGAATTTCTTCCCCACCAGCCCAGGCAATAAACTCAGTTGGCTGAGTTTGAGCAGACGTAGGCTCTACCAAATAATCCCCCACCTCATACCGGGCCAAGCCTTCAGGAAAGATCGCGTAAAAAGAGCCATCCCAATAGAATATACCGCCGGTTTGTGTGCACTCAGTATTTGCGTCATCAATAGAATGCTTAAAATAGCTTCCTCCAGCAGCGAACCACTGATCAGTTGACTCCAGGCCTACTGTCTTGGTAATTGCCATCGGCAAAACGGAGCTCACCCCTCGCCCTGTCGTAACATATGCGGAGATGTTCATCTCGCCAGATACAATCAATCGATTGTACTCGCCAAACCCTACTACTATATCAACGGTCTGGTCGGTATCACTGGTCAATGTAACTCGGCTAAAAGCACTAGAGCCCCGCATTACATCCCCCGCACGGCGACGCGGCATGATCATGCCATCAATGCGAATCTCTATATCATCGCCCTGATCGATAAAGACAAATTCACCTCCTACTTCAACCGTCACAGGAATTCCCGCCTGCAACTCTCGGCGAATTGGTTGCATGTTCTTTATCATTTTTTACCCCGAAACATTGCTAAAACTGCGATTGAGGCAACGGCGGCACCACCCCAACCCAATACTTTTATGGACTGATCCATAGCTTCCCCGCCCTCACTGCGGCTGTGCAGGTTAGCCAGGGCAAAAGCTCTTTCAATCTGATCAGATGTTTGTTTGCGGGAGGCGTCTGCATCCTTAGACATTGCGGCGATAGTCATCGACATGGTTTGAGATGCAAAATCAAGACTACTGTCTTGACCATCTAGAACAGCGTCCACCGCATCGCGATTCACATCACGGGCATAGTCAAAACCTGTATCAACCAGATCAAGACTACGCGCAGCAAAATTATTGGCTGCACCCACTGTCTCCTCAATCGCAGTCATTCCTAAGTCCGTTGATCCCCGATTGAGCACCGCAGCAGAATCAAACGCAACGCGAGCCATACGCGCCGCAGCATCGATAGCCCCATGATCAGTTTGCGTAATATTGCCAATTGAGGAGCCACCATCGAGCACAAGGTTCATGCGATCGCCATCGCCAGAACCTTCTACAAAGTTCCAAGTAGTATCATTTTGGTTGGTTGTCTGACTGCTCTTAGATTTTGATTTACCGCCCACGATTCACCCCCGTGATAAATCACTTCAGAGAACTCCAACCCGACGCGCTGGCAAATAGCCTCTACACGCCAATTGCTGGTATGGCAGCGGATCGAATCATAGTGATCACCTAACCCCCCGGCTTTGATTTCTCTAAACGCTGGCCCCATCCCTGCACCTGCAGCCGCACAGACGACTAGCTCCCGCCCCTCTAATCGCGTCACTATCCAGCCCAGAGTGTTCGGTGACTTGGCCAGCCATAGATTCGCAGCACCGGAGTCCAGCTCACAAATAACCTCACGACATAGAACGCCGGGGGTTTTGGCGAACTGATTAACCGCCTCTCGGTTGGGCCACTTCACTGGTGTGAAAGTTACTTTTTCCACAGGTATATAGCCCCCAGGATTAAGGCACCACCAATCAGCATTTGCTGATTGGTTAGCCCAGAAGTGCCGCCGGCATTGTTGAAGGTGAAAACCTTATTGCCACTGCTACCACCGGAAGCCGTGCCACCGCTCGCAGAGGAAGGCCCCCGCTCATATCCAGGCCGCCGCCACCCGTTAGACTTGTGAGAGAGCCAAGCATTACTTAACCGCCTTTAACAAAATTGCGGTACCCACAGCCAGCCCCGACAGCAGCAGAAAGCGGTTATCAAAGGACATGCCCGCGAAACTTGTCTGATACGGCGAATTCACAGCCGTGGTGTTTACGGCGGTCATTCCCGGCCCACCGTAAGCAGTATTTGGCTGTGTCGGATATGTGGGAACCGCTGTGGCGTTATCCGGTTGCGCTGGCAGTGGTGGCGGCTGATCGAGCTGTTTCCACTGCAGCGCGCCACCAATCAGAACATTAGTGAAGTCAACAAAAGGGTTACTAGAATCGGACATAGCCCACCCCCTTATACTTCTAGCTCGCCAATGTATTCGGCAAACATCTCGACTGTTTCAGAGTTTGAGCTAGTGATTTTCAAACGCAGATCGCGCGCAGTGCGGCAATCCAGCTTATTTTCTCCATAGCCCTCTTCAGAGAAATCGATAACGAACCAACCCCCTTGAGGGAATCGCTCCCCGTCATTTTGGAGCCAAGTATTGAGATCGTTGGTGCGCTCCCAGATTGTGCGCGTGTCACGCTCCAGCTCAATTTCCGTGATATAGGAAGACTTGATAAACAGGCGTGACAGAAACTGCGAGGCGCGGGTACCTTTGGGTAACTTGTCATAATCCCAACGGCCTGTAACACCCTGGACACCGGGCAAGCGGTAGATACTGCGGAGTGCGCCGGGTCCACCTTCTTTCACTGGCGAAATAGTCGCCCAGGCGTTGTGAATAACCGGCGTTGACGCAGTTGCATCAATATCAATCTGAAGCTCCAAATCCCCCAGAATCACACCCGTTGCAGCGCCATTCTTAATCTCCATAGAGCCCACATTAAATGCGGTTTGCTCCTCATGGCCGCGCAACTTCAAGCCAGTTTGATCGAAGGGGATACTCAAAAAGGTATCATTGCCCTCCTGTCGCCCATCAAACGCATTAAATACGTCAATGGCTTCTCCAGTGTATTCCTGCACTGTGCGGTTATTCGCGGCGATTCGAATCGCGTTGATCTTAGAGCGGGGGAAACTGGTCTGAATCGTTACACCGTGGTAACAGCGCGGACCAGGGAGACGAATGGTAGCCGTTGCACCAGCGGCAACACCCTCAGCAGGGGCAAGGCGGAATGTATTGCGCATTCTTACTTGCTCCCGTTCTTCGCCACTTTCGCAGCTTTGGCCAGGGGCTTAATACCTGTTTTTACAGCCACGAAAGTGACGACGCCCAAAAGCGCCGCACCAATCGCAGACGAGATAACTATTTTTTTGTCGACGTTGTCGCGGACAGCGCGGTCAACGGAATTTGGAAGCATGGACTCAGTCCCTCGGTTGTCTTCGAACAATTTGCGAGGGTTTTGTCACATGGGTTCTGCTTCACCAATCAAGCCCGGTCGCTTCACCTTTTCGCTTCACCGCTTCACTTTTCGCTTAAATCGGCGTGAAAACTTGGATTTTTTCAGCCTCCCCACCTTCAGCGCGGTAGTAAAACTGGCCCACATCCATGGATTTAAATTCTTGCCAAGGAACATCTATCTCATCAGCAACAGCCCGCGCGGCCCTACTATCCATACGCCCGGCCCAGATGTGCCCAGCATTGCCGAGCGCATCCTTGGTGATCAACTGCGGCCGCTGGCTGGTTGCATGAATCACACCTCCATACTTGCGGGCCTGAGTCCAAAGCATGCGGTGATGATAGTCCCGCTCGATTTCAAGCGTCCCCGGAGTGCGACAGCAGTTGCTGTACTCTTCCACCAACAAATAAGTTAGGCGGTTACCGTCCAGAACCGACCACGCCGCCTGTGCCCACTTTTCAAAATAGTTTGGGTGTGCGTCGCCCACATAGGCCACTCGATACGCCTTGCCGGATCGCTCTGCAGAAGCCAGCCCACGGAAGAACTCACTCAACTTTGTAAACCGCGCGTCTGCTTCATGGTCCTTGTTTGGGTCCCACAGAATCACCCGTCCGCGCTCATCAATTCCTGATCGGCGGCGCAACGTCTGAGTTTTGCCGTAGCCACTCTTCGCCAGGTAAAGGCTGTGATTGTTGCGGTGTTTGGTGTTCTCGTTCTTTGCCACTTCGATACGCCTCCTCGCGTTTCTTGGCCTCTTCCCTGTCGTGCTGGCGCAAGGCCTTAACGGCTTTAATAATCCGGCGAATCAAACCGCCGATATAAAAGCCGGCCGTGACTTCCTCCTGATAGGGAATGCGGCCGGTACCCGTGCCGGCTAGTTCGTATTTCTGGATTGCTGGAGCCAGGGAGCTGATACCCCGCTCCTCTTCCTCTTGCTCCAGTACAAGCCGCTCGTCTATGAACATTTGGCAAGCGCCCTCGGCAATCTTCAGAATTGACTGGGCGCGGTTTTCTGCCGCCTCCATGGGTACCAGTGTTTCCGGTTCCGGGCTCGCTTCCGTCGCTTCACTTTCCGCCGCTTCCGCATCACGAACCTTTTCGTCAGACTCCGCCTGCTTCGCCATGCGCTCTAATTCATCCATTGAGAACCCCCACAGCCAAAGCGACTACACCAACGCCCAGTGCGACCCAAGGCGCGCGGCTAGCCGCCGGCTTTGGTTGCAGCTCCTCCTGCTCCTCCTCTTCACCAGGGCGCCAGCGCTCGCCCGCTGGTTCGCCTTGCGATTCGCTTTGCGGCGCTTCACGGGCAGCGGGCAGCGCCTCGCCCTGCCCCTCATCGCTCACATTGGAAGGCTTGAACACATCCGCCCCCGCTTGAAACTCCGCTTCCCGCCAAATTTTTGTCTGGCGTGCGGCACCGGTTCCCATATTCACCCCGCAGCAAGCGCACTGGGTGTAAAAGTGCCGGCCGCGCTTACTGGCCTGACGCACAACGGCGGTGCCGCCTTCCGGACACTGCCAATTCCCAATTACCGGGTTTTGTGGTTGTCGCTTTCCGCTCACGCTATCCCCCCTTCAACCGTCACCGATACCCCGCCCAACGCAAATGCACCAACGGCGACTACTGGCGCAGCCGCCAGCAGTACCCTGGACACTGCGCCAGACCAGACCCACACGCGCGCAAGTGCGCCCAGCTCGCGCAGGTCCATTAGGAAGCCTCTTGGTTCTGTTTGTGAATGGTTAAGCGCTGACTAAGTGCAGAGCGGTACTGCAGCATTGAGCCGTATTGAAAAGCAATTAATTGCTTTTCAGCACTTTCCACTGATTCATATTCTTCAGAATCAAAAAACTCCTCGAGCTTTAGGATTTTTCCGCTCAGGTCTTCTAGTTCCCGCTGCATCCGCTGGATAAAATCCGGCACAGGTTCAGGCTTTGGAGCTGGCGGCACCTCCTCGCGCGGATGTATCACAGGCGCTACCCTTTCCGGAATTGGGCGCGGATCAACTGCCCCGCTTTGGGCTCGCCTTTGCATAAATTTCCTTTGTCGATTTTTTCCCATGGTTCCTCCAGGGTTACAGTTATTGACAGAACTCCAAGCGGCCCGGCTTCGCCGGTCCTTTCTCCCGCCGCAATGCGGCGGCAACTTGAATTTCGATACGCTCATCTAGCGACTTTTGATCCATAGTTAGCCCTGGCATTAAACGGGCTCTATGCGTGCTACCCCCTCGGGCAACTCGCGAACTTGGCCACCACAGTGGCGAATATTCCAAACATGCTGACGCGTGGAAATTACCCGGCCCGTATTGCGCATCACCACGCCCAGCAGGCGCTTAACCTCATCGCCGTAACGAGAGCAAACACCGTGATCATATTGATTAAGCGGTATCTCTTTTTTGCCTTTGATTGAAGGTGGTTCCTGCTCAAAGTGGAAAGCACGCAAGGCCATACCTTCACGAGTCATTGTTGGCCCGCCCATGAGCTCAACAAAGGTGCGCCAGTCGCCCGCATCACAGGCCGCGCGAATCGCTTCGACCTCCTCCGGCTCCCACTCCTCCAGGGGCTCGCGACGGCGGCGCAGTTCGCGCCACACGGTCACACTGACAGCGCCGATCTGCTGAAACTGCCTGATACCCCAGAGAGAGGCCCAGGCCCGCGCCCTTCCTGCACCATCGCTGCCAGGGCGCTCTGCCTCTTCGTCAACGTCCACCCCTTCGGCGTCAATGTTTTTTGAAATGTACTTAGCGATGTATCCAGTCGCGGAGCGCTCCGGATCGATCACCTCGCGCTCTGCACGGTGCTTTTCCGCCCCTTTCTCGTCGCCATCCTCGCGCAGTGCTTCAGCGCGGAATATTGCCCACGCGGTTTCCGCATCCTCCGGGGAGAAGAACAGCAACATGTGCCAGTGCGGTGTGCCGTCGTGGTGTGGTTCCGCTACACGGAAACCAAACGCGCGGATTTCTAACTTATTCCAGCGGGCACGGATTTTTTGCCAAACCCCGGACAAATAGCGCTGCACCTGATCCGGTGAAGCGCCGTTATATTTCGGATTGATAGGCCCGTGATGTAAGCGTGCGTGATAGGAACTAGGCGCGGTCAAAGTAAGAAAAAGCCCGGTCAAACCTAACTCCTTGGCAATATCCTCATAACCGCGCAGGCGAACCATCAGCTCATGGCGACGGTTTACCGGATTGGAGACGCTACCCTCTTGAGCTTCAGCAAGACTGACGGACTCGCCCAGCTCGTTCACCGCTTCCATACTCTCTAAAAGATCGCGGTTGCGGTGCTGTGACTTCTGCCAACGCTGATAAGCCCAATCGCTGACATAGGGCTGCAATCGCTTTTGCACCCTACCGGTATTGCGTAGTACAGACTCAACCTGACGGCCCAATTTCTTGCGCAGCTGACGACGCCACCAGCGGGCATCACAAGCCTGCAAAATTGCCCGGTTTATTACGTCATCCAGCTTTTCCCGGGTCCAGCTATGGGGGAGTTCGTCAGGTACGGGCCACTCGAGACCGTGAGCGCGCACATGCTCCTCAATTTCATCCCCCAGCGAATCCAGATCACCGCCGCTCTCCCCCTGCAACTGACTGCAATACTCTGCCGCCGTCTCAGCTAAGGCCCGAATATCTTCGTCCTCCATAGTGGCGGTTGCGGTCGCGTCAAGATTGATTGCTAATGGTGAATAAACCGGCGCGGTCAAAGCCTCGCCAGTTGCCCGCAAATTTTTATTGGCCTGCACATAGCCGCGCTCGCGACAATCCCGCGCATACATTGCTACGAGGTCAGATACTACGGGCTTGTGCTGACTGATAACTGAATCCCGCCACCGCCAAATCTCTGGCGGCATACGGTTGTTGAACTGTTCTAATGCTGTGATCTTTTCCACGGATTACTGCCTCAATCCCCGGCAGGCACACAAGCAGGACCAAAATAAAACCCAACCCCCTGTTACTTCGTCCCCGCACTGTGTTCCTCCATAAACTGTTTACTTCTCGGGTTGATAGTCGCCTTCAGCTGAACGCAGAGCGAGGTCGAGCCAGTAGAGGGCATCCATAACCGCCCCCAGGCTTGTTGGTCGACGCGCCGCCATAGATGCGATAACTCGCTGACAGCGGGATATCTGACTGAGCGGCATACGCACCTGCACCAACATCGTGCTTTCATCACTTTCAAGTTCTGGAGCTTGAAGAGACCTAGCCATTGGATGCCTCCGGCTTTTTACCCGGGCGCAACAACTTCGTATCTTCGATAATGAAGTCAATCCAATAGGACGCGCTTTTTGCGGCGTATCGCGAGATCGGCTTTCCTTCGGCTGCCGCCTTGACCACTTCCCTCAACCGATCCAGGCGACGGCGGGATATCAGGTGGTTTATTTCCAGCAAATCTTCTGGGTGCTCTTCACTCATGAGAACCCCCTACATCCGTCAGGTTTGCTACCGGTCTAGCGGTCCGCAATATTTGCTGAAGTGCGAGCAAACCCATCAGCGCGCGGTCGCGGCTGGTCATAGGCATGGCAGACAGGGTGCGTAAGTGCTCCAGCCTTTCCGGAGTAAGCACCACCTCAACTAGCATTAACTCACTCATGGGAACCCCCAGCATTACTACGGATTTCCCCCAGGTCCTCCAGGGCGCTCTTGATATGGTTTTGTAGAAGATTGATAGAGGCTGCCACGAACTGCGTGCGGTAATGGTCATCCATGTGCGAACGGATACCGTGATCCACAGCGGCAACATCACGGCGAGTACGGGCAAAATGCTTTTGCAGCGCATCGGCTTTTTCGCCTATCTCACGCAAATTCGCATCCAGGCCGCTTAGTGAATTCAGCAGGAATTGCATTTTCTGCTGATCGTTCAAATGTTTGCGATTACCCCAGCGCACCGACGCCAACATAGTTTCTATATCGGCAACGGTTTTGCGGGCGACCTGTGCCGGGTCCACAGACTGGATTTTGCGGGCAGCGCTCATGCAGCCACCCCCTTAGTCATCGCCATAACATCGACTTGCGTACCCAGGCAACGTGGGCAATCAATTGGCAGGCTCGCGCCAATATTTCCACCGCTGCCACGCTTTAATGGCTTTAGTAATTTATCGTCAGGAGAAAAGGCGAACAGATCGCCAGAGAGAAGAAGCCAGCCCGCGCCCTTACAAGTTGGACAGGGGTGTTTTTTGGAAAATTCGCTGTGTTGAGTATTTTCGATTCGCTGATCAATGCCATTACTCAGAGCATTGAGGTAGGCGGCAACAGGGCGCTGCCCTATTCGATTCAGCTCTGATTTAACCAACTCCAGCGATAATGATTGCTTGGTTTGCATAGCGGTTCCTTTGCTTGCTGTATTGTGTCGGCCCGCTGTTCGACACGCCCCGCCGCTACTCCTTGGCGGGGCTACTCAACAGCGAGCAACGACACTGTATACAAGCGAAGAAACCCTATACAAGCCGTCTGAGGCTAATTGCAGACTTGTATAAAACCTATAATGACAAAACGATCTAAGGAGAGAGCGACAATCATGCTGAGTACCACCGATATTTTGGCCATGATGAAAGAGCGCCTTGGTAGCTACTACAAAGTGGCCCAGGAGTTAGGCGTACACCCGAATCGTGTCAATCAAATGCGCCACCACGGCGGCAAACTAACCTTTGAGCAGGGATTAATTGCAGCTAAATTTTTAGGGGTTTCTGATGAATCTATCATCCTAAGCCTCGCCGCAGAGAAATCACGCAACACACCCTCATTCGACGACCTTGCACGCCTCGCAGCCAAGCACACAACGAACTTTGGCGCGCTCGCAAGCGTTTTTGCGCTAGCCATTTTGGCCAGCGGTGAATTATTAACCAACCCCGCCGTTACAAGCCTCACAAGCTCCCTCTCCAAAATGGCGTAAGTTGTTGATTTTATACGGAAAATTGCCGAGAAATATCCGATATCAAATGAATATCGGATATTTTATAAATGCCCGTTTTTCCGTATAATTTGCCGCATTCCAACAACAACTCCATATTTCTATGTCTGCTTCCAACCGGCCACCAGCACCAATCATCGACAACCTGAACAATCTTGAGAATCCATTCCGCTGCACCAGCTTTTCAGCTAGCCGTTATCTCAGCAAGCAGATTCCTGGTGCTGATACCGATCTGGAGTTCACGCTTAAGTTTCTTTACAGCTACAACGGTAGCCAGGCAACGTTTAACAGCTACCGCCGTGAACTTGAGCGTTTGCTGCAATGGGCGTGGCGCATTGAAGAAGTCTCAATAATGACTCTGAAGCGCGAACACATTGAGGAGTTTGTGCAGTTTTGCATTGAGCCGCCAATTGCCTGGATCGGAACTAAGAATGTTGCCAGATTCAAAACACAAAATGGCGAGCGCGTTGTGAATGCCGATTGGCGGCCATTCGTAGTCAGTGTGTCCAAAGTTGAGTTTCGTGCTGGCAAGACGGCTTCCCCCAAGGAGTTCCGGCCATCCCAGGCAGCGATCAAATGCATCTTTACTGCATTGTCGTCTTTCTTCGATTTTCTCTATCAAGAAGGCCTGGTTCCAGCCAATCCTGTGGCACTGATTCGCCAGAAAAGTAAGTTTGTTCGACGTGAGCAACAAAGCCAGGTTGTACGTCGAATCAGCAACTTGCAGTGGGATTATGTCCTGGAGACTGCTGAGATCATGGCCGAGACATCACCAACTGATCACGAGCGAACTTTATTCATTATGAACGCCCTATTCGCTATGTATTTGCGAATCTCTGAGTTGGTTGCGGATGAAAGATCGGCACCAGTTATGGGTGATTTCAAGAAAGATCGCGACGGAAACTGGTGGTTTCACGTTACGGGCAAAGGTAACAAAGGCCGGGCGATCACTGTTTGCGACCAAATGTTGAAGGCCTTGAAGCGCTACAGAAATTATTTGCAGCTCCCTGCTCTGCCCAGCATTAACGAGCAGACACCTCTGGTGCACAAGTCCCGTGGCAAGGGACCAGTTACCAGTACCCGACAGGTTCGCCTGATTGTTCAAAACTGCTTTGATGCTGCCCACCAACGGATGGTTGAAGAAGGCTTAGGGGAAGATGCTGAAGATCTTAAGGCTGCCACTGTGCACTGGCTCCGCCATACGGGTATTTCTGAAGATGTGAAGTACCGCCCCCGCGAGCATGTCCGTGATGATGCGGGCCATGCAAGTATGGCTACGACCGATCGCTACATTGATTCCGATATGCGAGAGCGACATGAGAGCGGGCGGAGTAAGCGGGTAAAGGAAGAGCGGTAATACTACCGCCCTACCCCTACCCTCATATAAATGAAATAGCTTGACCCGCAATAGATACGATATATCATTGCACACCATCTGATTAACCTAGTACACATGGATGAATACTCAGAGTGCGGAGAGGCTAATGGCACATACAAACAAACTCCCAGTCACCGTCCTTTCAGGTTTTCTAGGTGCCGGTAAAACTACCGTACTTAGCCACATACTGAACAATCGCGAAGGCAAAAAAGTTGCTGTAATCGTCAATGACATGAGTGAAATCAATATTGATTCGACGAAAGTACAGAGCGAAGTTTCTCTTAACCGTAGTGAGGAGAAGCTTGTTGAAATGAGTAATGGCTGTATTTGCTGCACTCTGCGGGAAGACCTTCTGGAGGAAGTCACTAAGCTTGCGCAGGAAGGACGGTTTGATTATCTCGTTATTGAATCAACAGGGATTTCTGAACCCTTACCCGTTGCAGAAACCTTCACTTTTGCCGACGAAAATGGTGTTTCTCTCTCTGATGTTGCCAGTTTGGACACAATGGTGACGGTGGTCGATGCAGTCAATTTTTTAAAGGACTATGACGAGGCCGTATTTTTACAGGATGCTGGTGAATCATTAGGTGAAGACGACGAACGCAGTGTAACTGATTTGCTGATCGACCAGGTCGAGTTCGCAGATGTCATTCTGATCAGTAAAACAGATTTAGCTGGCCCTTCTGATGTTGAGCGCCTAGAGGCCATTCTGCGAACTCTAAATACGCAGGCAAAAATAGTTCCGGTCTCTCAAGGGCAAGTCGATATTGACGAGGTTCTAAGTACCGGCTTATTTAACTTCGAGCGCGCGCAGCAAGCACCTGGTTGGCTTAAAGAGATGCGAGGTGAACATATTCCTGAAACGGAAGAGTATGGCATTAGCAGTTTTAGCTACGAAGCACGTAGACCCTTCCATCCAGAAAAATTTCATCAATTTCTGCACAATACTGAGAGGCACGGCAAGTTAATTCGTTCCAAAGGGTATTTTTGGCTGGCGTCCCGCCCTGAGTTTGCAGGCGAATGGAGTCAAGCGGGAGGCATTGCCCACTATGGTTTCGCTGGGATGTTCTGGAAAGCTATACCCAAAGAAAACTGGCCCACAGACGAAAATTATCGCAGCTCCATTGAAAAACAATGGGTAGAACCCTTTGGTGATATGCGGCAAGAACTAGTATTTATTGGCCAGAGTTTGAATCAAACCAGCATGACAAAAGCGCTTGATGACTGCCTGCTAAGCGAGGACGAAGTGCTACGAGGCAAAGAATACTGGGCGACATTGAATGATCCATTTCCCGCATGGGAACAAGGATGAATATTAACCTCACCCCTGTACTTGGCTAGATCCTTTAGTGGGAAAGTGTAAAAGACCGACGAAATGTCGGTCTTTTATTAAGCTAGCGCCTTTCGACAGTTCAATTCTCTATAGCGGCCTCAACGGCTGCCGCCGCATCAACAATGCCTGACCCACAGCGCCGACATGAGCCTGTAAAACTTCGGGCTGTACTGGTGAGAATGGATTCAACCTCATCTGGTGTAACATCGGGCTTGACTGAATATATAAGTGCGGCTGTACCGGCAACATGTGGAGCGGCCATGCTGGTGCCGGCGTAGTAAGCGAAGCTATCACTACCGGGAGTTCGCGCGCCGCTGTTTAATGTAGAGAGAACGCCATCGGATTCCACCGAGTTAGTTTCACCTCCGGGGGCAGCGACATCGACCACATTGCCGTAGTTGGAGTAGTAAGCAAGTCCTCCGGAGCGGTTGGTCGCGGATACTGTAATGACTCCTGAACAGTTAGCCGGCGAAAACCAGAAGGCATTCCGCCCAGAGTTACCTGCGGCAACAACAACTGTGGCGCCCAGGCTACGGGCTGTATTGATGGCACTTTGAGTTGTGCTTCCACAGAGGCCAAAGCCCCCCAGGCTCAAGTTCAACACTTGAGCCGGAGTTTCATTGGCTGGTGCACCACTAACCGAGCCGCCAGCGCTCCAGACAATGCCATCAGCAATATCAGATGTGTAACCGCCGCAGCGGCCGAGTACTCGAACGGGGAGCACTTTTGCTTTATGGGCTATCCCAGCGATACCCATATTGTTGTTGGTGACGGCAGCAATGGTGCCGGCCACATGAGTGCCATGCCAGCTGCTATCAAATTCAGGATACAGTGGGTTTCCGCAGTAACTATCGGTATACCAATCCCCGGGATCACTGGCATCACTATCACGGCCATCCCCATCTACAGCGATATCGGAATCCGAAATCATGTCGTAACCAGGCAGCAAGTTGTCCATGAGGTCTGTGTGAGCGAGATAACCGGTATCAATAACTGCTACTACCACGCCCTCCCCCTGAGTTATATCCCAGGCTGCGGGCAAATTCAGTCCACCATCAGCTTCAAAGTAGTGCCACTGGTCGTAATAGCTGGGGTCATTAGGGACCGCCATAGGGTGCATCATCAAGTCGGGCTCAGCGTACTCAATATTGGGGTCTTGTTTTAGGCGGTTGATTATCAGGTTGATCTCGGCTTGGCTTTTTCGGCTCCCCAGGTGCATGACTTGTGCACCCGTCGCCATGCGCCGCAAGTGGCGCAAGTTGTGGCCCGCACGGCGAGAGGCTTTCTCCACAGTTTCCTGAGTCATGCTCGCTGACCGTCCGATCGTGGAATCCTGCTTGTATTTCACAATGATCCGGTCAGTTGTTGGGGAGCTACTTAGGTTATCCATTTGGGTGGCGAAGGAGCCTGTACATAGAAGTGAAAACACACCTGCTAGAGTGGATTTTTTCAACAGTGACTTCATTATTGTTATCTCTCCATGATGATTTAGCCGACGGGGTGTAACATCCTAACCATTAGTACCACTGTCCCTGTTGTGACAGGGCACGTTAGGCTTTACGCAAGATATATGCCTGAGCAAGTCATGGCTGGATATCGAGACAAAATTAGTACCAGTGTTTCAATTTTGCCCACAGGGATAGTAGTGGCAACCGATGTATCCTTCTTAGGTGATTGCCGGCCTCTTTCTATTCTTGTGACAGCCTCCACCTAAACAAACTTATTTATCTGTCTTTGCACCGATATAGAGATAACTAAGGGCTTTCCAATCACTGTGCACGGAAAGGCTGCAAAATACTTTTCGAAATTTATCAACTTTAAAGAAAAGGCTGGAGCTTGAAGTTAATCCACTCTGATAAAACGAGCTTTAATCGAGCAGTGGAAATGATCATCACAGAATTGGTGATATTGCCGGCAATATAACTGGGAAAGGATTCTGCGGAGATCAACGTGTTAAATGAAAATGCCAGTCAGCTTAACTGACTGGCATTATTTGAGTAGAACAGCTATCAACCCACCCCACAGGAACCTGTCGAGTGGGAGTTGGCCCATTTACTCAGTACTAGCACTCAAAGAAACTCCAGAGTAGTCAGAGTAACCGCGGATACTGATATACCAGGTACCTGCGTCTGGATTGCTGATGCTGCAGCTTTCATCATTACCCCACTCGTAAGGACGACAATCGTACGCTGTGCGGGTGGGCTCTTGGCCAAAACGAACATAGAGGTCTGCATCCCCACTGCCACCAGACATTACGGCGCTCAGTGTTGAAGCTCCGCTATCAACGTCGATAGTGAAGTGCTGCCAGCTGTTGCGGGAACCACTGAGATTTGTCTCTTCCCAACTGTCGCTACCGCCACCGCCGCCACCACCTGCGGTGTAGCTGCCTACGAGGCTAACGTTAGAGAAGGAGCTATATCCACGTACCATGACGTGATAGGTTCCTCCCTGTACGTTATCGATATCACAAGTTTCATTATTGCCTGAAGTATAGGGGCGGCAGTCATAGGTACTGGTTGTGGGGGCGCTGCCATGGCGAACGTAGAGATCAGCATCGCCGCTTCCACCGGACATTACAAAAGACAAGTCTGTAGCGTTGTTAGGCACTTCTAGGGTGAAGTTAATTTCATCACCACTGTTACCCTCGATACCAGTCTCAGCAACACCATTTTCAAGTTCACCGCCGTCGTTACCGCCACCACCGCCGCCGCCATTGGCCGAGGCTACGGCCGCTGCTGCATCGACAATACCTGAGCCACAGCTGCTGCAAGAAGCCGGGAAGCTCCGCGCGGTACTAGTGAGGATTGATTCAACTTCATCTGGGGTCAAGGTAGGGTCTACAGAGTAGAGCAATGCTGCGGCACCGGCCACATGAGGCGCCGCCATACTGGTGCCCTGGATGTAATAGTAACTATCACTGCCTGGGTCAGTAGCACCATTGTTATAGGTAGAGAGGACGCCGTCGGAGTCATTGGCGAAGCTCTGTGCTCCACCCGGTGCTGCAACATCTACTACATTGCCGTAGTTAGAGTAGTAAGCACGACCGCCACTGCGATTAGTCGCAGCCACTGAGATCACCCCATCACAACTGGCAGGAGTAAATTGGCTTGCATTAGCATTGCTATTACCAGCAGCTACAACAACCGTCGCACCGAGACTGCGAGCAGTATCGATGGCATTTTGTGTGGTAGTACCACAGCTTCCGCTGCCGCCAAGACTGAGATTGAGTACGTCGGCGGGATTCGCATTGGCTGGCAGGCCACTGACAGAACCGCCAGCGCCCCAAATGATGCCGTCAGCAATATCTGACGTATAGCCACCGCAACGGCCGAGCACACGGACAGGAACAATCTTTGCCTCGTAGGCGACTCCAGCGATACCGAGGTTATTGTTGGTAACGCCAGCGATAGTGCCGGCAACATGGGTACCGTGCCAGCTACTGTTGCTTGAGGAGCTATCCCCACAAGTACCAGAGCTATACCAATCACCCGGATCGGTGGCATCGCTATCGCGACCATCGCCGTCTACGGAAACGAAGGTATCGTCGATCATGTCGTAGCCCGGCAAAATGTTGGCCGCCAGGTCTGCATGGGGTCGATAACCAGTATCGAGTACCGCGACCACAGCCCCATTACCCGCAGTGGTATCCCAGGCTGATGGAAGGTTCAAACCACCGGTAGATTCATAGTAGTGCCACTGATTGAGGTAACTTGGGTCATTAGGTACAGCCACTGCTTTCAAGATCAGATCTGGTTCTGCGTACTCCACATCCGGGTCTTGCCTCAGGCGATCGATAATTGCATTTACTTCGGCTCTATTTTTTCGACCTTCCAGGCGCATTACCTGAGCGCCAGTAGCTATCCGGCGCAGATGGTTCATTTTATGGCCAGCGCGACGGGAAGCTTTTTCCACAGTTTCCTGAGCCATAGTAGCGGCCCGTCCAACTTTAGCGCTTTCTTTGTACTTAACGATGATGCGATCAGTTAGCAGCGTGTTATCCGCTTCTTCCGCATAGGCACCAAAAGGCGCAGTGCATAGCAATGAGAATGCACTTGCTAAAGCCGTCTTTTGTAAAAGAAATTTTAAAGATAAATTCATTATTGTGGTTTCTCCGAAGTTATATTTATTCCAATACCAAAAAATTATTCGATATCGGTTACTCCTAAACCGCCCCGCTTTGGCTAAATAAATTCTATAAAGGGAAAGCCCAAAAACTGCTGAATTTAGGATCATTTAGTTAGCTTGAGCGAAATTAGTACCATTGTTTCAACTTGGTACAAATGTATAACGACTTGGAAATTGTTGTCCTCAATGGAGATCTCGAAACTCATGTGGACTGCGATGACAAGTTTTAAATCTCTACAAAAAACTTTGGTAATAAATATTTTTCCGCAAAAAAGTGTGGAATGGTTCACGAGAGACATAGCCAAAGAGGATTAACAGATCACTTATGACAAAAAATACGGCCTTATCTCTTAAGTATAAGGCGATGTTATATCACATCAAAAATATTTTATTTAACTATGACTTTTGATTATTGGTAAGTTGATTCAATGAGGGATGGGCGCTCTTGCGAGCATGAAAGAAAAGAAAAAATCTACTACTTTAATCGACACTAGTTATCAGCCACTTACTTGAGCTAACCATTCACCGTTTGATAAATCAGCAGCAAATCTAATTTCTCCGAGTTGTATAGCTGCTATATCTTGGTCTTTACAGGTGTTCTTTCGCCAGTGAAATTAAACGATCACACCTGGCTATAGCTTTATAGGCATAGGCTTCTTTGTTGCCCCGAGAAGTATCGAGCTCAGAGAGGACATTCTTTTTAAGAGCAGTAGCAACTTCAATGGCAAGGGCATACTTTTGGTGGTTTAAGCAGTGCCGACAAACAATTATTTCCAGCCTATCTTCGCTATCAATGTTTAAATACCCCAAGTTGCGCAGCCCCTCGTGAAGACCTTAAATATCTTCCCCTTTGTGAATGGCTAGTCGCCATATAGGTGTCTAATCTAGTGCCATGGAGACACCGACTGCCACACCTGTCCCTTTGTCATAACTTGTGAGGTTTGATATGAGAAAAGCAACTGGAGAAGCGGTAGGCACACAATCCAGGCTAGCCGCCCCTTCTGATTTAAGTGAGAGTGCGAGGGCCAGTATTACTATTGCCGTTAATACCCTGCTGGCAGATACTTTCAGCCTATATATGAAGACAAAGAACTTTCACTGGCATGTTAGCGGCCCCCACTTCAGGGACTATCATTTGCTTTTCGATGATCAAGCCGATGAAGTATTCGAGATGACCGATGCCCTGGCGGAGCGCGTGCGCAAACTAGGAGGCACTACGCTTCGCTCCATTGGCCATATCGCCAAGCTACAACGATCTTCAGACAATGATGCCGAGTATGTAGATCCGCAAGATATGTTGTTAGAGCTAGGCGAAGATAACCGGGAAATGATCTCAAGTATGCGTAAAGTCCACGAACTTTGTGATGAGCATAGAGATATTGCTACCGCAAGCTTGCTGGAAGAGTATATTGATCAGGCAGAAAAGCGGTCATGGTTTTTGTTTGAAGCTAGCCGCACCTCTGGTTTGACACACCACTGAGCCCTTTGGCTAAAGCTTGATCTGGCAGACAGCGCTACTTTTTGAATTACCCTGTCAGATCAAACTCACCCATTAGCTTTTCTTTATTCAAAACGACTTCTCCCCTTTTATCCTGAGTAACTACAACTCCAGCTTCAATCTCTCCCCCACCGAATTCTCAAGGAAACCTTCTCGGAGGTAAAAATCAATTGTTCGTTGCCAGTTTTCTCTTTCTGGAGTACTAACTTCCAACCGTGGCCAGCCCTCCTCCTTCGCAAAGCTGATCGCCTCAGCCAAAAGAGCCTTGCCAATAAACTGCGAGCGAAACTCTGGTTCAACATACAGCTCCTCGATTACCCCGTAGTTGCCTCCGGCATAAATAGCGGCAGATCTGGATAGGGTAATAACTCCTACAGGAGCTCCATCGGCATAATATAGGAAAGCATGGAATCCATTATTTTGTGATAACAGCTTCTTAGCCGTTACTGCCATCACCTCTGGATCGATGTTGCGCTTATGACCGACAAGAGCTTGCAGCAATTTTGTTACCAGTCCTGCGACCTCACTACTCTGCTTCGCCCCGGCCCTTACAATCGGACTCACCATAAACTATCCCTTCCCTTTAACTTATTTACATTTTTGCCCAGCTGAAATGTGATCACATTTAGAATCTATCAGCAATTTTTACTGGCAGCAAGCTGGGTGCGTAGGAAAGAAAGCGGACAACTCTCTATTGAATAATGGTCACAAAGAGCCAATGGGTAGAAATCATTAGAGCCGAAGGGATTGATGAAGCCTCAACGCTCGCATAGCACCATAAGTTTGAAGAAATGGAACCTGAACAACATCAGAGGCTTTTTCAGTCTTTAGGTATGAAACCTGAAGACTGAAAAAGTACAAGAGGTATTTATGAATTTTACCTTATCCCAAGTCTAAAAAATTCAAGGTAGGACAGCTGGAGCTATTTTATAAATTTAAGCTCCAGCAGACCCCAACCATACCTATAGAACAGCTTTCAACCGCTCTTTCAGAGAGGATATAAACACCTTATCCTTCCCCCCAAGATTGGAAACATAAAGTATAAAATCACTACCATCTTTTCTGACAACAGTTACTGTGGTGGTATCGCCTAATGAACTGGACCAGTCTACTTGTAGGTCCTCAATATCTTCGTAAGATGCCATTTCCTTTTCCAAAATATCCCCATCTTTCCAATAGGAAAATACATGGCGCTGTGTAAAACCATTGCCATCTTCACTCACGAATAGAAGCGCGTCACTATAGAAATATGCTATCTCATCAGTAGCCTTTAGGATCCCCTTTCTCTGCATAAACTTGAGGTCCCTATCTGATATCTCACTGCCTTCAACAACCTTGTCGCTAGCTAAAATACCAAACTCTCCACCGACCACCAGCCCACACACCGGCAAGCTCAACACCACTAACAAAGCATGCCTAGCACGCCATTTGGAACCCTCAATTACCGCTGGTGACTTATCACCATTCACAAACAGTAAATAGTTTGCCAATGGCAATACTGTTAGCACGGTTAGAAGCTGGAACACCAGGGGGTAGCCCGTATATCTACCCAAGACTGGTGAGATCAAAAAGGTAATGGCCAATACAACTGCAAATCCTTTGTTTGGCAAATATGATTTACCATATCGATTTTCACTATCTTCACGGAGTTTATTCCAAAGGGGGAAGTACCAGAACTTGTTAAAAATACCTCTAGCGAGCGGCATGATCGCACTACGTTCCTGCTCCCGGATATATTTGAAGTTTCTATAAAACCAATAAACACCAAAAATTCCGAATGTAAAAACCCACATCGCCGTCAGCTTACCCAGGGAGACAGGGTAAAAAATCGTATCTTCCTTTACAGGATTCTTCCATCTATCAAAGCGCCACATAAAGACCAGGAAGACATACATGGCGGCATAGATATAGATATACGTGGCGAGCGATAACTGTGACAAGAAACCACTCTCAGTATCTCCTGAGGTATTTTCATAAGACTGATAGATACCGTAACTCAGTTGATTCTTGAGTTTGTTAATAGCCTCTACGTAGGCTTGATATTCACTCGGCTTAACATGATCAGCCTTACTGCGGTATATATATTTCAGAGAAAGCGTCTTACTGTCTTCCTGAAAGGAAACTTCATTTTTGAAATAGAAAAAGCTGTTGTCTTCTTCAAAATACTCACTATCAAAAAACCAATCATCTCCATTGAAGTGAACTTCAATAACCTGTTCTATATGCTCTGGATACGATAAAGCCAACGGATGGTGCCTATCCTGATCATCCGGCTCAGATACCCATGGGCTAACAATGTTTGCATAAAAATCAACCTCGTGGCGCTTTCTATCTGGTTTATCTTCCCAAAAATTTTCCAGCTTATATTGCTCATGAGAGGTGAATATATTTCGCTCTGGGTTATCTTCTAGCTCAATTAGAGCAGCGACTTCAATCCCGGGATAATAATCCTCAAAGAACTCCAAATATTCTGTCTGGATTTGATCTCGCCCATTGCTAGCTAAACGCTGTCTCTGCCTTTCGGCGTCCTTACCATAATTTACAGTAGTGGTTGTAAAGGTTGCAGGGCCGTCATCCAGTACTGTGAACTCATCTTTTACAAATACTCCATACTTTGCGACATCTGGCTCCATATTTACCAAGTCATCAGTGCCCGGCCTGAGTATTAGTGCTTTTCCATAATCTGGCTGAAAAATACTACTCAAGTCACCATGCTGATAGCTACGCGTTGGATCTACCCAATACTCTTTGTCTTCAAATTCAAAATAGCTGATAACATGGTCAAATGACCGTACGCTGGGGATTCTATCTTTAAGTCTTGTTTCGGTATTCACTAGAGCCGGGTAGCCATCAACTCCAAGTTCTTTCAATAGAGTTAAAAACAGTACAGTTTTATCTTTACAATCTCCATATCTATACCGCAAAGTCGTGCTGGCTGGTCTGGGCTTGTGTGAGTTTTCCCCCAACTCTATTCCTAAGTAACGTATCTCCTCCTGGACAAACCGAAGTGCGGCAGAGATTTGGGAACTCTTATCTTTGTGATTTAACTTGATGTCAGCGACTAATTTAGCTATCTCCGCATCAACATTAAAAACTCCTTGATATAACCCTAACCCCCAGACACCAACAGCTTCCCAGGTTGCCTGTTCACTAAAGTAAATAGCGCCCCAAGGACTAAACCAGGAAGGAGTCCCATCGTCAGATTTAACTGGATCAAGTTTATTGTCCTCGATGACATACTCTCTGGCACCACCCAGATCTTTTTGTTTGAGTTCCAAATCGCTATTTAAAATTGAACTATAGAGAGGTGTTTGCTTCTCCCACAATATACGCAAATAGAGTCTCTCAAGTGGGACAGACCAATTCAGACTGGAGCTATATGCAAATATCCCCTGATAAACAGGATTCACCCCCGAACGCGTGTAGCTATACTCTACAACATCACCCACCCTGATATCGTCTAACAAAATATTGAGTGTTAATTGACCATGGTAGACTGACTCATCCATCTCCTCTTCGCGCCGAATATGATCTATTCGCGCAGTATTGAGTTTATTTAAAACCTGTCCATCGCGGATCACATTAAGAGTATGTAATGTAACCTTTTGATACTCTGGGTCATAATCAATACTTATCTGTGAGCTTTCATCAACCCCTTCAGGGTTAATAATGTATTCAGCCATTCGAAAGAAGTATTCAAATCCTGGCTCATCCCCTGCTTTGATCTGGGAGTCCAGCAGAAGATAGTGAACCCCATCCTGGATCTTATCCACAGGCCGCTCATTTACTTCAGGAACTACTACCTTTGTAACCCAATCTGGTATGGGAGACGTAGCAACTTCTTCCCTTGCCCAAACCTTGCCTACGGCCAACAATGAACAAATCACTAATACTATTGATATAGCCGCATCAATTTTTTTCTTCATTATCTACTTTTCTACAATACTTAGAGTGGCTTTCAAATACGAAATGGATGCGCACCAGTGAAACTAGACTGCAAACCCAATTAACTCAATACCTGCTTGTACGAGGAGCTTAGTAAAGGCGTTTTTCACTCGAAAGTCCAATATGGAGTCACAATGCGAGCTATCCCGATATTTTTTGTACGATAGTCCATTAACTAAGAACCTAAGACAACGTAAATAGCAGAAGATATAAGATTTAGAAGAGCTGACACTCTCTATACTAAAACTGGTATTCAGATTTATAAAAAGTTAATCACAACCAAACTTCCCCCACAAACTACAAGTAAGCTTATAAATAAGCTTTCCTATTAACTAGGAGTTAACAGGGATAAATTTTGTAACGGTCAGCTACTGTTGGTTTACCCATAGAACAATATAGGGAAACAATTTGCTTCTAGTTAATTTGCGGCCACTGTTCATGGCAGTAGCTAATGTAAATCTCCATAGAAACCTCTTAGTTGTTCCCATTTGGCAACGGCAAGAAATCTAATAGCAGCAGTGGAGCCTAATCACCCCCGAGGAAAGTAGTCGCCCGCCTATGGCATCAAATCTTATGTAGAACAGGTGTTTCTCTTATCTCCAGCAGAAGTTGGGTTTCCGGTAAAGGCGAGCCTCTATAGAAATTAGAATTAATACATATAACAGCCGAAAAAGCACCTGTAAACGATTAAAATTAGCCTTAATGGCTATATTCCCACCTATTAACACTTTTGACCTATGCAGGCTATAATAGATCAAAAAGCACCCATTAACTTAACAAAGCCCAATTAAAGGGTGGAAAGGCAACTATTATGGGCTTTTACGGTCAATCAGATAAGCAAATACTTGGGAAGCTGGGCAATCGCCTCAAAAAGTACCGCTTACGAATGAACCTTACTCAGGATGACATGGCTGAGCGTGCAGGCCTATCCACCTCCACCATTAAAGGGCTGGAGGCTGGTCGTGGCAGGCTTGATAGCCTTGTTGCTGCACTAAGGGTACTTCGCCAACTTGATTCATTGGATAACTTTTTACCTGAACCGGCAGTAAGTCCGATGCAAATTGCTACTCAAGGCAAGCAACGGCAGAGAGCCAGCCGTAGCTCACAGAATCAGCGCGATACTCTGCCCGTGAACAACAATAAGAAAAGGAGCAAGCCAGAATGGTAAGCCAGACAAATGCCGCAACAGTTCACTTGTGGGGCGAGTTGGTAGGCGCTGTCCACTGGGGTGACAGTGGTTATGGTTCATTCGAGTATGCACCGGAGTTCTTGCGTCGGGGGCTGGATATTGCTCCGATAACCATGCCAATTGAAACTTCACAAGAGCCATATACATTTCGCGGCCTCGGTCGGGAAACATTTAAAGGATTACCGGGACTCCTCGCCGATTGCCTGCCTGACAAATTCGGCAATGCGGTGATTGATGCCTGGCTCGCACGCCAAGGGCGAACTCCAGACAGCTTCAACCCTATTGAGCGACTCTGTTACACCGGTACTCGTGGCATGGGCGCGCTTGAATTTCAACCAGCGGTGGACGGCACCTTCAAAGACTCTGTCGACCTGAACGTTGAAGAATTAGTCAATCTAGCTGCCGCAATTACCAATAGGCAGACGGATCTCAATACGCAATTTGGACATAGTGATACTGAAAAATCAGGCTCCTTGCTGGACATTTTGCGCGTTGGCACCAGTGCCGGAGGCGCTCGAGCAAAAGCAGTTATTGCCATGAATGATAAGGGGGATATTCGCTCTGGTCAGGTCCCCGCCCCTAAAGGCTATGACTACTGGCTTTTAAAATTTGACGGCGCGGGAGATCTTGAACTCAGGGCAAGCGATGGCTATGGGCGGGTTGAATACGCCTATTATCATATGGCTCGCGAAGCGGGTATCAATATGGCGAAGTGCGGGCTACTGGAGGAAAATGGCCGAGCGCATTTTATGACGCGGCGCTTTGATCGGGTAAACGGGCAAAAGCTTCATATGCAGTCTCTATGTGGTATTGCGCACTTAGATTTCAACATGGCAGGCGCACACTCCTATGAGCAAGTATTCAGCATAATACGTGAACTATATCTGTCTAAAAATGAAGCCGTTCAGCAATATCGCCGTATGGTCTTCAACGTATTGGCCAGGAATCAAGATGATCATACAAAGAATATTGCATTTCTTATGGACCCAGCCGGAGAATGGTCTCTTTCACCAGCCTTTGACCTGACTTATGCCCACAATCCTGGCGGAGCTTGGACAAGTCAACACCAGATGAGTATTAACGGAAAGCGTGATCACTTCAATTTAGATGACTTAATAACATTAGGGGAATCCATCAGCATTAAGCGTCCAATGGAGATAATTGATCAGGTCGCAAGTGCGGTAGCAAATTGGGAGCAGTTCGCTGAAGCCTCCGGTGTCTCTGAAAGCTGGATTATTGAAATTGGCCAAAACCACCGCAAGCTAACTTGAGTTTTATCTATATGTCATTGACCTAGCCGCTACCCACTTCTTTTGTGGCCCCAAGGATGGAGCCAGGGTTCGATCCCAAATTTTACCGCTAAAACCTTCAGCCTCCCAACCATACTCCCACGGCGGCCCCAGTGTATCTTTTAACTCCAAAGATCCCTTGTCGAATAGAACAGAGGCACCGTAAACGGGCTTATAGTCCATGAGATATCGAGCGGGATGAAGTCAAGTCCAATCGAAAAAACGACACTTCAATCGTCTTCATCTGAGAAATATCAGCTTACATTCTATTTTGGCGATTAACGTATAAAAGAGCTGCTCATGATGAAACTGTCACTTCTATTCACAATAATTTTGATTTCCCTTGCTTTTATGGGAGCTAAAACGGCAGCAGAAGAGAATAGTCATAACTCAATCAAGAATAGTGAGGGCATCATTTGTAATAATGAGTATGTTCTATGCACATCTGCCCCATGCATTCCAGATCCCAGTAATCCAGATTCAAATGCAGTTTGCAGATGTGACGTTAATAAGGGGTTGAACTTCGGGTTTTCTGAATGTAAAAACCGAACTCCTGTGACTGACTCAAACGACGTCAAAAAAGCCTTATCGACATTTTCTTTCGCGCAGGCTCCCACCAAGCCTGTACTTTCCTGCCCCGAAGGTAAACCGTGGACTGATTGCCTGGATCAACCCTGCATTGTCGACCCGATGAATCCACTTAAAGCCATATGCACATGCAAGATTGTACGGGATAAGTCTTTTGTAACTTTTGGAGGCGATTGTGTTTCCCTGAGTTGTGATACGGGTTACTGGTCAGGTGCAACGGCAGAGTCCTATGTGGGAGCAAGCAGAAAACTGATGAAGGCATTTAGCTTAGATGAGGTTCCCGCCAAATATTGCGTGGGGATGAAACCTGAGGTTTCAGAGTAATTTCTGCGCGATCCAAGTCACATCAGTCTTTTGTGCTTTTTAGAAATAGATACCCAATTCGCAGTACGGAGCGTTGATCCCTACTCTGTTTAGAGGCCATACAATTCATGAAAGAATCACCAAGTAGATTATATTACTTTCATAATTATTGAAATTTCGGAAAAAGTTAAATCACCCTTATCGTAATTTCTGGTATGGTTAAATCAACCACAAGAAATGATTAACTAACAACTGCCGCCTAAAAAATAAAAACCAAACAAGCAACACTATTTTTAGACAAAAGGCACTCTTATGAGAACACGCTGTAGCCACGTTTTACTCTGGGTGGAGGATATTCATCAAGCCGTACAGGATTTTCGCCAGCTGGGTTTTACCGTAGATTATGCAACGAAAGAAAAAAGTGCTCAGCACGCACATATTTGGTTTCGTGAGGGAGCGATTATTGAGTTACTAACATCACCATCCAATGCTCAATACTTCAAATGGATTATTGACCTCTTTGCCGGCCGGGGCGCAGGACGTAGGATGATACGTTGGTCGCAAGAAGGAGAAGGTTTTTGTGATGTTGCCTTAGTCAGTGACGATTTTGATAATGATCTTTCAGCGATGAAGCGTGAGGGTGTTCAAACCGGGCGAGTGATTCCCTGGCAACGAACCAAGCCAAACGGACAAAAAACCAGCTTCCGCTTTGTTTATCCTCGCTCTGAGCGACTGCCATTTATTGTAAGTCCATATAACCCACCTCAGTACCCTCAAGAAACAAACCATAAAAATGGTGCTACTGGCCTGAGTAAAGTGCACATGGAAGTCAGTGAACAGGACTGGAAAACTGTACAACGTTTAATCGATAAAGATTCCACATTTAATATCAAACCCGGGCCTACAACCAAAGTTACGGGTATAGAGGTTAGTGGTCTGAGAGAAAATTTGGACCCGACTCTTTTGCATGGGAGTAAAATCAACCCAGCAAGCTAAGGAGCCTCTGAGCTATTTAGTGGATCAATCTCTACAGAGATTGATCCACTCACCATCAAGATAGATAAAACAGTCGTTAACTAAACTGTCGAAATCTTATTACAGACGGTATAGAACTCCAACTCCCGCACGACGTCCTTTTGCCGGCGCCCCTATTCTGGCATCAGGGGCAAATATCGCATTGGTGTAGCCATATAACTGATACTGCTCATCAAGCAGATTGTCAGCAAACAGATAAAGCTCCATAGAGTCCGTTTGCAGTGCTACACGAAGGTCCACCTTGCTGTAAGCATCCAGGTTAAAGTGGTTTTGTGCATCTGCCGGGCGCTCATCTACATGACGTACAGTCAGGTTGGTATTGAGAGCCGGTGCGCTTAACCCCATAAAGTCTGGTAGAGGCTGGTAGTAATTCAATGCCAGGCTAGCACTCCAGCTGGGTACGTCAGGCACTTCATTACCCGCCAAAACGTCACCACCGGAAACACCATACACATCTTTTGTAATTTCCGTATCCAGGAAGCTCAAGCCACCGGCAATACTAAACTGCTCGGTAATAAACCAATCGGCCTCAAGCTCTGCACCAAATGTCTCCGTATCTGCGTTTACTGCAGCAGAGGAATAGGAAGCAAAATCAAAGCCTAACAAATGATCATCTTCCACTGAGCTAAAGAATACAGCACCACTGATATTCAAACTGTCTGACTCATTTTTAATGCCTAGCTCGAAGGTGTCGACAGTTGCGGGCTTGTAAGCAACGCTATCGGCAGACTGCAAAGCAAAGTCATTGAACCCACCGGATTTATAGCCTCGTGCGGCAACTGCATAGATATTTGTGGAATTGGACAGCGAATAACCAAGAGCCAAGCGGCCAGTTGTATAACTATCGTCCAAATCTCTTTGATCTTGAGAAACGTAGAGATTGCCATCCATACCGTAGCTGGAATACTCACCGGCGTACTTCTTACTCTCTTGGGTGTAACGTAATCCAGCTGTAAATTTTAGGGAGTCAGTTACAGGTAATGTAGTCTCACCGTAAATAGCCTGGCTATCAGTATCGTAATCCCGGTATTGATTGGCGAAGGACACCAAATCAATTGAGTCAAAACTTCTTTCACCTTCTTGTAGATTGAGTCCAATCACCCAGAATGTAGATGCCTCAGGCAATGAGGACAAGCGTAGATCCTGGCTGATGGTCTGCTCGTCCTGGCTATCGCCACGAAGATACTCCATTGGGAAATTGAACACTGCTTGGGCAGTCTCTTGGTCAAAACCGGTTAGGTAACTAAAATCCGTGTTGACCAATGCAGTGATAGAAGTCAGTTGAGTATTAGCCCATTGGTGATTGATTTCAGTGGAAAATCGCTCAACGGTTTTTTCATTATCGTCAAAAGCTCCTGGTGTGTGTTCACTGCCAGGGTCATCACCGAAAGGTTGTAATAACTGAAGGTTCAGAAAGCCTTCCTGTTGTTGCTTCTCAGCAATAAATAAGGCTGATGTTTTCGCACCCAAATCCCATTCCAGACTACCTCTGAAAGCCAGGTCTTTGGGTTCAGTCATTGGATCGCCGTTAGTCGTATTCTCAACCCAATGGTCCTCACTGATATGTCGGATGGCTACTCGGCCACGGAGTGATTCAGAGAATGGGCCGCTGATAACAGTTTGATATAAACTCTGGTTATCCTCTCCGAGCTCTACACGTCCGTAAGCTTCAAACTCTTCGGTTGGCTTGTTAGTGGTAATATTAATAGCGCCAGCTTCACTGTTGCGCCCGAATAAGGTCCCTTGAGGACCCTTTAATATTTCCAGTCTTTCGATATCAAGGGTCCCAAGGGACACATTTCCCGCAGGCATAGATACGCCATCAAGGTTCACTACAACGGAGCCATCATCCTTATTTACCTGAGTCAGTGAACCAACCCCGCGAATACGGATATTTGCATCCACCGCACCACTGGAAGAATAAACATCTACTCCAGGTGCACTGCGCAATGCATCTTCAAAATTGAGCAGCAATCGGTTTTTCAAATCCTCTTCGCTAACAACACTCAAGCTGAAGGGAACATCCTTGGCTTTCTCTTTTGTAAGCCGGGCAGTAACTTCAACGACTTCCATTTCTGTTTCGGAAGAACTCTCCTTTTCCGCTCCTTCCGCCGCAGAGTAGGCTCCGGAAGCGTATAGCAGACTTGCCGATATTAGCGAAATTTGTTTCGCAAGTACTTTCTTATCTAGGTTTAAGCTGAGCATAAATTGAATTTCCTTTCTATTACTTAGGCTATTAATTGATATTCGATACTTCAGAACTCTCAGCCAGTAAATTCTGTGCAGGGTCCCGCTGATAGGAAGGCCAGATATCCAGCGCTAGAACTTTCTCCAAGGGCAGACGCTCAATCAGCGTTTTTCCATTGATGACCTCGGAATCCAACTCATTGATATCGGCTAGCAAACGGTAGCTGGCCGTTTGTGCGACCGGTTGCCATCCACCCTTCTCCCAGCGCCAACGCTGTCCGTCCAGGCGTATTTGACCGGACTCCAGGTACTCGACCGTTAGAGCTGATGAAAGAGGAGCCCCGAGCATATTTTGCGTCCGTGTCTCACCGACATAAGCGCTCAGTACATTTTCAATATTCTTCTGCTGCTTGATGTCATCGAGTAACGCGGACAGGGACTCAGGAGATTGCAGAAGCGTCCAGTCCAGTGCGGCCACCGGCGCATAGTAGCGAGTCCAACCGGAAATCGGTGCGGTGCTCAAGCGCTCAACGGGTACCTCACTGCCAGCCAGGTCTCTGGTCGTCTTATCGGAGTATCGAACCAGCACATCATCAAGCACTTCGATGCCATCGATTTCCGCTACACAAAGCAGGCCAATCGCTCCGGAAACTCCATCGCTGAGCCACGCGGAGCCGGCAATACGTCGTATGTCCGAACTTTCCAGTAAATGCTGGCGGGCCAAAGCTCGGGCGATATCGACCCGCCGCAGCCAACGCCCTGTACCTTCATCGGCAATATCCCAATGAGGCCCCTCGGACAATTGCAGCAAATTACCGCTGGCCCGTGTCTCTCCAAGTCCTCTTGGCCATTGGGCAATCCGTTTAATTTCGATATCAGTACCCAGCCGCTGGCTCACGCAGGCCTGCATCTGCCCAACGTCCTTAGCAATGGCAGAAACCATATTTGAGCGATCGGAATCATGGGAAATATCAAACCCATCGAATACCGCTAGTTTCGTATTGGGTGCCCATTGAATGGAGAAATCCAAGGGGCCAGTAGTACTGCCCTGTTCGCTGAAGACAGGCTTGTCAGCGCTTTTAATACGAACTTGCCAACGCCAATCTCCCGAAGGGGCCGCGCCCTCAAGGGTTGTGGCCAGCTGTGCGGTTGGCAGCGTAAACTCACGGCTTAAACCCAGTGCTTCGCGCTCTGCTGGCACCCGCAAAATACGCTCGGGATCAATGCCTAGACGCGGAACAATATCACTGGCTTGTAACCAGACTCCACTGGCAGTCAGCCCTGAGGGTTCTCCCTCTGCGGACCACCCCGGCGCCTTCATTTGCCACAACAGTTTGATATTACAACCCTGATCAGAGCAGCCTGATACTGGCAGCGACATATGGTCGTAACGTTGATCCGGTGTGACTTCACGCCCGCCCACTGAGGCCTTAACCAATACAAATCCGTGGGGTAATTCAAACTGCAAGCCCTGCCCTTCGACATGAACTTTATGCAATAACCACTCACCTTCTACTGTTTGGTTATCCGGGTTGATATTGATATTCAATTCACCACCGGACACCTCAAACCCACTCGCTTTCGGCAGCCAATAAGATTCCCAGAGGGCATCTTCTTGTTTGAGTTGCTCTGGTGATTGATACCCGCCCTGCACTACCAGCCTATCTCCCAATACAGAACCGAGACCGAGAAGAAATAAAGCGGAACAAGCCACCAGAGCGCCCTGAGGGGCCATAAGACGTGAACGTATCAGGGCAAAACCCTGAGACATGCGGCTATCCAGTCCACGGGGAATCAAAAGAGCAGACAGGCCGATCATCAATATGGCAAGCGCAA
Organism: Microbulbifer sp. MKSA007; assembly: GCA_032615215.1. NCBI lineage: Bacteria > Pseudomonadati > Pseudomonadota > Gammaproteobacteria > Cellvibrionales > Microbulbiferaceae > Microbulbifer > Microbulbifer sp. MKSA007. Next base: position 2,661,694 of record CP128433.1, on the reverse strand, counting down.
CTTTAAATCCATCCAAGGCCAATAAATAACCGATCCAGGGTTCCCAACCACTGAGTGCTGACAGTTGAATATGAGCGGTGATACCCACTTCATAGGGCGGGTAATGCACCAGCTCCAGCTCATGATTGAGGACCAGAATAAAGGTCACAAACATTGACATGGAATAGGCAAAGCCCGCATGGCGGAACAGTGCATGCACCAAAAGCACCATCATCGACAACTCCAATAAAGGAGCTGTCACTATCAGCAATTGATAAGTGAACGCCTGTACGATATCGACAGATGCAGGAGCGGTGAGAAGCACAGTAATAATGCCCGATAGACCCGGCAACAGGGCCAACAGCACCGTCATGGCGAATACGGTAAGGGCAACGCCAAATAATCGTGTGTAGTCGGGCGCGGGGGTTGCAGACAGCATGTCGTCAAACCCAGGCACCTGATCCCTGCGGCACACCAAGCCAGTCAATGCGGCGATTACAAAAGCAATAACCAGGAAAATAACATCCTTGAGAAGCGGCAATAGCATTTCCAAGCGCGGTGCCATAGGCCCTTCAGCGTGCCAGATGATCTGGGTAAACGAGCTAGCCACCCCCATTATTACCAGGACCGCAACACCGACCCACCAAGCGCGACTACTCCATACGTGAAATAATCTCCAGCGAGCTTCCAGCATGAGTTGACGCAAGGCGCGGCCAACCGATGCGGTATCGGGCTTAGATGGAGAGAAATCTTTAACCTTGCGAGTGGCTGCCTTTTTAGCGGCCTTCGCCCGGGCAGGTTTGGCAGCCCCTTCCAGTACCAGTGTTTCCCTTCGCAAGTATTTCAGGCAAGCCGCCAAGGCAAGCAAAGGAACAAGACACCATAGAATTCGATTCAGTACCGAACCCAAAGTAAACGGCAGTAGCGAGGTTGATTTTTGCAGAGGTGTCCAGGAAGTAACCTCCGTATAAACGAAAGTAAATAGCGAGGGGTCCATTACCGCAGCCAGCTGCGGATTAATATTGCCACCCCGAAGAACGATCACAGCAAACATCCACAGCATCATTAAAGCCGCTGCGAGTCCAAAAGGACCGGCCAGGCTGCGAGTTCGCAACGTAGCGACAAAATACAGAGCGCCAATACCGATGCTCGCGGGAATCTGTAACCAGATCCATGCAAACCCAAGGGCTTTCCAGGGCGCTGGGCCAATCGCTGTTTCGGGCAGCAAGCCCATCCACACCAATACCGGCGAGACCAAAAATCCTACCAGCGCAGATGCACTTAATATGGCTCCTATTACCGCTGCGCCAAGAAACCGCCCCCAAAGCATTACGCTCAGGGAATTCGGTGTTGTATAGATCACTTCATGCAGACTGGCTTTGCGGTCCCGCAAAATAGGCTGCGAGAAAACCCAGGCCCAGGCAAAAAACTGAAAGAACATACATCCCGCACCCATCAGGTAAATGAGTGATGGTGAGTTCCGGGGAATATCTGTGGCCCCCATTTTTTGCATGTAGTCGGCATTGACCAAATTCAGAAGCAGGTAGATCACCAGCCCCCAGAAGGCTAAAGCCACGATGCCGCTGCTAAATCCGGCTCTTATCTCCAGCTTTGCCTCATGGGCAATAAGCGCCAGCTTGTTCATGCAGCCTCCCGCTGGTCTTTTACCTGCTCAATAGCCAGATGATAAATATCTTCCAGGCGAGGCGTGTGGGCAGTAAAACGAGAGTCTGCGGGTTTTTCCCCGTGTACGATTACCTGGGTACCATCGGGTCTGGCAATATTGTGCAGGGATGCGGGAAGTGATTCGCCACGGGGAATCAGTGCTTGCCACATCTTGCCTATATGAGGGTCTGTGACCTCCGGGGCTGTGCCCTCAACAACAATACGCCCAGAGGCCAATATGGCCAGGCGCTGGCACAGGTTTTCGATATCTTCAACAATATGAGTAGAGAGCAATACAATGGCATCCGCCGCGACATCCGCCAAAACACAGTGAAAGCGATTGCGTTCAGCCGGGTCCAGGCCAGCGGTTGGCTCGTCAACGATGATCAGGCGCGGCTCGCCAATCAATGCAATGGCAATACCAAAACGACGCAGCATACCGCCGGAATAGGTTGATACGGCTCGATCGGCTACATCGGCCAAATTGACCTGCTCCAATAGCCTATCCACTTCACGGCGTCTTGCGCTTGTTTCAGTGAAGCCTTTGAGCCAGGCAAAACGCTCCAGCAATGACCGCGCTGCAATTCCAGGATAGGCGCCGATATGTTGCGGCAAATAGCCCAGTTTACTGCGCATAAAGTCCGGCTTTGCCAGCACATCCACACCATCCAGCATGATCCGACCACTGTCCGGGGTTTGCAGGGTAGCCAAGGTACGCATCAAACTACTTTTCCCGGCACCATTAGGCCCAAGTAATCCGTACATGCCGGGGCCAACTTCCAAGTTAACGCCGTTTAACGCCTTCACCCCATTTTTATATGTCTTAAAGAGCCCTTCGATGATCAACCCTGATTGATTTTGCATCTCTCCTCCTAACCCCGTTTTATAAGTAAAAATTCCGTAATCACTTTTTTTGTGCTGTTCGTGTTTTCTTAAAACTCTAGTCGCAAGCCTGACCGACAATATCCGCGAGTGCCTGAACTGATACCGGCTCCGGTTCCCCTGGCTGGATCAACGTCGGCATACCGATTCGGGCCGTTAAATCACTCCACGCCATTGAGACACTCAATGCCCATTGACCACTTTGCTTGCGCTTCTCGGGTTGTGCGATATCAGTACAAAGGGAGTGCAGAGCCTCAATAACCGCCTCCGGCCAAGTGAGGGCAAAAATATCGTGGTAACTACGCATTTCCGTATCGCCCAGGGTAACCATGCTGGGAACGGCCAGCCGCTCTGTACCCTCACCCTTTAAAATAAGCCGGCCGGTTTGGTCCCTTGCCGAATGTAACCTGGGATTCCAGAGCACGGGGCCGTGAGTATCAGTCAAAGTCAAAACCCCAGCCTCGCCACCTATAGCAAGCCGATGTAATAGCAGGGAATGATTATCAGGGTCCTGTGGATGAACCTGATTCTGAATACGCAAAGTCATGGGCACACCACCAAAGGTAGCCGACAGACTTTGAAAAGGATGGCCCTCTGGTTGCACCGGCTCGCTAAAAGACCAGGGGCGAAGCTCGCCCACTGCACGACCAATAACATCCAATAGCGGATAGGCCATCTGGCTGTTGCAAATAGCATCGATCATTTCCAGGCGCTGGTGCCGACGCAAGTATTCTGCCGCAGCCAGGAACTGCCTGGTGGGGCGCAAATTGGGGTAGAGGGTGTTAACGGCATAGGCCGAATTCCCCTGCTTTGCAGCTAGCAGATTGGCGGTAATTTCCTTGGTGTGGACCGGATGCTCCTGCAATACATGAATGCCTCGTTTAAGAAACGATTGCGCTATTTCAGAACCCTCGCCCCCGGTTGCACCAGAACGCACAACAACACACACAATATCGATATCATCGGGGACCTGCTCTGCCTCGGTATAGAGCGGTACTCCATATTGCTCGGCACAGCTCCTGGAATAATCGCTGCCACGAGCCAATAATCCTGAGAGTTCAAAATGTTCTCGGCCGGGTAATCTGAAAGATGTCAGGGCTTCAAGGTAAATGCGGCCAAAGCCTGTCCCTGCAACGACAACCCGCTTGCGGTTATCAATTCCCATTTGACTCTCCCCGGTTTTCAGCCATGGACACGGCCCATTTCTCTAATTGGTCCTTATCTATCTGCCCCTCAAGAGTCAAAGGCAATTTGTCCAAAACTTCGATATAAATTTCTGACTTAAAGTGATCGAGATATTCGGCCAGGCAATCTGCTGACAGTCGCATTTGATGTTGCTTGGCTCTACAGGCAAAGAAGCGATGTCCCTGCCTGGATAGGGGGTGTTCAGATACAGGCAAATCCATAGCCAACTCTAATCCGGCAGCCTCCAGGGCATTGTGCCACTGGGAAAGTGATAGAAATGTTGCACCGGAATCCGTACGTTCGTCGACGGCATCCACCAGCATAAACGCCTGTGATGCCATCACCCAAAACTCCTCACTGGTTGGCTCCGTCATAATGAACCAACCACCAGGGCGCAATAACTCGGCTGCCCTGCGCAATGATGCATCTGTGTCGCGGGCGGCGTTAAAAACACCGCCGGCAATAATTACATCGAAGCTATTGGGGGAAAATCCCTGGCTGCGCGGTGAACGATCAATATCAAACAATCCACGGTGCAACCAGGGGCGCTGCTCCTGATCCCCATGTTTTGCGAAAAAGCTATCGAGAAAAGCCGCAGAGATATCCGTAAACTGGTATTCAAAGTTGATATGGCCACTGACATCATCCAACACTGGCAGTAGAGCCTGGGTAGTCGACCCAGTGCCAGCGCCAACTTCCAGTATTTTCAGAGTCTGTTGCTGGCCTTCCCAATTATTTAAGATGGACTTCAATAAAGCTCTTACTGAATGCTGCTGGTACCTGGCCGCTATACCCTCCCGGTAAAGCGCACTCGCCAACTCAGTGCTACCACGGGGGAACAGCAGGTGCACAGCCTGGACTTTGCCCCGAATTAGATCCGGTAATTGTTCCGCGTTAGCGCGGGCGTAATCGATCGTTTTACTGGCTCCAGACAGCATCCGCCATTCCTGTTCCAGCCGAGTCCATGCTAGAGCCAAGGCAGCATCACTGTAGCTGTCTGGATCTACCTCTGGCGACCAATACTCGCCATCAGTACGAAGTAACTGCTGCTCCTGTAAAACCTTGATCCAGCGCTTGATCAAAGCTCGGTGCTGCTGAGCCACCGGAGGGGCTTCAAGTATTTCCGCTAAGCTGTGTACTGAATGTCGATCGCAAAACAATCCCAGGTGGCTGAAAGCATTCAGCATGGATAGCAAAGCAGTAGCGTTAAGTTGTTCCGTTACCTTTACCGCATGTTCCAAATCAATATGGGCAAATTCCGCATCCAGCTCGGTATTAATTCGCGCGAACAACCCTGTCATATCAAGGTTACTGGCCTCTGCCTGCATTTTGGGCTGCGCAAAGACCGCCCAGCGATTCTCTCCAGCAAGGGGAATTGTCACGGAGCTGGCGACCGCAGGGTGTTTCGCCACACTTTCGACAAGAGTCGCAAGCTTTTGGGTCTGGGCTTGCTGGACCTTTGCAACGGGTTCTATACCTTTATCGGTACAGACCCAACCGGAAATATCGTTTGCCAATAAGCGTTGAATATCCCGCAACAGAGATTGTGATAGCAAGACATCGGTTTCATACAAAAGGCATTGCAGGCTTTTGAGATTGGTCAAGGCCAATGCCGGGTGTGCGGCCAAGCCTTTTAGCAAAGTTGACGTCAATACCACACCGGAAAACCCTGAACGCTCCAGAGCAACCAGCGCTTTAGCTGGGTTGATAGCGGGGTCCTGCAATCGCACAGGTAGCCCACAACTCCATGCTGCGAAAATACCAAAGCGAGCAAATTCATTGAGCGGAGAAAATACGGCGACCTTTCCCTGAATAGGCCCCAAAGCTTCTTGCTGCGCTTCGAGTAAGGTCAGGTTTGTCTCCACGGTGGTGTTTTCTGCCAGCAATACCGAAAACTCACCTCGATGGCCTTCTAACGCATTCGGGATTTGTACCTCTAAGGTCAAGCAATCCTTCTCTGGGTTCGCCTCAGGCACAAGTTCAAACCCGATGCCCAGCCTTAGTGCCACCAGGTGCATCAGCAGAGGCAACCCATTCCCAGAATTATCAGCTTGCCAGAGTAGTGTTTTGCCTCGCTGTGAGCCCTGTTCTGCAAGCTGCTCATTGAGCTTTGCAACCACGGAACCAGTCCAAGTCAGCACCTGACTGCCACTCCAGTCACAGCCTTCAAGTGATAATGCGGGATATTCACCCAACTGTTCCAAACCACTTAAAATATTTGCTGCTATTGCTTCCATTTTCATCACAGCCCCTTAAACAGCCCTTGCAACAAATAAGGTTTGGCCCGCTACTGATAGCGACGATGTCGAGGGTGCCAGGAAATACTTAATCTCAAAGCCAGCGCTAACCAGCTCTTCCTGCCAGGCTGCGCTATCAATAAATACCTGATCCGAGCCCCCTCGCCGATCTTCACTGCCCAAAAGAGTCCCGGATTCAGCAGGGAAAGCAGAAACTGCATTGCCGTTAACATGGCGTGGTTATCCCGAGTGGATTCGCTAAACAATAGCCAGCCACCAGGGACAAGCGACCTGCGAATACGCTGTAGCGTTTGGCCAATATGAGCAGCGTTGTGCAAAACATTGCCAGCCACAACGATATCGGTACTTGCCGGCGCAATTGACTGCGCAGAAAAATCGACATTGATATCGAGCAGGCTGCAACGCAAACCGATGTGATTGCGAAATTTTTTCTGTGCCGCAGTGGTAAATACTGGCGATACATCGGTAAAGCGATAATTAACCGGCCTTCCGGCTAAAGTATCTAAAATTGCCGAAGTGGTTAGGCCTGCACCTCCCCCCAATTCAAGCACTCTCAGCATAGGCCCTGGCTTGACGGCCTGTTTTACGATGTACGCTGCGGCATAATTGAGATACGTCGTAAACCAGTTGTTCTGGTAGGCGGCCAGTGCCGTTAGTATTTCTCCATTCTCGAACAGCAATTGATTAATGGAGACTTGATCCCGCACCAGTTCAGACAAATGCGTCAGGAGCTTTTGATGTGACTCGGCCATTTCAGGGGGAATCCCAGCGCACTGTAGGCCTCCGGTAATTTATCTGCTCCGACTGCACTCTCAGGAATTTGCTCCCAGGAGTAGTTGCCATTACTGAGCCTCAAAAACTCTCGTTCAACCAAGGCCACCAGCCAGCGGCGAACCAGCCAATGGTGTCGGGAAGCGGCACCCAGCGTATTAATAATTTCCTCACTGCCGCGCCCAACACTCTCTGGAGTCAGCACTCCGCTGGAGGAAAATAACTCCATAATCGTCCGCAGGCTGATAAACTCAAGCCTCTGCATTGCAGCCGGCAGTTTTGCCAAACCACTGTCTGTAGCAAGCTCAGCGGGTAAAGCTGCCAGCCCAGCCTCATGGGCGGTATCGGCGGGTGGAGGTGTTAGGTTTTTCAAATGGCTCCCTCCTCAAGGCACACCATATCTTCAATACTTGTTTCCAGGGTGGTTAAAAAACTCAATGCCCCAATCTTCGACATGCGTTCCATCGCCAATGCCGGCGGCAATACTTGGGCGCAGTAATGACAACCCGGTGGGATTTCATCGCGAAGTACAGCCATAGTGGTGACTGCGGCTACCGCTGCTGTTAGATCTGCATTGCCAGTGCCCCGCAACGCGGCTGTGCGAGTGCGCTCTTGCTCGTTGTATTTACCGGTAAGTTGCAAAAGCATCAGCACATAAGGATCGCGCCCCGCCAGATCCAGCGCACTGGCCCGACACAGTGCTGCCCGCGCTTCGTCGCGGCTAAAACCATGGGTAGTATTAAAGGCGGATAAAATATAAGAGCCGCTAACCGCGTTATACCAATCACCATCAGAGAGGGATAAATCCTGAGCTAGGCGCTCGCCCTCGCTATTTAAATACGGAAGCACAGTGGTAGATTCAGGAAAAAAGGGCAGCTCGACATCGGAACGGCGTTTCAATATTCCACTCACCCGGCGTCCATTGCGCCAGGCTGCCAAGGGTTTACTGTGCTGTTCATTGGCACCTTGCAAATAATCATCGGCGGCGACATCGGTAAATCGATCGCGCAAGCCGAAATAGCTGATCAGGCTCTCTACCTGTGAAAACTCCTGCTCTGCCAGCCAGCGTGGTAGCAGACTACTGAGCCCCGGCTGTAAGCCGGCTGATAAAACTGCGGTCAGACCATGGCTCTGGTAATAGGATCCATCGAGTTGCTCATAGAGGGCTTCATCGCCAGCAACATCGATATAGGCTGCTCCCACTTGTGCCGCAACTTTGGCAACCCTGTCGCCAATTAAATGTGAAGGTCCTGCACAATTGATCAGAACCTCGCAGCCAGATACAAACTGATCCAGTGAGGCTGCATCCAGGTAGTCCACCGTCTGATAAGAAATTACCGAATCACTGGATAGCGGCTGTTTATGTGCGTTGCGACCACCGATACGCATAGCACCCAACTCGAGGGACTGTAAATAACCGGTAACCGCTGCACCCACATCGCCATAACCACCTAAAATCGCAATTGTCATAGGCTTACCTCCATATCGGACTCAACCAAACGCCAGCCAGTAGCTTGACTGCGCTGTTGCCAAAAATGTGCATACAGACCCTGCTGTGATAACAACTTGCGGTGATTGCCAACTTCAGCCACCGCACCTTCTTCAAGTACGATTATTTGATCCGCGTTCATAACGGTGGATAATTGATGGGCGATCACAATGACAGTGGACCCTTGTTTTAATTGCTGCAGGGAACTGTTCAGGTACTTTTCATTGCGCGGATCGAGTGCTGCTGTTGCTTCATCCAGCACAACAATAGGTGCAGCTTTTAATAGGGCACGGGCGATAGAAACCCGCTGGCGTTCGCCACCAGAAAGTGCAGCGCCCCCCTCACCTACCTGCGTCTGCCATCCCTGGGGCAAGCGCTCAATAATCTCGTCTACTCCAGCCAGTTTCGCCACACGTTCCAGGGCTTCCTGACTGGCTTCGGGGTGACTCAATCGAATATTCGCTTCCAGGGTGTCGCTGAACAGATACACATCCTGCATAACGATAGAGATCTGCCGCATCAGGTCTTCTGTGCGCAGTTGCCGCACATCCACCCCGCCCACTTTTACCTGGCCCTGGTCGGTATCAAAAAAACGCAACAACAAACGAGTGATGGTGGTTTTACCCGAGCCTGATGCACCGACTATCGCTGTAGTGGTACCCGGAGAAACCCTAAAGGAAAGATCCTTCAATACCGGTTGCCCCAACTCGTAGCTAAAATTCACATTTGAAAATTCAACCAACCCACCCTGCTCGGTAAAAGGCTGAGATCTGGATGGCTCAGGTAGCGACTGCTCAAAAAAGATAGCGGCCAGTCTGTGCAAATCATTACCGGCCATGCGCAGCAGACCACTGCGCCCGGCGAGTTCCGCCAGAGGACCGGTAAATCTGGCCGCCAAAGCTAGCAAAGCCACCAATTCAATAGGGGGAAGTTGTTGATTGAGCGTGAGCCAAACACCCACGGCAATCACTGCGGCAAAGGCGAGTTGCACCATAAATCCACCGGCAAACAAGCGGGGGAAGGTCTGCCGCAACATGGAACCCGCCGCTCCGCTTTGCCCGGCAATCGCCTCTTCCAGTGGGAGATAACCGCTGACATTTTTGCCAAAAGACCTGAGTACCGCTTGGTTGCGGGCAAACTCCACCACCCGGCTACTGGCGCGAGCACCGGCAGCATCCACTTCCGTTTCCATGGCGCCTATCCACTGGGCGGACCAGCGATGGCCAATATAAATCAAGGGCACAAACAACAAAGCGGTCAGCCCCAGTCGCCAGTCAAACCACAACATTGCCACCCCCACTGTCAGCGGAGTGACAACACCGCTGACAGTGGGGGGCAACAGGTGGGCAAAAACGTTAGTCACCATCAAGGTGCCCCCGGTTGCACTGCGGGACAAACGACCGACTTTTTCTGCACTGAACCAACCGAGGGGAAGTTGAGAGAGGTGTTCACCCAAACGATTGTGCAGGGTTTTCAATACCAGGATGGCCAGTGCAGCCCCTTTTACGGTTTGCTGGTAACGAGCAATACAAGCAATCACAACTACCGATAACAGGGAAAGCAACCAGTACCCAACCGCCTCCATCTCAGAGGCCAACAGTGAGCTGAGCAGGGGCACCAGAAGTGTCACCGCGATTCCCTGCAAAACCCCATAGGCGAGAAGCCATACCGCGTAAATGCCAACTTCACGGCGATGCGCGGGTCCGAGAATGGCGAGCAAACTGCGAATCATGATGAGACCCCGCTAATAACCTGAGCCTCACCACTCATTGCTTTTTCACTCTGTTCGGCACTGTTGTACAAACGCCATAGTTCCGCGTAGTGCTTGCTCTCAGCCAACAGTTGTCGGTGACTTCCGCATTCAACCAAGCGGCCGCCGTCCAGGACCGCAATCTGATCGACTTCGGTGATGGTGTGCAGCTTATGGGCAATCACCAGTACTGTGCGATTGCGCACCAGGCAGGACAATGCCTGCTGAATTTGGGCTTCGGATTCCGGATCGGCGTGAGCTGTGGCCTCATCCAAAATCAACACAGGGGCATCTGCTAAAAGCGTTCGCGCGATACTTAAACGCTGCGCTTCTCCACCAGAAAAAAAGGCATCCTTGCCAATAACCGCCTGGTAACCTTGGGGGAAACTTAAAATTTTTTCATGGATGCAGGCACTGCGCGCTGCATCTACCAACTCCTGGTCACTGGCATCCGGGCGCCCAAGGCGCAGGTTATCTGCCACAGTGCCAGCCAATAGCTGAGTCTCTTGAAGTACAAAGCCAACATGTCGATATAAATTGTCCGGATCTATATCACGGACATCGACGTCTCCCAGAAGCACAGCACCTTGGGCCACGTCATAAAAACGGGGAACTAGTTTGGCCAAGGTGGATTTCCCGGCACCGGAGCTCCCCACCAAAGCTGTGATCGAGCCGGGGTGACAGCGCAAAGTAATATCGCTTAATACCGGCCGATCCTGGGTATAGACAAAGCTGACCTGCTTAAAGAGCAGCCCTGCATCTTTGGGCTCTTTGGGTTCAGAGGTAACAGCCAGAGGCTCAACCTCCAACAATTGATCGATCCTGCCTGCGGCAGTTTTGGCTTTTTGCTGGGCGGTCAGCCCCTGACTCAAGGTGAGAATCGTCTGGGGAATCATCACAGCGATCAGCGTTGTTGCGAGAACATCAATCGGCTGAATGCCTGTATTCACCACCAGCCAAGCGCCTCCGGCCAGACTCACCAACATAATGACCGGCACCGACAGGGCCAGAGAGGTGACTGCCTCCAGACGCACAAGCGGTGCAACCCAGCTTGTATAACGGCGACTGAAATCCTCGACGGCCTGTTGATAATTCCTGTGGGCGCGACCGGTTTGCGAGAAAACCTTGACCACCGCAATGCCGTGGACAAATTCAACAATCGCAGCACTGACCCGGCCAAAGTCCTTATCCAGCTGCTGCATTTTTTCCCCGAAACCACGCATCATCCAGGCGTAGGACACGAGGTAAATTGGCAGGGTAACTACCGCTAACAGGGCCAAGCGCCAGTCGAGCCAGAATAAGTAGCCCAAGCCCGCCAGCGGCAGTGCAAACGCAGCGGCCAACTCCACCTGATGATGCGCAACCATATGGTGGAGATCATCGAGATCATCTTGCACGGCCTTGCGGACCGCACCGGAAGTGTGCTCGCTGTACCAACCCAGAGGCACCTGCCCCAATTTCCGCACCAGGGCCCGTCGCAGTTCCGCCTGCATACGCTGGTCGGCAATATGAGTTAACCACAAACCGATCACGGTGCAGATCCAACCCATCGCCAGCCCAGCAACTATCGCGAATACAACGGGAATAATCGCCTCGGCGATATCACTGATATCGGGCGCTAGGAACAGGCGAGCCAGCTCAACGATACCGATAAAAGGAATCAGTGAAGTGAGCGCACCACAGGCACCGAGCACCACCCCCAGCCACACGAGGCTACGAAATGGACGCATCAGTTCCCGTAGGTTGTGCTTTCGCAAGTTAGAATTTGGCAAAATGTGCTCAGCCATCTATTCGCCCGCTTTACCGCGCTGTAATGGTTTTGCCAAATGCTCAACGACAGTGGCAACCTGCGGCGGCTCCATCACGCTGAAGTGATTGCCCGGTACATCGATTAATTCAAAATCACCCAGACAAACATCCTGCCAATAAGGCGCAGCCATATGCCCTACGCCGGCAGTGACACCGAAGGATTGCTCTTCCTGGCAGCGCAAGTAGGTCATATCGCCAATATAGGGAGGCAGATCAAAACAGGCAGCGCGCATACTGTGTCGGCACACCCGGAAAAGCCCCGGTATCATCGCGGCTTCAACCGGCACACCCGCCTGGGCAGAGGCCAACTCGGTATAATCGGCCAGGCGCTGTTCCTGGGTGAGTTGAGAGCGTTGCCGCACGGCTTCCGCTACCGCTTTAAGCCCGGCATCACCGTCGAGTTCTGCCATTGCACCGGCAGGAACACGACCGCTGTGTTTCTGCATTAAGGTCTCGATCGCGCGGGAAATATCCTCGCTCTCGATATGCTCACCAAATACCGCTTTTACCGGGTCGAGATTTAGGTTGGGGGCAAAAATCGCTTCGAAAGCCAGCTCTTCATCGGTATCCACAAACATTGGGATACTGTCGATCAGGCTTAGGTCAATCACATCGACACCGCGCTCCAGCAGTCTGCGCGAAACTTCCGTCGCCAGCAGGCCGCCCAGGCAGTAACCAATTAACTGGCAGCGCTGGTAGCCCTCGTCGATGATTCTTTGTGCGTAATCATCGGCGGTGCGCTCGATTAACTCTTTGGCATCAATGGACAGATACGTTTCTGTATTGGCGACGGCAATTCCAATGACCGGGCCCAGATCCTGGGCCGCAAGCGCTTTGCCCAGGTGCTGGAAATAATCCAGGGTACCCAGGGCCGCATGGAACATAATCCGTACCGGCGCCTCTTCTTTGGATGCCCCTTTACCCTCGCTTTTATGGCTGAAAGGCACCATCAAGGAGTTGCTGCCCTCGCGGGTAGTTGCAACCAGGTTTTCGCTATCCGTGTCTGCCTGTTCCTCGGCAACAGCACCCGGCTCAACTCTCAGTGCTCTGGCCAATGCAGCAACCGTTGGTCCATTGAGCATGTGGCGCAACAAGGCGTCGTAGGTGAACGATTTTGCCTCGGGAATCTCTTCCAACAAGCGCCCTGCAACCCGCGCCATAATCAGCGAGTCACCACCGAGATCGAAAAAGCTGTCCTGTCGGCCCACATTATCGAGGCCCAGTGCATTAGCCCAAAGCTTGCACAGAGCCGTTTCCAGAGGGTCCATCTGCTCTGAGTGCGCTGCCTCTTGTGCATCGCCAGTCGCAGGGCGCCAACCGGCGAGCATTTTGCGATCGACTTTGCCATTAGCGGTGAGTGGGAGCTGGTCGAGAACTTGTAAATGGGCAGGCACCATATGCGCGGGCAATCTATTCGCTAAGAAGTCCCGCAATTTCCCGGCACTTAAATATTGCCGATCAGTTTTCATCTGCGCGGCCAATAAGTTCATACCAAAAGCAGACAAAGGATGCTCATCTTCCGGCAGGCAGAGCACTTGGCCAGCACCATGGGCTTTTAGCAGCGATTGCCATTTTTCGATAGAAAAGAACTTGGTCGCCCCACAAGCGCGATCATCACCAGCCGGGTCCATCATAAAACCCTGGGTGAGCAGGATATGGGCGTGATCCACCGTTGGCTCAGTCAGGATTAACCAGCCTCCGGGCGCCAGCAATTCGACAGCACTGGCAATAGCCGCCTCTGGATCTCGGGTACTGTTGAGCATCCCGGCACATAAAATGACATCTGCACTATTGGGCGCCAAACCCTGGGCGCGATAGTCTGTATTGAGGTCCATTAACCCGAAGCGCACCCAAGGCCACTCTTTAAATTGACGGCGAGCCTCAGTCAGGAAAAATGCAGTCATGTCGGTAAATAGATAGTCAACGTCATATCCATCCAACATGGGAATAACCGACGCACTGGTAGCCCCTGTGCCAGCGCCCAACTCAAGAACCGTTAACCCTCTATCGCTCTGGGCGGCAATGCGGTTAATCAATGCGGCTACGGCGGCATTGTTAAAGCGGGCAATAAGATCGTCCCGATAAAGGGACAAAGCCACCTGCTGGTCGCCCTGGGGGAACAACAATTCAAACGGGTTTTGTTGATTCGCTAGTAACTGGGGTAATAATTCGACATGATCCCGGTGATATTGCAGGAATTCCCGATTACAAAAACCGCTTTCAATTCCCTGTTCAACGCGCTTCCACGCTTCATCAACAGCAGAGATGTCGACTGCCTGGGTACGAGTATATTTTTCCTCAGCGCCGGCGCTGATCGCGGATAAGCCGAGCAGCTTTGCATTAACGAGAAGGTCCAACCAACGACGCACCAGCCAGTGATGCTTTTCGTGGACTTCCGCTAGCGAAAGAATTTCTTCTGCACTGTATCCCTGCTCGCAATCTGTAAATGCTCCCAGGCCCATCAAGCCGTGAAGCATCGACAACAGGGCCGCTTGTTCAAGCACCTGCACATAATCGCCGACACTGACAGCTTCCGGCTCACCGGCCTGGTAGTGCGCAAAATGACGCACCGAATTTACCAGCTCGGGATCGATAACCGCCGGCTCGGCATCATCCATGCGACGACTTTCTACAAAGCCCAACAGATTTAAGTCCGCTCCCGAATCGCCCTCTTTCCTCTCAATCACCGCCGCTGCTGTTGATACTGCGGGGTGGGCCAATAATGCAGACTCCACTTCTCCCAGTTCGATACGGTGTCCACGAATTTTTACCTGTCCGTCTTCACGACCCAGGAATTCGAGTTCACCACCGGGCAAATAACGGCCCAAATCGCCGGTGCGGTAAAGGCGCTGACCGTCCACCGGATGAGAGAAGAATTTCTGTTCAGAGAGGGCCGCATCACCGAGGTAACCATCGGCTAACCCCAGGCCAGTAATCATCAGCTCACCCGCTACCCACACAGGGGCATCGCGCAACTGGCTATCCAGCACCCGGAAGCCCTGGTTCGTCAGCGGCACGCCATAGGGAATACTGCTCCAGGCGGGATCGACTCGCTCAATACGGTGGTAGTTGGACCAGATTGCAGCTTCTGTAGCCCCACCCATGCCGATCAGATTGAGTGCGGGCACATGGCGCCTGATATGTTCCGGTAAAGTAACCGGAATCCAATCCCCCGATAGCATTGCCAATCGCCATTCAGACAGCGGCCGAGGTTCTGTATCCAGATAGGTGGCCAGCATTTGCAACTGCGCGGGGACGGAGTTCCACAATGTCACCCGGTGCTCATCCATGACCTCCGCCCAATGTGAAGGGTCTGCACCGCGGGCCGGATCGGGCAATACCAAAATCGCACCGACTGCCAAGGGGCCAAAAATATCGTAGACCGACAAATCAAAACTGAGTTGGGCCAAACCCAAAATGCGATCGCCCGGGCCCACTTCGAAGCGGCGATTAATATCCAGCACCGTATTTAAAGCGGCCCGATGATTAATCATCACACCCTTGGGTTCGCCGGTAGAGCCGGAGGTGTAGATGACATAAGCCAGCTGCTCGGGGTCACCATTACTGGCTACCGGAATCTCAGTTTCAGGTGCCAGGGTATCTACACTGATCACCTGCACTTCTGATGGCCACTTAATTTGGCTGGCGAGGTCGCTGAGTGTCAGGACGTATTCCGCCTCTGCACTGAGCAACAGTTTATTGAGCCGTATTTCCGGTTGTGCCGCGTCCAGTGGCAAATAGATACCACCAGCCAGGAGCACACCGAGGGTCGCCGCTATTTGCTCCCGCCCTTTCGGCATTGCAATGGCCACGCGGCCGCCCAGCTGGAAACCTTCTTTGCTCAGCGATTTGGCGATACCCGCCGCTTTTTTTGCCAGGTCGCCATAACTTACACTGCCATTGCTATCAATGATGGCGGTAGCTTCTGGCGTTGCCGCAGCCTGGGCAAATACGCCCTGATGCAATAGCTCTGAAGGAACAGGCCCATCGGTTTGATTAACCTGATGCCTCTCCTGTTGCTGCCACTCGGGTAAAGAAACCGGAGATTTGCCAAGCCATTGCCCGTCGCCGCCAGCGGCGAGCTCATTCAACAAGCCGGTAAAGGCCGCGAACATATCCTCTACCAGGCCCGATGGAAAAACGCCCTGGCGCACGTCCCAGTTAATTTCCAGGCCATCGGCATCATCCCTTACCTGGCAATCCAGGGTGACTTGCGGTGTCTGGGTAATTCCTCTGCCGGACTTTCTACCGCTAGCGGGTTTTTCTGTATCTCCCAGGCCAATAGCACTGGTAAATACCACCGGCATCAATGCGGCCTCGGGTCCTCGCGCACGGGACATTTCCCGCAGTACTTCCACACCGGAGAACAAGCGGTGATCAATATCACTGAACAACTGTTCGCCAATGCCTGCCGCCCAATCGCGAAAGGTTTTTCCATTGGAATCACCAATCGCCAACACACTGACCGAAGTAAAATCACCAATCAGCTGGTTAACCTGAGGGTGTAAGGGCAGCCGATTCAATAAGGTAAGATTCAGGCTAAAGCATGGCTGGCGGCTCCACCGCTGCAATACCGCTCCGTAGGCAGCCAGCACGGCAACCGACGCGGTCAAGCCGGCAGTACTGGCTCGCTGCTTCAGTGTCTGCCAGTGCGCGGTGTCCAGGCGGTAGTGGTGGCGATTAAAACGTACAGATTCCGCTTCTGCAGCAGGCGGCAAAACCGGTAACTCAGGTGCGGGCGGCAATTGCTCAAGGCGATCCAACCAATAGCGACGATCATTTTGGTAGCCCTGGCTGTCCAATAAACTTCGTTCGGCCAGTAGGTAATCACGAAAATCAATTTCCATTGGCGGCAGGGCTGTACCGGGGTGAGACAGCAGGAGATCGAGCTCATTAAATAAAATTCCTGCACTGGCCCAGTCTGCGATCAGTGCATCCATAGAGAAATGCACTATATGGCCCTTATCTGTGCGGCTATGGCGCAGCTCGAACATGGGCCACTCACCAATGGGGTAGTTGCGGTGGCCCAGTTCATCTCTCACCGATTCCAAGGCAAGCTCCAGGGCGTCCTCGTCCAAACCGGTAAGGTCTTGGCTTTTCATTTCGTAGTGCGGCACTTGGGGGAGAACCCGCTGGTATCCCTCCTGCTCGATAACCGCCCGCAACATCGGGTGACGTTCAATGAGTTGGTTCCAGGCTTCCTGTAAACCTTTTGGATTTAATCCCGGGTACTCCAGCTCCAGGTAACCGTGACAAGCAACGCCGCCGTAGCCAAATGCATTTTGTCGACCCAACAGGTAGGCGGTCTGCACATCGCTTAAAGGGAATGGTTCATGCCGATTTTCCCTATCGGCCTCAACCACCACTCCCAGATCCTGGTCGTTGCCAGCGGCTGTTTGAGCAGCGCTCAGTATTTCGATAATTTGTAACTTGTGTTCCCGCAGCCTCTGCTTGTGCTGCTCCGACAGCAGGCCTTTGGCCGCGCGAAAGCGCAGTTGTTCAGACTCGGTCCAGAGTTCCACCCCAAGCCCTTGTAATTCGTCGATCAGTTCCATAGCCGTCATGGGGTTAAAACTCCGTCCAATCGCTGAAAAATAAAATTGCCAACAAGCTCATATCACACCCTCTTCCACCATATCCGCATCAACATCCACTAGCGGTTTCATTGCACTTAGGGCACCGGCAACATCTGCCAGTCTCGGAGAGGCGAATAAACGTCTGAGGGGAAGCAGCAAGCGGTGTTGCTGTTTTAAGCGGTCGATAAACCGGGTGGCCAATAAACTATCGCCACCCAATTCAAAGAAATTTTGATCGCGGTTTATCGCTGGCAGGTTAAGAAGTTCCTGCCAGATCAGTGCGACCAGGCGCTCGTTATCTGTTGCCAGCTCAGCCGCTTTTTCCTGTTGCGGTTTTTCCACCGCATGCACGAGCTTTAATACTGAAGCCCGATCCAATTTGCCGTTTGCACTCAAGGGCATTTCCGGCAAGGTCACAATGAAATCCGGGACCATATAAGACGGAAGATGGTGGCGAAGGTACTCGCGCAAGTCATCAGTACTAAAAGTTGGTGGGCATTCGGGTGCGAGCACAACGGCAGCGACCAGCTGTTGTTCTTCTGTGGTTAGCACCAGCGCGCGCTGCACAAACATCTGACGATTAAATACGGTTTCGATTTCACCCAGCTCTATGCGATGGCCACGGACCTTCACCTGGCTATCGGCGCGCCCCAAAAATTCCAAGCATCCATTCGGCCAGTAGCGTCCAAGATCCCCTGTGCGATACCAGCGCTCACCATCGACCGTAACAAAGCGCGCTTCGGTCAACTCGGGAGCCGCGCGATAGCCCATGGCGACACCATCACCACCGATCCACAGCTCACCCGTTGTCCAGTCAGGGCAGTCGCGCCCCTGGGCATCCACCACCCTGAATTTCTGGTTAGCCAGGGGGTATCCGTACGGGATCGAGTGCCAGCTTGGGGCAACGTCTATAACTTCAAAACTGTTGGACCAAATAGAAGCTTCCGTGGCGCCACCCAGTGCGATAAAACGGCATTCGGGCTGTACTTGTTTTAAGCGCTGGGGTAAATCCAGGCCAATCCAATCGCCGGAATTTAATACCAAACGCAATTTGCCAGGCGGTGTACCTGCACCGACAGTGAGTAACATATCCAGTAGCGCCGGTACCGTATTCCAGATGGTGATGCCGTAGTGACATACCCGTTGATGCCAGCACTCGGCATCCCGCCGGTCCTCTTCATCAATCAATACCAGCGCACCACCGACAGATAGCAGTCCGAAAATATCGAAAACAGAGAGGTCAAAATCCAGGGCTGAAATGGCCAGTACACGATCATTTTCATCAACAGAGAAACGTTCGTTGATATCCGCAATGGTATTCCAGGCGGCACTGTGACTGACTTCGACGCCCTTGGGTTCGCCCGTGGAGCCGGAAGTGAAAATGATATAAGCCAGTTGCTCAGGTTCTGTTGCAATAGGCTCAGAAATAGGCTCAGAAATCGGTTCACCAATAGGAGTGAACTGTTCGGCCTGATGAATTGCACTTTGGTCGAGTACCACTTTTACATCGGCACGGCGCAACATTGACTCGCGCCTGGCCTTCGGTTGATCGATACCAACAGGCAAATAAGCAGCTCCCGCTGCGAGTACCCCCAAAACAGCGGCAATCTGGTCGGGTCCTTTCGGCAGGTTAACGGCCACCACCTCGGCAGATGAAACCTGACTTTCCAATAACCAGGCAGCGATACGCAAAGCACGCTCTGCCAGGACGCCATAACTCAGGGAATTATCGTCACCCCAATATAAGGCGATATTGTCGGGATTCGCTTTTGCTTGCTGGAAAAATCGCTGCGACAAATTATCTGTTGGGTCAATTGCGGTACGCTTTTCAAGCTGGGTTCTCAATTCCCGTTGAGACTTGGGTAATAAATCAGGCGGTGTGGAATCCCATTCAGCGTCACCCGTCCATTGGAGCAAGCCGATATAGGCCTGGAACATTTCCGCGCACATCCCCTCAGGGAAAAGCGCTTCGACCACATCCCAATTTAAGAAAACGCCTCCCTCGACTTCGACCACCTGGTGATCCAACCAGACTTGCGGCGTTTGTGTCAGGGCCCAGATGGGTTCCCGCAGAGGCCCATCCTCCGGTGCCGCTGTGCCACCGGGAATACCCAGTGCACTGGTGAAGACCACGGGCATTGTGGCTTCCGCGTCGCTCTGTCGGCGGGCTAATTCCCGCATCAAGCTAACACTGGAAATATCGCGATGTTCCAGGGCCGCGCCAACTTCCCCTTGTATTTTTTTCGCTCGCACCAACCAGCTGTCACCGGCCTCAGGTCGGTAACCCACCAGGGTCAGGGAGGTGAAATCCCCCATTACCCGATAGATATCTGGATGAACTTCACGGCGATCAAACAGGGTAAGGTTCAAACTCAGGTCAGGGCGACTGCTCCAACGACTAAGCACCTCGGCAAAAGCTGTTAGAAGCAGACTTGATGGAGTGATTCCCTGCTCAGCCGCGCGCGCAACCAGGTTTTGCCAGGTCCGCTTATCAATATGCTGTTGATGGCGCACAAAGTGCGGGCGCTCAATGGATGCCGGCTCCCGCACTATGGGCAGCTGAGGCGCGGGAGGCAGCTCCGATAATTTGTGTTGCCAAAATGTTTTTGCGGCAGCCAGGGGACCTTCGGCAAGATCACTATCAAATACTGCGGTAGTTTGCGGCAATACATTGCGCACATAGTCGCGGAAAGAGAGTTCGATAGAAGGTAGATGGGTTTCAGGGCTTTGATAAAGAATATTTAACTCACGATAAAACAGCAGAATACTGAAGGCATCGAGAATCAAATTATCCAAACCGATAGCCAATCGGGTATTGCGCCCACAGCGCACAGCACGGACATCAAACAGTGGCCACCGGCTGGGCTCAAACACCTGCTCAGCGCACTCCTGTCGCAGTTGAGCAAAAGCAGAAGCTGGATCGCGGTCTACCTCTGTAACATCAATGGAAAATCTCGGCACATCGGCAAGGATGCGCTGACGACCTTCACTGTCGAATACAGCCCGCAGCATTTCATGGCGGGCAATCATCGCATTTAGTGCAGACTCCAAACGCTCCAGATCGAGATCAACAACGTCGTATTCGCGATAAAAATGACAACCGATACCACCCAAAACAAATTCCGGGTCCCTTCCCAGCCAATAGGCCCGCTGGACATCGGTAGGTTCAAAAGCGGCGTACCGATTGGCCTTATCCGATTGCCAGGGTGTAACAGTAATTTCGGTAGTGTCTTTATTTCGCTGTGGGTTCTCAGTTGGATCTTGAACTAATGTCGCAGCAAAGTCGGCCAAGCTGGGCTGGCTAAATAATTCCGACAGTGTGACACCTTCAAAGCCAGACTCGCGCAGATCTCGCACAACACGGGTTGCTAACAGGGAGTCACCTCCAAGTGCGAAGAAGTTATCGTCCCGGGCTATATCATTAACATCGAGGAATTTGCACCAGGCGGCAGCCACCTGCTGCTCTAATTTACCTTGCGGTGGGTTCTGCTTTGTCTGGTACTGCGACAGGGATTCATCGGCAAACTGCTGTAAACCGCCGCGATCAACTTTGCCATTGGCGGTAAGCGGTATTTCAGTGAGACACCAAAGCTCACTGGGCAACATGGCGCTGGTCAATCGTTGACTCAGGAACTCCCGCAAATCGTTCAAAGGTTCCTGCAACTGCTGCAAATCAACAAAGCACTTTTCTGGATTTATATTCCCTTGCGATAATTTGGATTCCAGAACGACAACCGCAACCACACCTCGCTGAGTCAGCAGTGCGACCGCTTGCGCAATCCCTTTGTGCGCAGTCAGTGCCGCTTCAATCTCGCCGAGTTCAATGCGGTGTCCGCGCACCTTGACCTGATTATCGGCGCGGCCCAAAAACTCCAGGCACCCGTTCGGCCAATAGCGGCCCAAGTCTCCGGTGCGGTACCAGCGCTCGCCTTCGTCTGTCACAAAACGGGCTGCGGTGATATCGGGAGCACCGCGATACCCCAAAGCAACGCCAGCACCACCGATCCATAACTCCCCTGTCACCCAGTCAGGGCAATCACGCCCCTGGGCATCCACCACTCTGAATTGCTGGTTGGCCAAAGGGTAACCATAGGGAATAGATCGCCAAGAGGAATCAACTTCTTTGACTTCAAAATTGTTCGACCAAATAGAAGCTTCGGTGGCCCCGCCCAAAGCGATAAAGCGGCAACCTGGGTTTACGCGCTTTAATCGTTCCGGCAGGTCAAGGCTGATCCAGTCGCCAGAATTTAATACCAGGCGCAGCTCCCCAGCTGGGGTATTACCACCCGTGGTCAGCAGCATATCCAAAAGCGCCGGCACCGTATTCCACACAGTAACGCCATGCTGGCACACCAGCTGATGCCAGCGCTCAGCATCCCGCCGGGATTCCTCTTCAACCAATACCAATGCACCGCCGGCGGACAAGAGCCCAAAAATATCGTAAACGGAAAGGTCGAAATCCAATGCTGATACGGCGAGCACTCGATCATTTTCGTTAACCGAAAAGCGCGTGTTAATGTCCGCTATTGTGTTCCAGGCACTCCCGTGACTAATTTCTACGCCCTTGGGTTCACCGGTAGAGCCGGAGGTGAAAATGGTATAGGCGAGACCTTTGGCCTCTCCCACGACAGGCTTGGATAAAGGCGCGACACCGGAGAGCACAGACAAGTTATCTATAACCAGCTTGGCTCCAGCAAGCTTTATCACGCGCTCTCTACGTAGCGGTGGCTGGTCTATACCCAGCGGCAGATATGCCGCTCCTGCCGCTAATACGCCCAAGGCTGCAATAATCTGCTCCGGTCCCTTGGGTAATAAAATACCGACCAAATCACCGGGCTCAACGCCTTGAAGCTGTAAATACGCGGCCATCGCCAAAGCACTGTGGGCCAACTCCCCGTAACGGATTTGATCACCGCTCCAATAGAGAGCCACTGCTTCTGGGCAGTTTTTGGCATTGCTAAAAAAATGTTCGTGTAATTGGTGAGGCTGGTATGGCTTGGCTGTGGAATTTACCTGCTGGCGCTGCTGCTTTTGTTCCGCTGGCAGCAGCGATGGTATCGGCTGGGCCCAGAATTCCGGGCTGCCGATCAGGCATTCCAGTAACTGCGTAAAGGCGGCAAACATGCCATCCAGGACGCCGGGAGCAAAAGCAGCTTCCCGCGCATCCCAGTTTACGGACAGGCCACCTTTGAGTTCCATAACCTGTACGTCCAGCCACACTTGTGGCCCTTGGGAGATAATCCAATTGACATCTCCAAAGGCACTCCGAACTGACTCGCCAAATAATTCTCCCAACCCAAGCGCACTGGTAAAAACAACCGGCGCAAACACCGTTTGTCCCTGTTGCCTGCTGAGGTCACGCAGCACCTCTACGCCGGAATAACTCCCGTGCGCTACATCCTGACGGAAGTTGTGTTGTAAACGCTGTGCACGCTCAACAAAGGTTCCACTCTGGCTGCCCTGCCAGGCAAGCAAGATCGAAGAAGTAAAGTCTCCTACCAGAGAGTTGACATCCCGGTGCAGGGATTCCCGGTCGAACAGGGGGAGATTCAGCAGGAAATCTGACTCTTCGCTATAGGCCGTAAGCACTTCCGCAAGCGCCGCTGCCAAGGTCATGGATAAAGTAATACCGTGACGACTCGCAAATTCCGCTAGCTGGTTTTTCCGATCAGCAGACAGACTATAGTGGCGACGAACAACGCGACGAGTGTCTTTAGACTCAATACCTATTGCAGTGGGTAATTGAGGAGCACCAGTCAAATCTGCCAGGCGATCCTGCCAGTGTTCTTTGGCCTGCTGCTTCTCAGCTCGGCGCTCTTCCTTTGAGTGAAGAGCGCTGCGGTCAGCCTGGTAGCGCGGATAACTGTAATTAAGCGGAACCAGAGGCTGTTCTGGTTCCAGGTAGAGCTTGGCCAAGTCATTCAGTAACACGCGCAGACTAAAGGCATCTGCAGCTACCATATCCAGATTAATATGTAGGCGTGTGCCGCCAGCTTTTAATTCAGCAGGTAACATTGAGAGCTGTACATCAAAAACCTCGCCCTGCGATATATCCAGCTGCCGATGGGAGAGTTGCTCCCTAACAGCGATAAGACTCTGCTCCGCTTCTGCGGCAGCCTGATGCCTGAAATCATGAACCTTTAAACCGGGCCAGCTCACTTCTGCGGGAATCTGCTGTCGACCATCATCGAGGATTTGAACACGCAGCATCCCATGCCGCTCGAATAGGGAGCGCACAGCCTGTTCCAATCGATCAGGTACTACATCCTGACCATCAAACTCATGATAAAAATGTGCGGCAACGCCCCCTAAATATTGATTCGGGTCTCGTCCAATCCAATAGGCATGTTGCATCGGTGCCAAATCAAAGGGAGTGCCTTCATCAAAGGCTCCCGGCACAGATAAATGTTCACTGGTACTTTCTTCAGTTCCAGTAGCCAACTGAGGTAGAGAAAGCCAGGCTTCCAATTGAGGCACTGCAATAAGATCAGCAAATTTTACTTTGATCTTTTTCTGCCTTAATTGACCAGCTATCTTCATGATTTGTACTGAGTTGAGCCCCAGTGCAATTAAGTCAGCCTGCGGATGAATACCATTAATATCGGCATCAATAGCCTGACAAACTAAATCCTTTAACAAGCTGGCCGGGCTGATTGGCTCTAATTTATTCTGCGGCTTCGGCGACAAGAGATACGCTCCTTATTGCGTCTCGGATAACACGCATTTTGATGCAACTTTCACGATACTCGTGGGTAGGAAGGGAAGCCTCAACCAGGCCGCAACCGGCAAATAGTGTTACCGTGCCCGGAGTAATAAGTGCAGAACGCAGTGCAACAGCAAACTCCCCTTCCCCCTCGGCATTGAGCCAACCAACAGGTCCGGCATACCAACCGCGATCCAGGCCTTCATTTTCACGGATATACTTCAGTGCTTTTTTCCTGGGCAGGCCTCCCACCGCAGCACTGGGGTGTAAATCCGATAAGATATCCAACAGATTTACGCCATCTTTCACCAAGCCCTCTAGAGGCGTCAGCAAATGCTGAATTTGCTTTAATTTACAGAGTTGGGGCGGTTCTGGTTCCGCTACGCTGTGGCAGTATTTGCGCAAAATAGAAAGGAGATGTTGGACAACCAGGTCGTGTTCAAATCGGTCCTTATCGCTGTCAAGCAGAGATATCCCCAATTTATAATCAATTGCCGGATCTTTTCCCCGAGGTGCGCTACCGGCCAAAGCCACTGTGCTAATACGCCCGTCTTTACCAGCCGCTAAGCGCTCAGGCGAAGCCCCAAGAAAGCAACTTTTTCCGCGGGAAAAGGCAAATAAATAGGCATCGGGGTAAGATTCTTGTAAATATCCGAGAATACTTCCCGGGCAGCAATCCGCGCTCAGTGATTCAGAACGAGCGAGAACTACTTTTTGAAATTCGTTGCGCTTGATTGATTCGACCGCGCCTACTACACGCTGCTGCCAAGCCATTTGGCCTGCATAATTTTGGCTAAAATCAGACTCCATCGAAAACAAATTGTCATTCGCAGAAAGGTCAGAGCTACGAGACAAAATATGCTGCCACCGCGCCTTCAGCCGCTCCGCAGTCTGATTGCATTCTGTTTGATCGGTAACGATAAAATTCATTACCAGATAACTGCGATCCCCTTCACAGTAAAGGGCCAACTCGGGCAACGTAAGCGCCCCTGCGGGAAAGTCTTGCCACAAGGATGAGGAATCTTTTTGGCTATCAAAAGCAAACCCACCACACAAAACCGGCCGATGCCCCCCGCTTACCACAGCGGAGGACATCAATTTTTGCCAATTGGCTTGGATTTCAGACCAAGATTCCCCTGGGGCACAACTAAATTCACAGGCAGAGCCAAAGGTCACAGCATATTCATCTCTAGAGGGCACACCCCACAGAGACGCGAACCTTTCATGCTGATAGCCGGAGGCAAACAACCCTATTGGGCTGCGTCTATGACATGGAGATGAAAACGATGCCAGAACCTCTGGCTGTCCCTGGCTTACCCTGGACTTGGCTTCCTGCAAACAGGCTTCCAGGCCAGCATATTTAGAGCGGCCCTTCATACACCTTCCTCAACTGGCAAGCCGCGCTCAGCGCGCCAATGCAGCTTTTGCTGAGTGATAAACCAGCGAATAATCCCGGTAAAAAGCTGCTCTATATAATCTGCGGAAAGTTGTTCTTTCTCAGCCCAACGACGGCGGTCAATCAACATCTCCGCAACCCGGTCTGGAGCAGGAATACTCGTTTCATCCGGCTTGAACTGGGCTGCTGACAAAACATACCCCATACGCCGCTGCAACAGCCTGATGATCTCACGATCAATGGAATCGATACCTTGGCGGATCTCATTCAGATTTTCACACTCCATTGGTAGCTTCGTTGCTTGCATAGAAACTCCATCACCTAAGCTGTTCATCTTCCCATCGATAATGAAACGTTATAACATATCATTTTCGAAATCAACGGGATGTTTGTTTTGGATTTGGGCGTCAGGGTGGAGAGAGTGTGTGCTACTTGTTACTAAAGAGAAATAATTCGAACATCATCAAAAATAATGATCCCGGATTAATCGAGGCAGAGATCCGCTATCTATTGAACGATGGAGAATATAGGGCCGCTCAACAGCCCTATTCTCCCGACAATTAATTTCGATAGCGTTACAAGAAACAGAAAGATTTTATACGGCCAACTTAACTTTACATGCAGTTAGGCCAAGCGGAGCTTCTGAACAATATGGCCAACCACCAGATCAGGACAATCTGACAGATAAAAATGGTTACCTGCGTATTCTTTCAATTGGAACTCACCATTGGTCCACTGCTGCCAACCCCGAGCTTCATCGGTGCTCAACTCAGGATCATCCCGTCCTAGCATCGCGGTGATGGGACAATCTAAAAGTTGGTCCGAGGACATCTTGCTGGTTTCGATCAATCGATAATCCTGGCGTATAGCAGGAAGTAGTAGAGCCCTTAACTCAGGAATTTCCAATAATTCAGGAGAGGTGCCGCCAAGCTCAATGAGTTGTTGGCACAGAGATTCATCACTCAACTGGTGTACGTTTCCAATCTTTTGAAATTGTGGAGCTTCGCGCGCAGAGACAAATATGTGTTCAGGACCGCACAATTTTTCGCGATACAAGGAGAGAGCCAATTCATGAGCAACTGTAGCTCCCATACTGTGCCCAAATACTGCCCAGGGTTTATCGATGACAGGTTTGATAGCCCTACATAACAAAGCAATTAAAGTTTGCATATTTGTGGGCATAGTTTCATTACAGCGTTGCTCCCTACCCGGTAAACATACGAGCACCAATTCTATGGAATCTGGCAATAATTTCGCCCAAGGTCGATAAAGTGATGCTGTACCACCAGCATGAGGCAAACACAAAAGTCGGATAGCCGCTTTAGGTTGAGGGCGAGGGATTTGTAGCCAAGCGCCGGACATAGATTTATCTCAATAAGAAATTTGAAGCCGTGAATACTAACTGTTAATTCTTAATTTAGAAATCTGAAGAAGATTCAAAAAAACACTCCCCTGCTCCACCCAAACATTTCAGGAGACCAGCATGGAAAATAATTTACTTAATGGATACACGCCTCACCCAAAGGAACTAGAGGATTTCTATCAGCAACAAGGAATTTGGGATAACCAACCTATTTGGGAGCTGATCACACGTAATGCGAAAAACTTTCCCAATCAATGCGCAGTTCGGGACCTATCGGATCAATTAACTTATGCTGAATTGGTTAATGAGGCCGATAGCATTGCTGCAGGCCTGGTGGAACAAGGCTACAAAGTTGGGGAGCGGGCAATACTCCAGTGGAGCAATCAGGTCAGTTTTATTACAACCCTGCTCGGCTTATTTCGAGCGGGACTGGTTCCTGTACTAGCTTTGCCTGCGCATCGCCAAAATGAAATATGCCATTTTGCACAGGTCTCGGGTGCCAGTATCTATATCACTTCAGGAGCGGAAAGTGATGCAAGCCGTCACAGCATGATAGAACAAATTGCTTCGCAATCTCCGACTTTGCGAGGCATATACAGTTCTGATGAAAATGACACATTCCCCTCCCTGCCCAGAAGAGAATGCCAAGGCTTCACCCCTGTTCCCGTAGACCCCAACGCCCCAGCTCTATTCCTCGTTTCCGGTGGCACTACAGGACTTCCGAAACTTATTCCACGCTCCCACAATGACTATCGCTACAACATTACCTGCGCTACGGCTGCTTGTAATTTAGGAAAAGATGAAATCTATCTGGCAGTACTCCCCGCCGCCCATAATTTTCCATTGGGTTGCCCCGGCATTCTGGGCACGCTATCCATGGGTGGGCAGGTAATATTCACCAAAGATGCAAGCCCGGACTACTGCTTTGAGCTGATAGAGCGTTACGGCGTAACCGCCACAGCCCTGGTCCCAGCACTGGCTCAAGTCTGGACTGCAGCGACAGAATGGGAAGATGCTGATTTAAGCTCTCTCCGCTTACTTCAAGTTGGTGGCTCAAAACTGAGTCCAACTGACGCCTATGCTGCGATAGATGCTTTTCCCGGTGCACTACAGCAGGTATTCGGAATGGCCGAAGGGTTGATTTGTTACACCCATCGCGAAGATAACAATGAAACCATCACCAATACTCAAGGAAGACCTATGAGTTCCCTCGATACTCTAAAAGTGGTTGATGAGTACGGGCAGGAAGTGAAAGCCGGAGAAGAAGGAGAACTGCTTACTCGCGGCCCCTATACACTGAGAGGCTATTACCGTGCAGAAGAACATAACCGACGCGCTTTTACCCCAGATGGATTCTATTGCAGCGGGGATCGTGTACGCATTCTGGACAATGGCAATATTGTAGTTACTGGACGACTCAAAGATGTTGTAAATCGGGGCGGGGAAACATTTGCATGTGACGAAATTGAAGAGCATCTACTCGCCCACCCCAGCATCCAACAAGCAGCTATCATTGCTTTGCCAGACCAAGAAATGGGAGAGCAAGTTGGAGCGACTATCGTATGTACGGATAAAGCGCCAAGCTTGCAAACGTTGCGCGACTTCTTAACCGAAAGGGGCCTGGCCAGCTTTAAGCTACCTGAGCAGCTTAAAGTGTTATCTCGTCTGCCGGTTACCGCAGTCGGGAAAGTTGATAAGAGGAAGCTCTTAGATCTTATCGATTAGTACTATTTGAGAGATTGAGCACCCATATTCATGAAAGTATGGCTTTAACCCATACTTTCATTTTAAATGAACAAGAAGTATAAATCAGAATATAAAGGATATACCAACTTGCAACACATTAAGGTTCCTTAAATCAAATTCTATATGATCAAAGTCATTTATATAATACTCCCCCACCTTACCAACATTATGCAGCATGTATTCGGCACTTATACGGAAAGAATTATTAAAGTTGTATCGCGCACCTAGACCTACATGGAAATAGCTTTTACTGAATTCATTTGACCCATAATAGTTACCACCAGCGTAAAATTCATCCATAGTATATGACCAGTCCAGCTGCGCAAAACTATAGCCCAACAACAAATACATGCAGGACCTGTCGCAATACCAAGATAAATCCAGAGTTCCTGTAATTGAAAATACATCCAAGCGATGTTTCTGATTGACCTGGTATCGCTCAACAACTGTAACTTCGTCATCGATATAATCGATATTTTCTACCAATATCGATCGCCCTAAATTTGTTCTGCCATAGCTAAAGCGAAGTTCAAACGGGTAGCCATTGAAGTCGATCCCGATATCGACGCTGCCCCAAGGCTCACTTCCTGAACTTGAGGTTTTGTAGTAACTATATTCGTAAAAATAATCGTAGTAGAAATATGGGTCATAAAATACACCCACAGTACGATAATCCTGCTTAACCTCCAGCCTATTAACTCCACCATTCAGTGAAATATATGGACGAACCCCCCACGGGTTTTCTAGACTACCATAGTCAGCAGCTATGGCCTCCATGGAAAAAATAAGTGATCCAATAATGACAGCTGAGTGCAGGCGCATAGTAACCTCCTTGTCGCTTTACACAACTCAAGACCCTCACAGAATCCAATACATTGATTTGTCGATATGACTAAAAGTCCTTTACAGCGGAACAAAAAACAATTTGTCAAAGCTCCCATCTTGATATCGACAAATGGTGTTCTTATGCAATGAAAAGCTATGGATTCAAAGTAAATTTGTACTCCTATAAATTTAAAAATAGCAGTTACTCCTAACTTCCAGGGCTCAATTTACTGCCAGGGTAGCGAAAGGTGTTAGCAAAGTGATGAACGGGCATAAACCAACAATGTAAGAACGAAGCCGTTAGATTTATACACGCCGTTTAAATACTCTGAATTTCAGATATAAACAACAATCAAAAACGATACTCTTATATTATTCATACTTTGATGCCGAGCAACACAAGGAGGAGGGCTGAAAATCAGGACACTCCGCGATCCCTTGCCGTTTTATGTCATTTGACCAACTATTTTATGCTGGCATAACATTTACCTCAGCATCAAGATTCTTTGTGGCAACCCCGGTCAATGAATACGAAATTGCGTCCAGGGTTGTCACGCAAAAAAATATCATTTTGGCGGCGCACATTTATCGGCTATCGCATATAACTCCACCCTACTGATATGAAAACGATCCATATTCACATCCTTAAAAGCCATTAACTGGATCTCAAAGAGTCTAGTTTGCAATACCCGGTTGTGCGTTGGTGGCGCATACTTAGACTTACTACTATGTAAAAACTATTTCTCGGATCGGGATACTATTTGTCAGTCAAACCTAAGAGGAATAATTAAACACTCAATGTCCGCCGTAACTTCAATAGATCCTAATAACCAATGCAAACTTCGTACTCTCTTTTCCCACATCAGAATTACACAGTGATCTATAAACTAATACCCACTTGTAACTAAGTGGCAAAACTTGGCTGGCCATTAATTTTGTTTGCGCAAATCAGGTATATCATGATGCTCCCTCTCCACGGAAAGCGTATTCTTTCATTCGAAACCTGGGGCGCAGGGTCCTTTCATGGCACTTTACTAGCTTTTCTGGGCGCAGAAGTAGTCAATATTGAAGACCCCAAACAAGGTGGGAATCCACTTAGAAAAATGGGATCTATCTATCTTGATGAAGCTCGCGAAGACAATGAGACAAGTGAATCGACGCTCCACAACAAGAAGAGCTTGGCCCTGGATATCAGGGATCCCACTGGCAGGGAGGTATTCTTGAAGCTTGTGAATAACTCACATGCTGTTATCGACAACTTTCGAGGTTCTTTGCCCGAAGAGTTAGGCGTTACCTATGCTGACCTCAAAGTGGCGAACCCCAAAATAGTTTGTACCCATCTCTCAGGGTATGGCAGAGACAACAATAGAAAGCACTGGCCAGGATATGATTTCCTTATGCAGGCAGAAACTGGTTGGATGTCAGTGACTGGAGAACCAGGATCGATCCCAACCAAAGTTGGCGTGTCAGTAGTGGATCTCCTGGGGAGTGTCTATTCAGCCCTCTGTACCGTTTCAGGGTTACTGAGGACCGAAGTCACAGGAAAAGGCGGTGATTTTGACACTAACTTATTCGATATTGCGCTAAATTGCCTCTGCTACCAAGGGTTATGGTTTCTCAACGAGGGGATAGTCCCAGGGAAGCAACCTCGCTCAGCCCACGCATCCCAAGCACCTTGCCAATTAGTAAAGACAGCAGATGGTTGGTTTTACGTGGCCTGCTTAACCCAGAAATTCTGGGAAATGCTTTGTCACGAACTAGGCTCCGATTTATTACAAACTAATGCCCGCTTTTTGACCAATGAAAGCAGGATGCAAAACAGAGAGCTGCTGACAGAAGCTCTAGACCAGCACTTCCAGAAGAGAACAACAAAAGAATGGTGCGCTCAAATGGAGGGTAAAATCCCCTGTGCCCCGGTCTATGATATCGCCGAGGCGCTTAACAACCCCTATGTCCAAGATAACGACAAGACTGTATCAATTCCTTATACACGCAGTACAAGCCGTGACTCAATACAATTTATAAACGCCCCCTTCTCTATTCCCGACACTCCTCCAGTGCCTTTCCAGCAAGCACCACTTTACGGAGAGAACACTCGAGAGATCCTTGGTGACTTGGGTATCCTACAAGATGAAGTGGAGTCCCTGGCAAAAGCTGGCGTGATCTATTGCTGCTGAAATGCATCGGTACTGATGAGGATAACTCCCAATTGGCCAGACCACCCTCTACCTAGGCGCCCTGTTACTACAATTTCCTCAGTTCCACCCGATACCTCACCACCCCAGGAAGACGGGATTGAACGGGAGCTACCTTAACGCTATGAACATCGGCCACCTGGATTGGAATGCCATTCTCGCCCACGCCCGCAGTCTTTCACTCTACGGTGGACCAGATATACCGGTTTCTGCCGTATGTCTCGATGACATTCCCGTTTGTGGCCCCGTTGAACTGAAACATATCAGCCAAAATGCCGCGCAGGAACACGGAGCCATTATCATGTCTAGCGGCGGCACAACTGGAAAGCCGAAGCTGGCCTATACACCTTATCACCAGGCAATTCAAAGATTGCTCAAGGAATGGCGCCCGCTCAGCTCTCAAAGTGTTCTTCTTAATCTCTTTAATCCTGGGCGGCTATGGGGTGCACACTACTTTATTCAAACACTGGCAGAGGCTTCCAAATGCACCATTGCACCTACAGGCCCCTTTATACCCGGTGAGGTGGAGAATTGGCTGGAACTTCTACATAACATCGATGTGGACTCACTTGCTGGCGCACCCACAGGACTGGCAGATTTTGCCGAAGGTGTACTAGGTTCAGGCCGCCAACTCCCAATAAAGACAATTATCTGGATGGGGGAACCTTGGACCAAAGCAAAGTTGAAGGTCATACGTAAGGCTTTTCCTGATGCTGGGCTGTGGTGCGACTATGGATCGGTAGAAACCAATAGCATTGCTGTCAATTCCCCTGAGTGTGATTTGAACATATATCACCTTTTAGCTGACCAATTGATCGAAACTGACGATCAAGGCGCCCTGCTTACCCGTGTAGGTACAGGGTGGACAGTACCCATAGTGCGTTACCGGTTAGGTGACCTAATCCAAAAAGCAACTTGTCCCTGTGGTCGCCCTAATGGCCTATCTATTCAGGGGAGAGCAGATGACAATGTCGGGTTATGCAGCGCCCTTCTGGACCTCAATAAGATCATAGAACTCACCTATGAATGTGAAGGCGTCGAAGAAGTTCAACTACTTCTCAGCGGCGACACACAAACAAAAAAGTCTGCCGATTCAATAGTCGTTCAGTTCACAGGCACGGCAAGTGCCAAGAGCATCTGTGAGCGTATTTTGTACAACATTCACAACCTCGCCTCTGTTGTCAGACAGTACCCTCAGTCCTTCACAATACAAAAAGCCGAGCGACTTAAGCGTATCGAACGCACCAACAAAGTTCCCCGGGTAATTTGGAGAATGAGCGATGGGAAATAGCGGTAGAACTCAAATCATAACTCCCCCTAGTGCATCCGACGGCCCTATGTGGGACCGTCTTATGGGAAACTATAATTTTGCCTGCCTGATGGTTTCTGCAAGGTTGGATATCACCGGGCTAATTGAACGCGGTTACGATTCCTGCGAAGCACTCAGTAAGGAATTGCAGCTCAGCAATAAAGGAATGGGCTTCTTTCTGTTGATTCTGAGTCATTTGGGGTATATCTGCTTCGACAAACAACAAGTGAAAAATACAGAGCTGGGGAAATGCTACCTCTCCAAAAATAGTCACTACTATTGGGGGAAGTCTTACTCGATCCTTTTCAAATCTATGACATCAATCACCTGGATAAAAAGATACTCACCAGCTTACAAAGAGAATATGAGCTGGAATGTAAAGGTCGCTCTGTAACCGACATGTGGCAAAAAAATGACATGGACGATGACTCAGCAGCAGCTTTTACTCATCTGATGCATTCGCAGGGGTTTGCCTCCGCAGTTGAGGCTGCTTCCTGCGGTATTTTTGAAAACGCTCAAACCCTACTCGATGCCGGTGGAGGCTCTGGAACCATTGCTCTCGCCTTCTGCGATACCTATCCTGAGCGCAATGCGCTGCTCTTCGACCTGCCGCCGGTTTGCGATATAGCAGCATTGTATATAAGTAAGTTCAAGAAAGACCAGCAAATCCAGATAGTTAAAGGGGATTTCTTTAGAGACCCATGGCCTGAGGGGTTCGATGGCATTTGCTTTAGCAATGTGTTGCACGATTGGCAGTATGCTACATGCCAAATCTTGATCGACAGAGCCTTCGCACTTTTACCAAAAGGTGGGCAGGTATTTATTCACGATATGCTCTTCGATGATACTCGTTTAACGCCAAGCTTGTTCTGCTTTCATTTGTTTATGAACCACGGCTCCCAACTATACTCAGCCAAAGCGCTTTATCGGATGCTTGAGACAGCAGGATTTGTAAATCCTCAATCATACCAGGCACTCGGCTATTTCTCGGTATTATCGGCCAGAAAACCCTAGCCCTACCCTTATTACCCTATTTTACTTATATGCTATCTATCGCTACTTCCACGAGCAGTTCGCTTTTTGATTACCATTTCGTCACCGATTGACTATTAGGGTATTAGCTAGAAAGTGTTTAACCTTTAAATAATAGTAAATAGTTTTTGATTTAAGCATTCTAAAACTATAACTTTGTGAGGTGCTTCTCGTTAATACATTTAAAGTGGCTAACAGGTTATATCTTTTCGATATCATTGCTTTTGCACTCTATTGCCCTTCAGGGGTTTATACTTAAAACATTTGAAGATTATTGAAGTTCCTGATATCCGACCTCACAAGGGAGATGGGTAGAAATAAACTTCATACGTTTAGAGACGCAAGTATTGCTGCATGCGATTACTTTTATCTCGGCAGTCGTAATAGAGAGCGCAATTAAATCTGTTTAAAAAATAACAAACTCAGGCGAACAGTAGGAATAATAATGAAAAAAAACTATTCATGGCCACTCTCGAAAGGGCTAAAGAAGATTTGTATCGCTCTATTTAGTTATATAACGTTGATGAGTACACCTCTATTTGCAAAGACCGATCCCTATTCAATGTTGGTTCAATTCAACCTCTATTACGATTACGAGACAGAACAAGGTACCAATGACCACGCAAAATATGCACTCGAGCTACAACGGCGCCTGACTTACTCAACACCAATTCGCTATACACAAGTCCTTGCAACACACAACAGTTATAACTCTGATGCCTATGGTGCTATCTGGGTAGGCTCTGAACAATCTGCCAGGGTTAAAGACCAAATTGATATTGGTGCTGAAATTATTGAGCTGGACCTGCATCAGTTCAGTGGTGAACAATATTTTTGTCATGGCTCATTCTATTGTAATTTCTGGCTTGATCCTCAACGCGTTCCTATCTCTACTGTATTGGGAGATTTGAGGGATTGGGCTTACAAGCAGGATCAATATGGCACTAACCGTACAGTAATCGTACATATCGAAAATGCGGTATCGTCCGGTGCCCAGGTAACTTTTAAAAATCATCTTATAGATCAGATAGGCCTGGAATACATTTACACACCCCAAGACTATAGAGAGGACTTTCCCAATGGGATTGAAGTCACGAGCTATAAACGAACCTCACTCCCCTCTCAAGAGTTATCACGGGAGACAGTCCGTAAACATGATGGTGTAAATGGAAAAAAGAGATTCGTATTTTTCTGGACAAAAAATGACAGCAATATTGGGGATGATAATGAGTCATTCGATGTAATATTCGATGGATGGGGTGGACTGGACAGACACTGGAAGAGTGGCGATGACGATTCCCTGGATAACTGGGATGACGGCATCAACACCGTAGAACACTATGATGTCAGTGCTACAGACAGCAGATTTCAAAATAAAGGACTATGGTCTTGGGGAGAGGGAGAACCCAATGATCATGGTAACGGAGAGGACTGCGCTGTTATCAGAAGCGACGGGCGCTTTAATGACCGCCAATGTGATCGTTCCTATTCATTTGCTTGTAAGAGACGGTTAAATGGCGAACTGCATGTAAACGACTTAAAAGATGATGGCGCTATCAATTACCCTGTTATGTGGTCACTGACTACGAGTAAGTCTACCTGGTCGAATGGAGAAAGTGAATGTCAGGCACTGGGTACTCAATGGCACTTCGATGTGCCTCGCAATATGATGGAAGCGCTCGCATTGAAAAGTAAGCTGGCAGCTGCCAGTGAGACAGCAGCCTGGATTGCTTATACTGACCAGGATAGTGAAGGTACAATTGAAGGTGACTTTATAATAACAACTGTAGATTACTAAAAAGATATTGTAGGGTTCTTTGTCTTTAGGTAATTAGAGATCTACTAACTTTCAACTTGATCTGACAGTTACCCGCTTCTTAGAAGAAGCCCTGTCAGATCAAGTTCAATCATGCCTATTTTTAATGTGAAAACATCTTATCTTTACGGCCCATCATCCTATAAAAATATTTAAAAGACCTCGTAATAAACAATCTGTGGTACAGGTAACGAGCTACCGATGACTCCTATTCTCAAGATTAACAGCAGCCCGCCAAATTTTAGCTATGAACTCTATAAGCGCTGTTCGGTCGCCGGTACGCCCCTTTCCTTTATCAGCGGTGCAAACCTGAAATATGTTAAAGTTCGCCAAAACCACTCTAGCGGCCCCATACGAAATGCCTTAAGCCAAAGATCCGAATATGCCAGCTGAAACAGGCCCAGCAGCACACAGACCCCAAGTACTTCTATACGTGTCAGCTCACCATACAAACCCAATCCAAAGCCATAAAAAATATAAATACAAATAAATGATTGAGCCAAGTAATTGGTAAATGCCATCCGCCCAACGCTTTGGATCTTGCCTTTGATCCATAGGTGTTTACCTAATTTGAACCAAAGGCAGATCAAGCCGATATAACCGATACTGGTAAATGTGGACCCTACCAAATTAAAAATGGCACCATAGGTGAAGTAATCATCCATACTCCAGTCATGACTATAGTTCCAGATAAGCCCTATACCGGTCAATGTCACCCCAATAGCCAACCCAGTAATAGCTAGTTTTTTGTAGGCAGACGAACTGGCCTGGCCACGTAGGATATCCAACTTAAACAGGCCCATTCCCAGCAACATCATAGCGGCAGCTTTTAAAATAATGGAGAGACTAAAGTAGGAAATAACGATTGCTGATTCCGGACTAGAAGCTAAATTACCAGCAACTAATCGACTCCCGACCAGATCCCAGAACCCTCCTCGATATATTTCTATATCTTGCTGGATCTGCGCTGTATCAGGGGCAAAAATGGCTGCCGTTGCATATCGAGCTTCTCCTGTTAGGGGGTCTATAAAAGCTCCTGTCAGATATGAGCTATATGCTGACAAGGCAAGAGTAATCACCCCCAATGCAATCAGCCAGCTTCCGCGCAACTTGTGTAACAAATAGACAAACATGGCTATAAAGGCATAGATCATCAGGATGTCGCCTTCCCAAATGAAGATGCCATGACAAAGGCCTATCAATAACAGCCAGAAATTTCGACTGTAATGAATTTTTGCAGCAGACTTATTCTGTTGCTCACGTTTCTCAGCTAAAAGTATGATGCCTGCGCCGAAAAGCATGGCAAAAAGCCCCATGAACTTTTGATCAGCAAACAAATGGAAAAAGCTAAAGAGAAAATCATTCAAAGGGCCATTTGGCAAATAGGCCTTTGGATTCAAATAAGCCGCCATAGGCATAGAGAAATTTATCATATTCATTAAAGGAAGCCCCAATAAAGCGACTCCCCTCAACAAATCCAACTGTGATATTCGATCCTGCATATAAGTCCTTTTAAAACTAAAATACGTTACAGATATATACTGAGGTGGAGATTACAGGAAAAAAGGAAGAAATCGCTATATTTTTTCTGCTCGTAGGTACCAACTAGGGCCTTTCTAGGGAAGCTTTGATAAATGGACTTCTAGCCACCCCCATGGGATGAGAGGATGCATCTGAGAAAGAAACTTCTCGCGGGGAGTTCCATGACGCTTCAGATTATATGCAGCTTCGGCAAAGGTAGCTAGGGGCAAGATCTTGACGGATAGCGGAATACTACCAAGTTGGCTCGAAATTAATCAGAGGTTTCCTAACTAAGCTAAATATCAATTAACGTATTACTATCCAACATCGCCTTTGCCTGCTGAAATGCAGTTTCGGGTACATAAGGATGGGAGAAAATCCAAAACTGCCCGCTTTCTATACCACTAGTAATGATATCAGCAGCTTTTTCTGGCTTCATACCTTCAGAAACCACCTTGACAACTTTGGCTTTAACTTTTTTCTCGACTTCAGACTCAGGGTGAATTACCGCTACACTTGCAGGCCTATTACGTGAAGAGTCGAGAATATTAGTTTTTATAGCACCAGGACAAAATACAGAAGTTTTTATAGGCGAGTTAGCTAAACGAAGATCCCGCTCTAAACTTTGCATTAAACCTACAACACCAAATTTTGAAACATTGTAGGCCCCTAAGTACCCTATACCATATAGGCCGGATTCCGATGCTACAGACAATATATGGCCCTCGTCATTCTGTTCGATATGAGGGAGAAATACATGAATACCGTTAATAGGCCCCCACAAATTCACTGATAAAATCCACTCCCACTCATCCATAGAGGTTTCTGCTATAGCCCCCAAAGGACCTATTCCGGCCACATTACAGAGCAAGTGTACCTTATCAAAGTGTTTTAAAGTTCTATCAGCTATGTTTTGCACATCCCCAAGTTTAGATACATCTGCTTGTACGCATATACACTCAGCACCTTCTAGTGCTATCAACTTGGCTGTTGATTCGAGATGACTTAGGGTATATCCGGCTAATACCAACTTCATTCCTTTTTCGGCCAAACGTATTGCTAAAGCCCGCCCTAGTCCACTTCCCGCCCCTATAACAACAGCAACTTTATCAGACAAATCCATAACTTTCCTTTTTACAATATATTCCACGTGACTAGGAACTTTAGATTAAACAAATCCTTAAATAGTTGATATATTGCTATTCACAGCAATAAAAACTGAATAAATTAAACCTCTACCAATAATCTGAATAACTACCAGGAATCTTATCCTTTAGCCCTTCAGTAAAACTCTGTTGTGGCCATTTAAGCCACTTAAACTTTAATGAAGCTATAGATTAACAACCTAATGAACCGGGTATTGTATTTCTTTGGCAATCACCCACATTTTATAATCTGCAGGCATTTCAGATAAGTAATCGAGAGTTCGATAGATAAGATGTTTCTCCATTTCATCGACTCCAGAAGACTTGCTCCAGCCTTCTGCTGCTAACCGGTACATAAAAGTAACCAAAAGGAATTTCTGCTTGCTTGATAACCCATTTCCATGACCATTGATCATCATATGCATAGAAACAAGGTCATAATCCAAGTCAAAAATTGACTCATCAACCTGGACGGATATCTGGGCCGAACGACCCGATACAGAGTTCCCCCGCGCAATCACCTGCATTTCATCAAGAAAGAAGGAGACATGAGCACTATTAGCGGCAGAGCTGTTTTGATAGCGCCCTCTAAGTGCCAAGTCCCTTATCTGACGATTTGAAATTTCACCCTTTAGCCAGAGTTCTGTCATCTGGGTAAACGGGTCGTAGTCCTCGCTCTGGACTATGTACTCATCTGCAAAGGGGGATAAGGAATAGAAAAGCGCGACAAGCCAAAAACAGATCCTTGTTACAGTCATTACAACTACCACTCGAAGTGAAGACCATGCCACGCGGTCGATTATGACGGGAAATCTATTAAATTAAGTATAATCAAGAATTATTGTAGGAACATTGATCGGGAGGACACTTGCACTCATTTACGGGCGAATCAACCGGGGGCTTAAATTCCACATTGATCTTAGCTTTTTTAGCCAGCCTTTTCTCTTGAAGCCTTTCCAAAGCCTCCTTCGTCATTGCGTTTATCTCCCCAGAAAGAAATTTATCAACAAACATTTCGGCTTCTTGATCCAGACTGTAACTACTACGTCCCATTCCCTCTCGTGAGTTATATTTCGATAAGCTATAGGTCAGTAATATCTCTTGAGCTTCACTATCAAACTTACTGAATAGATCTATGATCCAATTAGTTTCCAAGAGGTGTTCAAGAGCTTCAAGATTACCTTGAAGCTCTAAATAGATAGCGGCAAAGTCCTCACCTCCTTGAAGGATCCGGCCTATGTAACCAGCTTCCTCTTTGTGGAAATAATCTAATCTTGCCTGGATGTTTATTTCTTTGATGTCATTGGCGATAACATAGCGACCCAACTTTTCCACTTCAGCCACAGTCATACCAAGCTCATAAAGCTCCTCCTGATTCGTCTTTAACATATACCAAGAAGAGAGTACCCCTAGCAGTCTAAATGACGTCAGCCACGCTCGTTGCTTTCCTAAATCAATCTCGTACCACGCGGACTTTCTCTCAAGCCCATACTTACTGAGGTATGACAAGTCCTCCCCTCTATTAGCAGCTTCCCTAACAGCCCTCATTCTTTGCCAGGCAGCCCAGTTCCGCTCCCTACTCAGCACCCATTCACTGTTAATCTCTTCATTATGTTTATAGGTAGTCGCAAATAACTCCTCGAGAGATGTGCGTTTAGAATCTGCAAAAGAAGGTGCCGCCAATAAGAAGATCAGAAGGAGGCAAACCGGGGGAGTTAATTTCATAGAGACACCTTGTGGTGCTGTTGTAGTCGCATTTATCGAAGGGAATCTACTAACTATCGTCAAGAAATCTCTGCCGAAGGGTTAACCTGTGCCGTAATTACCCCTAGTAGAAGAAAGAAAAACTTGGAAATACCTCTTGGTCACATAGCGAAAGCAACCTTTGTCGAGCAACCGGCCTCTGGTGTATGATTTATCAGTAATGAAGAACTATTCGTCCACATTTCGCGCCAAACTGATAGCCATGGCGGCCTTGCTCCTGCTGATTTTGCAGGTGCAGACCGTGCTCGCCTGCGAAATGATGGATGACCCCAAGCCATCAGCCGAATGTTGCTGTGATGATATGGCCAAGGGGTCAGACTCAGATGATGACTGTTGTGGCTATGACGCCCAAGTCTCCCTGAAGACTTCGCTGGACGACCACCAAGTTGCCGTCACCGCCGCATACTTGAATCTGGAACTTCCCCAGTTGGCGCCACCGCCAACTTACCAATGGCCCCAAATACTGGCTCCGCCATTCGGTACGCCTGAATTATCTCCTACTGCGACAGAATCCCACCCCGGCAACCGAACCTGGCTTGTCACTTTGCGCCTGCGTATTTGATCACTCCCTTTCTCTCTGACTAGCGAAATATGCCCCCAGCCCATGCTGGCGGCTTCAGAAAGATTGTTCTAGGAGTGAACCTTTTGATTTCCCAACAAGCTATAGCGGCCATTGGTGGCCTGCTCGTTGACCCGTTTATTGATAATGTGCTTTGCGCGCAGATGCCCCTTTCCTTCACTCAGGAGGGTGCCCTATGAGCCAGCAAAAAACATTGAGCTTAATCGCCCTTACCCTGATGTTAGCGGCTACCGGCGCGGCCTTTTATTGGAAGAAAATTTCTGCACAAGCCGAAGCTCCAAATGCCGATTTTGTGCAAGCTGGCCCCTTCCAGATCGCCGTGTCTGTCGACCCGTTGCAACCCCAAGCGGGTAAAAACCAAATTCGAATTGAAGTTCGTAATGCTGACAATGAGCCGATATCTGGAGCTGAAGTTCGCGCGGTAGCCGAGATGCCCGCCATGGGCGCCATGCCAGCTATGCGTGCCGTGGCAGATATCAGTGAATCCAGCCCCGGTATCTTCACCGGTGAAATTGAGCTGGCCATGGTGGGCTCCTGGCCCATGGTGGTAGATGTAGCGACAGGCCACGATAAGCATGTCGATTTGGCCTTTGATATGAGCACCAATCGCAAAGGCCTGCGCCTGAAATCTGCGCCTGAGGCTTCAGATACTGCCTATTACACCTGCTCAATGCACCCATCGGTAAGAGCTGCCGAAGCCGGTACTTGCCCTATTTGCGGTATGAACCTGCAACCTGTGAGCCACGATGAACTGCAAAGTGGCAGCATTGTGGTGGATAGCGGCCGGCGCCAGGCCATTGGTATCAAAACCGGTATCGTCGAGCGACAGCCATTCGCTTTGCCCATTCACCTACACGGCCAGGTTACCTATGACGAAACCCGCTTGCGCGATATCAGCCTACGCTTCGACGGCTGGATTGGTGAGTTAGATGCAGATTTTGAAGGCAAGCAGGTTAAACGCGGCGAAGTACTGTTTTCTGTTTACAGCCCGGAGTTGCTCGCAGTCCAAGACGAGTATCTAAAGGCCCGCCGACGTGGCGACGCACTGGAGAAAGCAGCACGAAGGCGTCTACTGTTGTGGGGTCTCTCTGAAGAGCAAATCGACTGGCTGGTTGAACAGCAAAAAGCGCAGGACTATATCCCGATTTTTGCACCCGCCAGTGGTGTGATTATTGAGAAGAATATTGTCGCGGGCTCTGCGTTTGAAAAGGGCGACAACCTGCTGCGTATAGCCGACCTCAGCCAAGTTTGGATTGAAGCCCACGCCTACGAAGATCAGTTGCCGCTGATAGAAAAAGGCATGCCGGCCAAAGTGCGTTTAACCAACGTCTACCACGAGGAAATCCCAGCCACCCTCACCCAGATTGACCCCTTCCTGAATCACAATAACCGCAGTGCACGGCTGCGTGTGACCCTGCCCAATACCGATGGTGAACTGCGCCCGGGACTGTTTGCGGACATCATGTTAACCGCCGAACTGGGAAATCTCCTCGTGGTACCCAGGGATTCAGTATTGATCTCCGGCAAGAAACGCATTGTTTTCCGCGACTTGGGCCAGGGTCGTCTGGAGCCGGTGCAGGTACGCACCGGTTATGGCGACAGCGACAGGATTGTTATCCGTTCTGGCCTCCAGGCAGGAGATAAAATTGTCACCTCAGGTGTATTTCTGATCGCGGCGGAAAGCCGCCTGAAGTCGGGGGTACAACAGTGGTAAATTCTGAACCCAAAGGGCTAATTGCCCGAATTATTGGGGCCTGCGCAGGTAAGCCGGGGATCACTTTGATTCTTGTCGCGATCGCGGCCCTGGCGGGATACCGGGCGCTAACCAGTGTCCCTCTGGATGCGATTCCGGACCTGTCCGACGCCCAGGTAATTGTGATGACAGACTGGCCAGGCCGCAGCCCGGACCTGGTCGAGGATCAAATCACCTACCCGCTTTCCACTGCGATGCTAGGTCTGCCCAAGGTCAAATATGTGCGAGGCCAGAGCTTTTTCGGTCTCAGCTTTGTCTATGCCATCTTTGAAGACGGCACCGATATTTATTGGGCCCGCTCACGGGTTCTCGAATACCTCAACCAGGTAGCCGACCAACTCCCGGAAGGTGTTCAGCCAAAGCTTGGCCCGGATGCCACCGGAGTGGGCTGGGTATTCCAGTACGCACTGGTTGATCGAAGCGGTAACAACGACCTGCAGGAACTGCGCGCGCTACAGGATTTCAAGTTGCGCTATTGGCTCACTTCTGTTGAGGGCGTGGCCGAAGTCGCCTCCATTGGCGGCTACGAAAAGGAGTACCAGGTCCAAATCGACCCCCATCGCTTGCAGATGTTTAAGGTTCCGCTCGGCAAAGTGGTCGAGGCCATTCGCCGCAGTAACAATGACACAGGAGGAAGGGTACTGGAGATCGCAGGCCACGAACATATGGTGCGTGGCCGGGGCTATATACGCAGCGTTGACGATCTCGAAGAGGTGGTGATCGGGGTCAATGCGGCAAAAATTCCGGTGACTTTGGATCAGGTAGCGGATATTACCCTGGGGCCTGCAATGCAGCGCGGTATTGCCGAGCTGGACGGCGAGGGGCAGACCGTAGGTGGCATCGTAGTAATGCGCTACGGTGAAAATGCCCTGAAGGTTATTGAGAGAGTTAAAGAGCGCATCGAGCAAATCCGTGCAGGCCTACCGGAAGGCGTTGAACTGGTAGTGACCTACGATCGCTCACAATTGATTAATAGCGCGATCGACAATCTCAAAAGCACCTTGATTGAAGAGATGCTAGTGGTCGCCGCCGTGATCGCTATTTTCCTACTCCACGCCCGCTCCGCATTGGTAGCCGTAATCACTCTACCGATTGCTGTTTTACTGGCCTTTATTCCACTGTCCCTACAAGGGCTTACCGCCAACATTATGTCACTGGGAGGTATTGCCGTAGCCATCGGTGCCATGGTGGATGCGGCAGTGGTAATGGTGGATAACATCCACAAAAAGCTGGCAGCCGATGGGGATAAGGAGTTGTCTCCAGGCGAGAAAAGAACGCTAATCGTTCGGGCAATGCAGGAAGTCGGACCGAGTATTTTCTTCTCCCTGATTATTATCACGGTTTCATTTCTGCCGGTATTCGCGCTGGAAGCTACCGAAGGCCGCCTGTTCAAACCCCTCGCCTACACCAAAACCTACAGCATGGCTTTCGCCGCCCTATTGGCAATCACCTTGATTCCAGCTCTTGCTGTACTGCTAATGCGCGGCAAAATTCGCAACAGGGAAAATCCGATTTCCCGCGTTTTAGTCCATACACTACAACCAGTGATTCACTTTTGCGTACGGCAACGCAAGGTTGTAGCCACTCTCGCGGTACTAGCTCTGGTTTCTGTGGCTTACCCCATTAGCAAACTAGGTGGTGAATTTATGCCGCCACTCAATGAGGGCAGCATCCTGTATATGCCTACCGCCCTACCCGGCATGTCGGTTACCGAAGCGGGCAAGGTGCTGCAACAAATGGACGAGGAACTGAAAGCCTTCCCAGAAGTAGAGCATGTATTTGGCAAGATTGGCCGCTCCAATAGCGCCACCGATCCTGCACCGCTCTCAATGGTAGAAACCGTTATCACCCTGAAACCTAAAAGTGAGTGGCGTCCCGGCATGACTTGGGACGACCTGCTGGCGGAAATGGATGAAAAGCTGCGCTATCCCGGTATGCCCAATATCTGGTGGATGCCCATCCAAACCCGCACTGAGATGCTCGCCACCGGTATTCGCAGC
Source organism: Microbulbifer sp. MKSA007 (assembly GCA_032615215.1). Taxonomy (NCBI): domain Bacteria; kingdom Pseudomonadati; phylum Pseudomonadota; class Gammaproteobacteria; order Cellvibrionales; family Microbulbiferaceae; genus Microbulbifer; species Microbulbifer sp. MKSA007. The sequence goes on along the minus strand of CP128433.1, from coordinate 2,617,182 downwards.
CAGCTCGGCATCAAAGTGTTTGGGGATAACCTGGAGGAAATCGAACAGACTGCTTTGGCCATCGAAGAAGCACTGCGCAGTGACCAACGCACTTCGGAGCAAACCCGAAGCGTCTTCGCCGAGCGTCTAACCGGCGGTTACTTCCTGGACTTTGATATCGATCGCGCACGGGCTTCCCGCCACGGCTTGAATGTACAGGATATCGAAGATGTGATCGCCGCAGCGGCTGGTGGCCTGGCCGCAACCCAGACCATCGAAGGCCGCGAACGTTACGATGTGTTAGTGCGCTATGCCCGCGACTACCGGGATACTCCTGAACAGCTGGAACAAATCCTGGTCCCCGCCTCTGATGGTTCCCAAGTGCCCCTGAACCAGCTGGCTGATCTGGACTTCCGCACTGGCCCGCCCATGATCCGCAATGAGGATGGGCAGTTGGTGGGCTTGGTATTTGTCGACTTGAAGGGCGATATCGGCGTTGCAGATTATGTTAATCGCGCAAAGCAGGTTGTTGCCGATCAGGTTAATCTGATTCCCGGGCAACGTATCGCCTGGGCCGGCCAATACCAATACCTGGAGCGCGCCAAGTCCCGCCTGCAATGGTTAGTGCCCCTGACCTTGTTGGCTGTGTGCTTCCTCCTGTATCTGCATCGAGGCAGGCTATCCGACACCCTGTTTGTACTCACCGCCATGCCAATGGCACTGATCGGCGCCTTCTGGCTGTTATACCTGCTCGACTACAAACTGAGCGTTGCTGTATGGGTCGGTATGATTGCCATGGCTGGTCTCGCCGCTGAGATGGGGTTGTTAATGCTGCACTACTTATCTGCCGCCGGAAATAACTCTGAGCGCGGCAATACTGCGACTGTTGCCCAAGCGGCAGCTGGCCGTATTCGCCCGATGCTAATGACAAGCCTGACACTGTTAATTTCATTAATACCAGTTATGGTTTCCGATGGCACCGGTGCAGATGTTATGAAACGGATCGCAGCACCAATGGTGGGCGGCACCATAACCACACTGCTGTTTGTATTGTTAGTGATGCCCGGGGTTTTCTATCAATGGAAAGCTCGTGAAGGTAAGCAAAGCTGACTTAAATAAATTGGGGCACCGGGTTGACGCTACCCTGTGCCCCTGCACTCTTCGCACAAGAAGATAATCTGGATAGAAGAGACTTTGACGGGAACAAGGTGATTCATAGGTTTCTTCAAGGTTAACTGTTAAAATTCCATACAAATTTTGTATTGCACAATCTGCAAAATTGCGGCGATAACACAGGCTAAGTAGGTGACGATCACTTTCCCTACTGCTTGTGTAATACGTGTATTTGACATTTAACGACTCCAGGATTCACCTTGACTGCACCATTTTCCGATCTCCCCCTAAACCCCGCCCTGCTGAAAAACCTGGCGTCACTCAACTATAAATCCATGACCGAGGTTCAGGCCAAAACGCTTCCGATCATTCTTGACGGCAAGGACGTTATCGCCCAGGCAAAAACCGGTTCCGGTAAAACTGCCGCTTTCGGTTTGGGGGTGCTGCATCGGCTCAATGTCAGCCGCTTTCGGATTCAATCGCTGATTCTGTGCCCAACACGGGAATTGGCAGACCAGGTTGCGCAGGAACTGCGCCGATTGGCACGGGCAATTCACAACATTAAGATTCTGACTCTCTGCGGCGGAATGCCTTTCGGCCCTCAAATCGGCTCCCTGGCCCATGGTGCCCATATCATCGTTGGTACTCCAGGACGTATCGAAGAACACCTGCGCAAAGGAACACTCTCCTTAGAGCATGTCGATACGCTGGTCTTTGACGAAGCCGACCGAATGCTCGATATGGGATTCCAGGACGTTATCGATACTATTCTGGCGCAGATGCCAACTGGGCGGCAGTCGTTACTATTCAGCGCTACCTATCCCGATGAAATTGAAAAGCTCAGCGCCCGAGTGATGCAAAAACCGGTGATGGTTAAAATTGACTCTGCGCATAGTGACGAGGTGATCGAACAACGCTTTTACAGAACTGAGAGTTTCGAGGATCGCCTGGAGATGACACGGCGTGTTCTGCTCAATGACAAACCAGTCAATACCCTGGTTTTCTGCAACACCAAACGCGAAACCGATGAGGTGGCCGATGACCTGAAACAGGCTGGCTTCAATGTCCTCGCCCTGCATGGTGATATGGAGCAGCGCCAGCGCAATGAAACCCTGGTTCGATTTGCCAATGGCAGCGCTTCAATTCTGGTGGCCACCGATGTAGCGGCACGCGGTCTTGATATCGACAAGCTGGATGCGGTTATCAACTTTCATATCGCCAAAGACCCGGAAGTGCACACCCACCGCATCGGACGGACCGGCCGTGCCGGTGAACGCGGTTGCGCTTACTCCTTTTTTGCCGAGAAGGAAGGCCACAAACTGGTTCGTATGGAACTAACCCAGGACCCACTATCCGATCCAGATACTCCGCCACCTGCCAGCATATTAAGTGAACCCCCTTTCCAGGCACCGATGGCTACCCTACAAATCGATGGCGGCAAGAAGCAAAAGGTCCGCCCCGGCGATATCCTGGGTGCCCTAACCGGCGGCGATCGTCCGATTAACGGTAAAGATGTTGGCAAGATTAACGTACTGGACATGACCGCCTATGTTGCGATTAAACGCAATGTAGCATCACAAGCACTGAAGAAATTAGAAAACGGCAAGTTGAAAGGACGTAAATTTCGGGTGCGGCGTATTCGAGGCTAAGTCGAGTGAATATCCCCTGGCGACGCCGGGGGATTGCCCTTTTGCGCTCGCTTCTGGTTCATGGTTATCCTGACTGTTATTTCAAAAGCTGACGAATAATATAATAATCAACTATGAATCAAAGAGTTACAGAGTGATATAAGAAATGGGGTAGTAGTCAAAGTGATCCTTTTTGCAGTTTGCACGGCCGTGACAACTAAATTTAACCCAATGACTTTATAACAATATTTTCGTTATAGCGAAGAAATTGATTCTGAAATTGTAATCAGGATCATAGTGGTCAATATGGTTACTATATAAATGTTATGTGACATAGAGAGATATGGGAATATTTGAAGTGTTCATGATCATTTTCATTTCTACTGTTGAATGTTTGGCGGAAGAAAATGAACGGCACCAAGAGGTCGCCACAACTTGCATACCTATTTATGTCAATGGTAATGGGTGCGTCGCCTTTGCTTTATGTCCGTAGCATAGAGCCAAACCACACAGCGCTTGCAGTTGTATTATCAGGTGTAGCATTTTTTTGGTTTGCAATAGTTGGGGCTCGCAGTGCAAACACATAACAAGTTTGTCAGCGATCGCCCTTCGGGCTGGACAGCTTTAAGCGCTGCATCGCAGCAAAGCTGCCCGCTACAAAGGCTTTATCTGTCTGTAGGAAAAAAATGAGAAGAACTCGAAAAAAGCCAATAGACCTCTATGGTGAGATTGATTCAAACTTGCTCAGCTGTTGGATCACCTCATTTTTAATGGGGCCCCTTGCACTGATTACTCTCACATCTACGTTACTTCTTGGAGTGGGATTCGATACCTTAATTCTAGCGTTGGCAGTGCTGATTTTCTCTCAGGCGATAAGAGGCATTGTCAAACTACGCAAGTTAAGGAAAGGTTTGCAGGAAGATCCACAGTCAGTGAGGCATACTGATATTCTAGCTGCACCAAGCTTTAAAGGGTTGTATTGGTTTATTCGCTAGCGAACACATAAATTATCGGGCAGCCGGTAGGTTCTAGCTACCGGCCCAACACTACCCACCATACGGTACTGCAATCAGACTCTCACTCCCACCCTGCGCCAGTTCTTCCAATGGCTCATTCTTAATCTCCGCCGTATCCAATAGTCAAGATCAATACATTTTTGATAGCCTTGGGCTATCTGAAATTGGCATCATGGTTTCATTTGAGTGCCCTCGTTTTAAATTAACAAGTTAATCAAGTGGGCGCCTGACAGTACAACTTATCAAAGCTTAATAAGTCATATGTATGGAAGCTAAAAACTATAAATATGGGGCTTGCTGGATATGTTTGAGCCCATTACTTTTAATAATGGCTTCTATGTCTAGGGCTGAGCCCTTCACCACTAACGACATCCAGCTAATTATATTTTCTGCGCTTACACTCACTGGTTTTGCAGTGGGAATTGGTTGTGCAGCTCTCTCGCCCCAAAAAGTACTAAAGTACACTTTATGGCCCGTTGGAGTTTACTTTGTCTGATCCTACCCATCAACGATGGACACTCTCTTAAGCGATAAACTACGCAGCAGAGGTGCTCTATGACAAGATCAAATAAACCAACCAAAACCACTCGTAAACAATACTCAGAGGAGTATAGGAAGGATGCCCTAGCACTGGCGCTCAAGGTCGGGGTAAGCGTTGCCGCTAAACAGCTTGGATTGCATCCTTCCCAGATTTACGGATGGCGAAGTAAGTCTAAGTTACATCAGAGCCGAGGGGATGCGGAGAGAGAGCTGGCCACAGAAAATGCTCGACTTAAGCGGCAGCTGGCTGAGCAGGCAGAGGAGCTGGCGATCTTAAAAAAGGCCGCAGCGTACTTTGCAAAGAGCCTGAAATGAGGTACGCCTTCATGCAAAAGCACAGGCATGAATTCAGCATCAAAGCGATGGCCAAGGTATTGGGCGTATCTCGCAGTGGCTTTTATAACTGGGTTTCAAGATCGGCTGACCAATCCAAGCACCAGCAGTACCGAATGCAGCTCGATAGCTTGGTACAGCAGCGCTTTATAGCCAGCAAAGAACGTAGCGGCGCCCCTCGTCTGACGAAGGAGTTGGCCAGTGAGGGGAGTAAATATAATCAGAAAACAATTGCTGCCAGCATGCGTCGACAGGGCCTACGGGCTAAAGCAGGCAGGAGGTATAAAGCCACAACCTACTCAAAACATGGTCTGCCAGTAGCTCCAAATTTGCTTGAGCAGAACTTTAATGCTGAAGCGCCGAATCAGAAATGGGCTGGGGATATTACCTACCTACGAACGGAAGAAGGTTGGTTATATCTGGCTGTAGTGATAGACCTATATAGTCGGCTGATTATTGGTTGGGCGATGTCAGAAACGATGACGGCTACATTGGTCTGTGACGCCCTTCAAATGGCTTTATGGCGACGTAAGAAACCTACGAATGTTATCGTGCATACTGACAGGGGAAGCCAGTATTGTTCTAAAGATTATCAATCTTTAATTACAGCGTATGATCTGCGGTGCAGCATGAGCGCCAAAGGTAATTGCTATGATAATGCTTGTGCAGAAACGTTCTTCCACTCACTTAAGGTAGAAGCAATCCATGGTAACCGCTTTCCTACAAGGTGCCTCATGCGAGAAACCGTATTTGAGTATATAGAGATAGACTACAATCGAAATCGCTTACACAGCGCCAATGGCTATCTCAGCCCTGAGGCGTTTGAGGAACAACTAGTCGCTTAGTGGTGTGTTCGTTGTTGATGGGTAGGATCAGTCAGTAGCTGGGTTTTAATCCTAGCCTTTCTAGCATGGCAACTTTAATGGCGGCAGTATAAAGTTTAAACTTATAACTGGGTATTCAACTTCAGCGCCCGACAGCTTACACCGGAGAGCATCATGCAAGGAATTCTTTCAGAAAAGTTGATTCTTACTGAAGCGGCCATACTCGAAAGACTCAGGCGTAACAAAGATATAAGCCTTTGCTGTCATGTCGATCATGCTAAATTAATCTATAGCAAAACTGGTGCTGAAAGCCTTAAACGAATCTACAGTGAATACATCAACCTTGCAATTGATGCAAAACTCCCTCTTTTGCTTGCAACTCCCACATGGAGGGCCAGCTCAGAGAGAGTTTCTCTAGCCAAGGCGCCTGCGTCTATCAATGAAGACGCAGTTAATTTTCTTTCTAATATCTTGCCAAAAGAAGGAAATGTATATGTAGGGGGCCTAGTCGGCTGTAAAAATGACTGCTACAAACCACAACAAAGCTTAACTTACAAAGAATCTCTTTCTTATCATCGTTGGCAAATTGATAAGCTCGGAGCCTCTAAAGCTGACTACCTTATGGGAGTAACCCTACCAGCTGTACCAGAGGCTCTTGGCATTGCATCTCTAATGTCAAAGCACTCTAAGCCATATTTTATTAGCTTTGTCATTGGCTCAGATGGTCGCCTTTTAGATGGCCATACCATTCAAGAAGCAATTTCACATATTGATTATCAGGTTTCACCTAAACCTTCTGGATACTTTATTAATTGTTCTCATCCTTCTTTTCTAGACGTTTCAAGTCAATTACCTGACAGACTAATCGGCATACAGGCGAATGCTTCATCGCTAACGCACAATGAACTAGAAAACAGAAAAACAACACACTCCGACAGTATATCCGAATGGGGAAATCTTATGCTTCACTTAAATCAGAATAACGGGTTCAATATATTGGGCGGCTGCTGTGGCACTGATTCAAGACACCTGGAATACATAATAAATAATCACAACTAACATATTTAACCTGGCCCTCTCCGCCTACGGCTAAACTGGGCAGCCAAGCCCTTGGTTTGGCTGATGCTATAGGCATTAACTAAAACAACGGAATTATGAGTAGGGAAAAGTAATAACACTGAGATTCGCACTAGTGTAGGATTAAGTGTTGCGCACTTCACCCCTCAGCTGAGCGTTAAAAACAACTAGTCATGAATATAGAGTATTGCTGGAGGGTAGACAAAGAGCTACCAATGCTAAACGAAGAGGAGTGGTCACAGCTCGGTCCACTACTTACGGATACCATTAAGAAAATTAAGGCTTATCGTGGTAAACACGATTGTGATATTCCAACAGCTAGAGCCAACTGCAGCGCGGAAACAGTGGTGAAGTGCGAAGAATTAACGGGGTATCAGAACATGGATTATGACGTTATACCTTACTTAAGGCGTAGTAACTATGGCCCAAAGTGTAATAAGTGTGGCAAATTGTTCCGCACACCAAAAGCCAAATTGTGTGTAGCATGCGGTCAAACATTGGAGCAAAATGTTTAACAAATTAATCAATATCGCCCTTATAGGACTAGACCTCTACACTACGTGCAGCTGCCCATTATTGAAGAACTATGTGTAGCCTACAACGGAAGTATCTATGGAAGACTTTATTGGAATCATATTTATTTTGCTGTTTGTCGAAGTTATATACTGGGGAATATCGTATAGTACTGGTTACTTGTTGACACCTATAGTGTCATTTGGCAAGTGGAGAGCTGATAAAATTATAAAGGATAAGTGTAGTGGTCTAATCCTTCCGGACACTTCGCTAAGATGGTAAAACTACCAAGCGAGGTGAAGTATGACAACAAAAGGTACACGTCGGCATTTCAAGCCGGAATTTAAGAAAGACGCCGTAGCGCTAGTCTCTGAGCAAGGGTATTCAATTTCTAAAGCAGCAGAGGTTGTAGGAACAACAGCCAATAACCTGCGACGCTGGATAAAGGAACTGAAGCAGGAAGAAGACGGTGTGAGGTTGGATGTAGGTGAGCGCGCAGAATTAGAGCGATTACGACGTGAAAATAAGCAGTTGCGGATGGAGAAAGAAATCCTAAAAAAGGCCAGCGCCTTCTTTGCGAAAGAAATGAAATAAAGTACAGCTTTATTGAAAAACAGCAAGGCAGCTTTCCTGTTAGGGTGCTCTGCCGGGTAATGCAAGTAAGTAAAACTGGTTATTACGATTGGTGTTGCCGTGGTAATAGCTCAATAGATGCTCAAACATGGCAACTATGCCATCGTTTGAAGGCCCTATTTGCAGAATCTAGACAGAGCCTGGGAAGTCGTCGGTTAATGAAGCTGTTACGTAAAGAAGGCTTTGAAGTCGGGCGCTATCGAGTCCGCAAGCTCATGAAAAAGCTAGGCTTGGCAGTAAAGCGTAAGAAGCGATTTACACTGACGACAGACAGTAAACATCACCTGCCGGTCGCAGAGAACCTTCTGAATAGGGAGTTCTCACCGAGCGCTAAAAATCAAGTTTGGACGACTGATATTACATATATTTGGACTTCGCAGGGCTGGTTGTACTTGGCGGTAGTGATTGATCTCTATTCGCGCCGGATTATTGGTTGGCATCTAGATCGCAAGATGGAAACGGCCCTGGTAACTCGTGCGTTGATGATGGCTGTCAATTTGCGTTCGCCCCCAAAAGGTCTCCTGCATCACTCTGATCGTGGCAGTCAGTATGCCAGCCATACCTACCAAACGTTATTGAGTCAGCATGGGATGGTGTGTTCAATGAGCCGTAAGGGAAATTGTTGGGACAACGCACCGACTGAACGTTTCTTCAGCAGCCTGAAGCGGGAGTGGGTAACGGGAAACCTTTATCCGACAAGGGAGGATGCGGTAGCAGATGTAAGAGCCTATATTGCTTATTACAACTCACGCAGAATACATACAACACTGGGAGACCTAGCCCCTATCGAATTTGAGAAATGTGCTTAAAGAAGTGTCCGGTTGGAGTTGACCACAACAAAGGGAACCGGCAAGAAAAGAAAGCACCAGACAGGCTTTACACTTATCGAGAGATCAGGCCAAGTATACCTAGGCGCTATGGCCGTTTGTATTCTAGGCATTTGTTTTTGGCTAATAGCAATATTAGTAATATGCCTCATATAAAAAGGACGTAACCAAGTGTTTAATTCATTCACTATCGCTTATCAGCAATACACTGAAATATGTGCGCCCGTTAATACATCGTTATAAGTAAAAATGAGTAAAGTTAAGAATCCACAAGAAAAGAAAAATCTTAGCTATGAAAAAGATAGAAGAAACTCCTATCGTGAGAATGACAAGAGCAGCCGTAAAAATATCCGTAAGAGGAAAAAACAAAGCTCGCAATTATTTCGTAGAGCTGCTTCCAATCTCGCACGGCTAACACATCACGAGATAGACGCAACGTTCTCTCAGGAAATAGAGTCAGAAGTTAAAGTCAACGAAAAAATCAACAGGCTCAAAAGCTTTAAAAAAGAACCTGACCAGTCTCTGAAAGAGCATTTAAAGTATCAGCAGGATCGACGCAAAATACATGAATGATAAAGTTCATAACCAGTCAATCAAATTCGCTTCAACCCTATGGGCCTCCTCTCTTTTACCGAGAGTAAGCCCACAACCTGCTTCGTATAAATCTGCCCCCAAGACCCACTATCTAATCCAAATACTCCGCTAGTAGCAAGCATATTGAGCGAACCTCCTTTCCTGGCGCCGATGGCTACCACACAAATCGATCGCGTCAACGAGTAAAAGGCCTGTCCTGGAGATATCCTGATTGCCATAACCGGTGGCGATCAAGTGAAATGTAGCATCACGAGTACTTAATAAAGTTGGAAGGACGTAAATTTCGAGCGGGATGCCCCCTAAGGTAGGCCTTTCAGGTGAATGATCTTAGCCCGTTAGGGGTTCTACCAACTCAAAGATGTAGGATTAGCCCAAAAAGCCTATAAATAGGTAAACCCCATCGTTTTGGAGCTGCGACCGTGCCTAAAATACTGATTCCCGTCGCCGATGGTAACGAGGATATCGAAACCATTGCCATCTACGATATTTTGAGCCGAACGGATGCAGAGCTTGCCTTAGCATCGATTATGCCAAGTAGGCGTATAACTACCCTGCGTAACCTTGTTATTGAAGCCCCCTGCTCCATAGAGGATTGTTTGGACTCTACGTGGGATCTAATAGCTCTGCCAGGCGGCAAGGAAGGTGCCGAGCAAATGCATAACTCGGCCCCCCTAATAAAGCTCATCCGAGAGCAAGTTGAGTCGGGCCGCTGGCTAGGGGCAATTTGCACTGCTCCCGTAATCGTTCTTGGTCGGCAAGGGTTAATTACCAATTTCAAGGCCACTTGCTACAAGACTTTTCGCGGTGAACTTAGTCAGTATGTAAAGGAAACTAGTGATCAGAGAGTGGTTGTCGACCGGAATTTGGTGACCAGCCAATCACCCGGGACCGCTATCGAGTTCGCTTTTGAACTCGTCACCTGCTTATTTGGGAAAGAACTATCGCAGGAGATTGCACAGACGGTGAATGTCTATCTACCGCCAAATTAGCTTGGCTTTTTCCAGGAACCTGGGGCGCTGACTTCTATCACCAAGAAAATCAGCTTTTCTGGTATTTCTGCCTAAATTGACTGGGACTCATCCCCACATGCAACTTGAACACACGTCGGAATACTGCATCATCGGAATAGCCTAACTCTTGCGCAACACTAGAAACTTTATTGGCTGGATTTAGTAAAAGGCTGCGTGCGTATTCCATACGGACGCTATCAATGAATTGCTTAGGCGCTTGGCCTGTTAATTGTTTTAGACGCCGGTGTAATGTTCGCTCAGATATCGACAGTTCTTTTGCCAATAACTGGCTGCTTAACTGTTGACCGAAATATTGCCGAACCACATTCTCTGCATCTACCAGAAACTGCTCTTTTGATACCTGGTAGCCTTTTGGTACATGCAAAGTTTGCGAACGCGGGTGGGAATCCACAACGGCAAGATCAGCCACTTTGGTAGCGACTTCATCGCCAGCTAGCATCTTGATCACTTGTAGAGTCACATCCACCCAAGATAAAGGACCACCCGCTGTCACAATATTTTGATCTACTAATAACCCACTGGCCCATAGCGGGCAGGCATTGCTAAAGCGGGATTTCAACTCATTGTGTAACCACCAGGTGGTTGTGCATTGTCGTCCATTTAACAGACCCGCTTCACCCAGCGCCAAAACGCCACTACAAGAACCCGCGATAATTGCCCCGCGCCTATATTGGGTTCGCAACCATTCGCAAGTCGGCTGGTCCAGTAACTTTTCAGGAGGCACACCAAACTGGTTGGGCATAAATCCGGGGACTATCACGGCTTCGCAACTGGATATTTGTGATACCCCATGACTTACAGCAAAGTACCTGCCCTGCCCGTCTATAATGTCGGCGCCATCAGAACTGGCGACCAGGATTTCGGGGGACCAGGACTGTTGATAGGCAGGGTTCAGGGAGTGCTGGCTTTCAGATAAGCGGAGGCCACCCAGGGCAAACATATCTTGAACGCCGGCCAGAGCCGACGGCAAAACTCCCGGCATAGATAAGATGACTATCTGGGCCATAAATCCTCAAAGTGGCGAATTTTGTCTGATCATTGTCTTTTTGGACACTGATAGTCAAGCCTGAGCTTCCCCTAGGATACTCATCACCAAACAACGTGAGAGAAAACAATGACTGAAGCTAAGCTGGCCATCGTGGCACTGATCGACGCCAAAGCGGATAAGGCTGATGAGGTAAAGGCGCTGCTTACCTCAGCCCAACCGCTCGCTGTGGAAGAGCAAGGAACCCTGAGCTGGTATGCCGTACAAATCAACACTACGCGATTTGCTATTTTCGACACGTTTAGCGATGAAGACGGCTTGACTGCACATCTTAACGGCAAGATCGCTGCAGCATTGCTTGGCAAAGCGGATGAACTGCTCGCATCAGAACCACAAATTATGACTGCGGATATTCTCGCATCTAAAGTCTAAGGAAGCCTTGAGAAACCAGGAGTCAGCGTTGGATACCCCTATCGTCTTTATCCACGGAACCAATGCCGGCCCCTGGACAATGGAGAACTTCCACCAGTATTTTGAGGAGGAAGGATTCTATTGTCACAGCCCAAGCTACCGCTACCATCAAGATCTAAAGCCGGAACAAAATCAGCAGCACCTTAAAGGACTGAGTATCACCGACTACGTTGATGACATTAGGGCATTTGTACAATCTTTAGATGAAAAGCCTGTTCTAGTCGGCCACTCCCTGGGCGGTGTTATTGCACAAAAATTGGCAACTATGGATTTGGCAAGGGCAATCGTATTGCTTAACGGAAGCGTAAACTGGGGAATACTGCCCACCACAGAAGATGAGCGTACGCTGGGCAAGTTGTTTATGGCTGCGGGTGAATTTTGGAATGATGTCCTGTTACCGGATTTCGCGACAATGGCGAAATTCGGGTTGAATAAACTTAATCCAGGCGACCAGCACAAGGTCTTCGATCGATTGGGTCCTGAATCTGGGCAAGTACTATTTGAATTGTTCTTCTGGGTTTTCGACAGTAATAAAACAACCAGGATTAACTATCAAAAAATCAATTGCCCCACTTTAATGGTTTCGGGAACCGATGACCTGGCAATTCCGCCTTCCACATCACAGTTAATTGCTAAGCGGCAAGGTAAAAATACCACCTTCTACCGGGCGGAAGGTTATGGTCACTATTTAATGCTGGAGCCAAAATGGATTCGGATTGCGGAATTCTGCAGCAAGTGGGTAAGCCAACAATTTGAAAAAACTACCTCTGCTAGCAATAAATCACTGTGAACCCTTTACTACACAAAACCCTTAATCTGCCTCCTCCCTTTTCTCAAGTGAGATCCTCGGCAAGATAATCGATTAGTAGCCTGACTTTCGGCGCGATATATCGATTGCCGGGGTAAACTGCAAATACCCCTTCATCCCTATCTTCGAGATCACTTAAGAGGGTAATTAACTTTCCTTCAGCAATATATTGCTCGACGTAGTAATCGGGCAACTGCACAACCCCCAGGCCTTTAAGCGCTGCATCTAAAAGCGCCCCGCCATTGTTGTAACGAAGGCTACCTTTGACCCTAAGGTTTTTTTCTCCTTCCCTGGTACTGAATCGCCAGTAATCCAGTGTACCCAGCAGGCAGTTGTGCCTATTCAATTCTGACAAGGAGTGTGGGGTCCCGTGCTCTTCAAGATAATCCGGTGAGGCGCACAGATGTATTCGCCGGTCCGCCAACTTTCTTGCCATCAAGGTTGAGTCCTGCAACTTACCCAGGCGTATGGCGATATCGTAACCCTCATCTATAAGGTCAACCTGGCGATTGGTGAAATAGGCATTGACCTCAATCTTGGGGTTTTGAATCACAAAATCATTGATCAGTGGTGCAACCTTCTTTTCAGCATAAGTGACCGGTGCCGTCAGTTTGATTTTGCCCTGTGGGTGGCTCTGTAATTGAGTTACTGCTCGTTCCGCCGCCTCCAGCCCATCGAGCACCCCTCGGCAATGCTGGTAAAACAGCGTACCTTCTTGTGTCAGTGACACCTTGCGCGTGGTTCGATATAGCAGTTTGACATTCAAACGGCTCTCCAAAGCACTGACCTGGCGGCTGACTTTAGCAGTAGAAATAGCCAGCCGCTGCGCTGCGAGGGTAAAGCTCTCGCTTTCAGCAACATAAACGAACTCTGTAATACCTTCCCAGTCTTTCATTATTGCAAATATGTAAAAGTAAGTTTCAAAAACACCCAATTATAATCAATTCTGCAATCAATATAATGGCTCCCCAGTCGTCACAGCGGGGCCAACCAACTCCAGGCCCTGAATGACATGATTTAACAGCGAGTAATCTTATGTCTGAGCAATTTATCAAGTCGAAGGCCGCCATCGCTTGGGGGCCTGGCCAACCGTTATCGGTCGAAGAAGTGGATGTCATGCTGCCAAAGGCTGGTGAAGTATTGATCAAGGTCATTGCATCGGGAGTGTGTCACACCGATGCTTTCACCTTGTCTGGCGACGACCCGGAAGGCAAATTCCCCTGTATTTTGGGCCATGAAGGTGGCGGCATTGTCGTGCATGTCGGTGAAGGGGTTACCAGTGTCAAAGAGGGTGATCATGTGATCCCCCTGTACACCCCAGAATGTGGCGAGTGTAAATTCTGCAAGTCCGGCAAGACGAACCTCTGCCAAAAGATCCGTGAAACTCAGGGCCAAGGCCTGATGCCTGACGGCACCACGCGCTTCTATAAAGATGGCAAGCCCATCTACCACTATATGGGCTGCTCAACATTCTCGGAGTACACCGTATTGCCAGAGATTTCGCTGGCAAAAGTAAATCCGGCTGCGCCGTTAGAGGAAGTCTGCCTGCTGGGTTGTGGTGTCACTACTGGCATGGGCGCGGTGATGAACACCGCCAAGGTTCAAGAAGGCGATACCGTTGCGATCTTTGGCCTTGGGGGCATCGGCCTTTCGGCGATTATCGGCGCCACCATGGCGAAAGCTTCACGAATCATTGCCATCGATATCAATGAAAGCAAGTTTGAGTTAGCCCACAAACTGGGGGCGACGGACTGCATCAACCCAAACGATTACGATAAGCCGATTCAGGAAGTCATCGTCGAACTCACCGAGGGCGGTGTGGATTATTCCTTTGAATGCATCGGCAACGTCAATGTGATGCGCTCCGCTCTGGAGTGCTGCCACAAGGGCTGGGGTGAATCGGTCATTATCGGTGTAGCTGGTGCCGGCCAGGAGATCTCCACCCGTCCGTTCCAGCTGGTAACAGGCCGAGTCTGGCGCGGGTCCGCATTCGGCGGCGTTAAAGGACGCTCCGAATTACCAGACTACGTAGAACGCTACCTGAATGGCGAATTCCAGCTCAACGGCTTTATCACCCACACCATGAGCCTGGATGACATCAATAAATCTTTCGATCTGTTACATAAAGGCGAAAGTATCCGCACCGTCATTCACTTCGATCAATAACCAGCAATGATCAATTGGGCCATCTCTTGGCGGTGGTCCAATTAGGACTACCCATCATGTCTATTGAAAATATCGGTGCCAACCGGAGTTTTGGCGGCTGGCACAAGCAATACCTTCACGACTCACAGTCACTTAACTGCAAAATGCGTTTTGCTATTTATTTGCCACCGCAAGCTTCACAAATGCACAAGGTTCCGGTGCTCTACTGGCTGTCAGGTCTGACCTGTACCGATGAGAATTTTATGCAAAAGGCAGGAGCCCAGCGGATTGCCTCCGAACTAGGGATAGCCATCGTTGCTCCCGACACCAGTCCCCGTGGAGAATCTGTTGCCGATGATGAAGCCTATGATCTGGGGCAAGGTGCTGGATTTTATATCAACGCCACCCAAGCGCCCTGGAGTCGCCACTACCACATGTATGATTATATGGTGGAAGAACTGCCGGCACTTATCGAGACCACCTTCCCTGTGACAACACAGCGCGCCATTGCAGGACATTCAATGGGGGGCCATGGTGCACTGATAATCGCCCTACGCAATCCGGCAAGTTATGTTTCCGCATCAGCCTTCAGCCCCATTAGCAATCCTTCTCAGTGTCCGTGGGGACAAAAAGCCTTTGAAGCTTATTTGGGCAAAGATCGGGATAGTTGGCGAGACTACGATAGCAGCGAACTGCTCAAAAATGCCGAGAAGTCTGTGCCGATGTTGGTGGATCAAGGGGAAGCCGATAGCTTTCTTGTTGAACAGCTGAAACCCGAGATGCTCGAAGCGGTTGCCAAAGCAAGTAACTACCCGCTCCAACTTCGCCGTCATTCAGGTTATGACCACAGCTATTACTTTATCGCCAGCTTTATTGAGGAACATCTTCGGTTTCATGCCCAGCATCTCAGCCAGACATACCCAAACTAATAAGTAAGGTCAATCGTTAGTCCAAGGCCACAGCTGCAAAGAGAGTTGTGGGCCTGGTGATCTATTAATTTTCTAGCTATTTAACTCACGCACCACCATCAACCGCTCCTCGGTCATATCCGCAATAGCCCAGCGTACTCCCTCCCGACCAAGACCCGAATCCTTAACACCACCATAGGGCATATTATCTACCCGCCAGCTGGGTACATCACCAATAACCACACCACCCACCTCCAAGGTATCCCAGGCTTGCTGGGATTTGTAAAGGTCACGAGTGAATATGCCAGCCTGCAGACCAAAGGCACTGTCATTCACCTTGTCTAAAACATCATCAAAGCTATCGAAAGGCTCCAGAATTGCAACTGGACCAAATGCCTCCTGCTGCACAATGGAGCAGTCATGGGGCACGTTTTCCAATAGCGTTGGATCAAGCATGGCGCCATCTCGTGTACCTCCACAAAGCAGGGTTCCCCCGGCTTGAACCCCCTCTTCCACCCAGGAATGCAAGCGGGTAGCCTCTCCCTCAGAAATCATTGGGCCAATAAATGTATCTTCTGATCGAGGATCGCCTTTCTTAAGCTTTTTGGTACGCTCAACCAGACGTCGCTTCAGGTCTTCATATAGACTGCAATGTCCATAGATCCTCTGGACGCCGATACAGCTTTGACCCGACTGATAGAAAGCACCAAAAATTAACCTCTCTACAGCATCATCAAGATCTGTATCCCGATCGATAACGCAGGCTGCATTACCTCCCAACTCCAAAACCACTTTCTTTCGTCCCGCCCTGGCCTTTAGGTCCCAGCCGACCGCCGGTGAGCCGGTAAAGCTCAGCAGCTTAAATCGATCATCCACTGTAAACAGCTCTGCTCCCTCTCTATGGCAGGGTAATACAGAAAAAGCACCTTTCGGCAACTGTGTTTCGGCCAGAACTTCAGCGATGATCAATGCCCCTATGGGCGTGCGGCTAGCGGGTTTTAGTACAAAGGGACATCCGGCAGCGATGGCAGGTGCCACCTTGTGAGCGGCAAGGTTCAAAGGGAAATTGAACGGCGATATAAATGAGCATGCGCCTACTGGCACTCGCCTGATATATCCGCGATAGCCCCGTGAGCGCTTGGATATCTCAAGATTGATAATCTCACCATTGATACGTACTGCCTCTTCAGCGGCCACATGAAATGTATCGATTAGACGCAGCACCTCGCCCCGCGAATCATGAATCGGCTTACCAGCTTCAATACACAACGCTTCGGCCAGCTCTTCAAACCTTTCACGAAAACGTACAACACAATGCTGTAAAACTTCCTGGCGGTTGTAAGACGGCAAATTAGCCATCGGTTTTTCTGCCAAAAGCGCCCAGTCGATGGCACTGTCAATAACCTTGGCATCAGCCATTGCAACCCGGGTAGCTACTTTCCCTGAATACTTGTCAGTAACTTCCAGATCGGTGTTGGCATGCACTGCTTCATTGGCCAGGTAGTAAGGGTAAGATTCTTGCAGCAAGGTAATATCCTTTTACTTGATGTCTTGATCTATCAAGAGTGCCCCAACGCTAGATACAGCATTGTGCCCATCGTCGGGTATAGATGACCCGCAGGCATATATCAAATGCGTGTTCAATGGCTTATTAGTTTTGCTACCGGGGAAGGACTTTCTTACTTGTTCAAGCTAAATATGATGCAGAAGGGATAGAAATAGAGGAATCTTGTGAAGTTGGGGGCAAGCGCCCCACAACTTCATATTAACTGGGAACCAGCTACTTTTCGGTTAACCACATGCCAACAGGCTCATAATTAAACTTCTTATATACCGCTTTTTCGGTATCCGGGTTATCACTCTTCTTATCGATGTTGTATACGGTCCAGTTCAGTTCGTTGACATTGAATTCAATCACTGCATATCCATAGATATTACTAACAAAATCTTTGATATGTGGGTTATTGACCTGAACCCCACCATTTAGCAATGATGTAAACACACTGCCAACATCAATACCTTTCTCAATCGTATCGTTCATATTGGGAGAAGATATGGAAGGAGTCATCAGCTCAACGCCGACCAGGTTGTCGTAGTCCCAGTTGCTAATTTTGCTGAAATCAACCTTCAGGTATGAAGCGATACTGGAATGGAGGTCCCCTGTCAGCACTACAAAGTTATCGACATTGCTGTCCTTAACAGATGACAGGATCTTTTCCCGCTCCCACTGGTAACCATCCCAGGCATCATAATTGGCATACACAAGAGAGCGCCCCAAAATAGTACCAGCCAATTGTGCCAGCAAAGTCTGGTTCCCCCACACTTTCCAGCGGGCACTGGAGTTAACAACTCCATCAATCAGCCAATCCCGCTGAGTCTTACCCAGCATGGTTTGGGTATCTTCTTCATAATCTGTGCACCAGTAGTTTTCCCAAGCTGTACCATCCTTGCACGGCTCCTTGGTTCTATAGGTGCGGCTATCTGTCATATACAGATCAACCAAGTCACCGAACTGGAAAGAACGATAAATCTGCAAGTAGTCAAAAGCGTGGCTTGC
The DNA here is from genome assembly GCA_032615215.1 of Microbulbifer sp. MKSA007. Lineage (NCBI taxonomy): Bacteria > Pseudomonadati > Pseudomonadota > Gammaproteobacteria > Cellvibrionales > Microbulbiferaceae > Microbulbifer > Microbulbifer sp. MKSA007. The sequence continues at coordinate 2,599,200 of CP128433.1, read as the reverse complement.
GGATTCATCGACTTTTACCCGCGCTGGAACATATTCGATCCAGGCCTGCTGAGCATCGCGACGCAACTGGCGCAGCTGGTCAGGGTTGTTATCGCCAGTCTGGTAGGGATGAGATGGCACACCCAGAGTATCCCGCTCGTAATCCCAGTAAGCATTGTCTGCAGTTTCATGATCATCCCAGGTGATGATAAATGAGTGCATTTCCATCGCTCGCTGCAGGTTCTTGTCCTTGCGATACTCTCTGTAAATATGACGATAGTCCTCAAGATCCATCGCAACAGAGCCGCCAGAAGGCAGAGAGAGCGAATGCACTATTGAGCTTTCAAAGCCCTCGTACTGGGCGTATTCATAGATAAAGTCACCCAAATGCAGTACGCAATGTACATCTTCGTCCGCGATATGGTTGTAGGCGTTGTAATAACCGGTAGTGTAATCCTGACAGGTAACCACAGCCATCTTTAGATTCTCTAGGCTACCGGTAGGCAGTGTGTGACAACGACCAACGCGGCTACTGACAGTCCCGTATTTGAAGCGGTAATAGTAACGTTGGTCAGAAGATAAATAGCCTTCCAGGTCAATGTTAACGGTGTAATCACGGTCTGCCGTGATATCGCTAGCATTAATCTCAGCACTTAGAATTGGCTGGGTAAACTCCTCATCCAGCGCGACATCTACATACAGCGACTGACCCGCGATATAGGAGTCAGGGTTAATGTGCGTCCAAAGGACCACTCCAGTTTGACTGGGATCTCCCGAGGCTACTGATAAATCAAAAACAATTCCGTCGTTATCAATTTGATCAGCAAATGTGGTGCCGCCCAGTACAAAACGTGCATAGGTTTCACTATCAGTGTCCGCGAGAGAACGGACCGTAAAGGGAGTCAAAAGTGCAACACCCATAGCCTGGACAAAGGTTCGGCGGGAGATGGTCATATATAAACTTCCTGTTATCGTACGCATGAAGAATCGGAAAGGGAGCGGATTCTATAGAAGAACGTACCAACAAAGAAGTTTGACTTTTTATCTAGTAATCTCTTTTTCTCTCGAAATTAACACTTATGGAGTTAATACACAAAAGTCAGATGGAGAAAAGCAAAGTCCCCCTCCCCATCAGCTATGAACTTGAAAAACTTAGCGTTGTTAACCATTAGCAATCTGAAATCATCTCTGGCCTGAGATAAGCAAAAGCGTGCTGTACATAGTCGGCTTTACCTAAGGAAACACCTTGGGCTCTCAAGATTGCATAGGCCGTGTTGATATGGAAATAAAATTGAGGTAGCGCCCAGTCCCTGGCATATTGCTCATTAGTCATATCGAAAGTCATCCCATTCGGGAGCTTAATCGTCACAGGCTCATCCACTGCTACCATCACTGCTTCTGGCGTAACGCTTCTTAAAAATGCCAGTGCCTCTCGAATTCGCTCTTGAGCTTCGGAAATGGACCCGGGGTTTTCATCAGCTCTCTGCCCTTCACGAGCCAACTGCTCCAGAAAATCTGGAAGCGCACACCGCTTCAATCGAAATATTGCCTCTTGCGCCTGTAAACAACTAAACCGCACTTGGGATGATAAAGGAAACATATCTGGGGCAAGCCTCGCTTTAAGGAGGGCTTCAGACTCATCTTCTGGAAATTCTGTTTTTGCCTTTTCCAACCAACTAGAAAGGGCTTCCAATAGTTGTATATATGTAGGTAATAACAAATCTGTCAGGTTCATAATATGTTTCCACTGGTTTTTATTGATAAACGACAAAATATATCTCTGGTAGCATTCTAAAATAATAAGGGAGGCACAAGCATAATTTAGTGTCTTCTTGCCTCCATATCTAAGCTAAATTCATAAGGCGCCAACTCGAGATAAATAAATGCTCAGGATACTCAGATATATTGCTGCTAGTTTAATGGTATTGGTGTCACTAGCGAATGCTGAATCTATTGACGTCGCAGTTAATGGCACGCTAATGCGTGGATTCGCCCTCGAAAAACATATGCTTAAAAACCATGCCACTTTTGTACGAGAGGCTAAAACGGCGTCGATCTATCGCATGTGGTCAATTGGAGACAAATACCCCGCAATGGAAAGAGTTCTCAACGGCGGCACATGGATTACACTGGAGATCTGGTCGATTCCGCAAGCCAACTTGGTCAATCTATTAGAGGAGGAGGCCAAAGGGTTAGTTTTAGGTAAAGTTGCTTTAGCGGATGGAACACAAGTATTAGGCATACTGGGTGAAAACTATATTGTCCAAAACCAGAAAGATATATCCAAGTGGCATGGCTGGCGAGCTTATGCGGAGAGTATGAGTAGTAATAAAACCGGTCAGTAGCACTAATATCAAATATTTGATTTAGACAATCGAAATGAGTACACATACAGAAGTCGCAGTAAATGGACCATTGATGCGTGGCCTGGCGTTAGATAAAAACTTAATACAAAACAATGCAACATTTGTCAGGGAGGCTAAAACAGAAGCCATTTACCGGATGTGGGCAATCAAAGGCGAATATCCTTCGATGCAGAGAGTGCGCACAGGTGGAACATGGTTCAACGTTGAAATTTGGTCCTTACCCAAGACCAACTTAATTGAAGTGCTTAATTTAGAGGCAACGGGACTAACTTTGGGTAAAGTAGTCTTAGAAAATGGCGGGCAAGTTTTAGGGATATTAGGAGAAAACTATTTGACTCAGCAACAAGAAGACATTTCCCAATTTCATGGATGGCGCAACTATATACAACAGAAATCTAAAAACTGACGTTGAAGCTGCTTTTATTTGGCCCTAAACAATATCATTAGGTAGACAATCCACTCAGTCTATATCTTTGGGCGATATAGCTGCCTACCACGGCACGGTATTCCTACCCACTCTAAGCACCCTGCATCCAGAATCGTTACTACCGCCCCACCTCTCGAGTCTTCGCAAAAGGCTATATTCGTGGGACGCTTACCACAGGTGGGTATACGTTCGGCCACACTTCCCTCACCATCAAGAACGGTCACGTCACCTTGACCAAAAACTGCACAATATAATCGCCCGTCGCTACCGAAAGCCATCCCATCTGGCCCTACAAACCCCTCTGGCGCCCCAACAACCACATTGCCGAAAAGCTCCCGCTTGGGGTGCGTTAACGAAGCGAGATCGTAGCGGTAGATATTGCCGCTAATAGTCTCCCCTACATACAGCTGGCCCCGATCATCAATGGCAATACCGTTGGGAAAACGTAATCCGGAATCAAGCTGTCGCAAAACATCTCCATTGCGAGGATCTATCTCTAATACCTGTCCATCGTAGCGACAAGATCGGCAATCAGCTCGAATCACCTGCCCCTGAACAAAAATATCCGGGTCAATCCCGGAGTCGGTTATGTAAAGTAAGCCATTTTCACCAAAAACCAGATCATTGGGCCATAAGTAGGGCTGATCTTCTGGTCCGTCATAAGATTCAATAAGATCCCCATTTAGCCCCATGCGAACAAGCTGCTTACCCCCTCCATCTGCAATCCATAAATTGTCATACCCATCGATTGCCATGCCATTAGGTCGCCGAGCAGGATAGCCTATTTGTTGATATTGACCCTGCAAGTCAATACGGCTTATACAGTGCCGTCCAGATGCCATTTCAGTGACATAAATGCGGCCATCAGGCAGACAGATGGGCCCTTCTGGTTCTTGTAAGCCTCTACACAGTACTTGTCTTTCCATGCTAACGACCACAGACTCGAGTTGCTTAAAAAGGCATCATTTCTGATACGAGGGCGTATCAACGCCAGGAGGGACTAGTCCAGCCAACCTAATACGTTCCGCCAAAGACTCTCCTTGAACTCCTTTCGGAAAAACCCAAAGTGGCCTATTGATGTCTTTCCAATAGAGCTGGTTTGAATCACCTCAATATCTGTATTCGCATTACAGTAAAAATCTCGCAATGCGTAGACAGCCTTCTCTGGTGCAAAGTCCTTATCGTCATCTATTAGCAGGAACTTCATATCACACTGCAAGCGCTCGAATCCCTCACGAATCGGCCGACCATGCTGATCGACAACGTAATCCTTATGTCGAGCCCAGTAAGCCCATTCACGAGCTATTCCTGCAGGTAGGTTCTCTCCCCCCAAAGTACTCCAGGCACCCACCCCAAAACATTCGATAGCAAAGGAAATGCGCAGTACCATCCAAACAACAGCTTTGGCTGATACCTTGCATCCCAGTGCCCCCAATAACCGCTCTGAGAAGAAACACAATACACACTCGCAAATCGGGTGTTATTTGATGCAAGACCTACAATTTGACCACCGACACTATGGCAAATGCAGTGCCACTCCAAGCTTTTAGCTCGTTTGCTACACCAGTCAATCACTGCCGCCAAATCTCTCTCCCCCAGGCTCTTAAGGTCAGCCGTTTGTCCCTTTGACTCTCGATAGCGGACTTTCCGATACCTCGGTAATCATAAGTAAGAACCAAATAGCCATTCCGGGCTAAGAAACAAGCAAAATCCCGATAGTAGCTCTGCTTAACCGCCATAGCAGAATTAATAATGATGCCGGCTTTGGGCACCTCACTCGGCGAGAATAGCCTTCCACCAAGCACTATCCCATCGTTAGTGGGGATTTGCTGAGCCTCAATCATTTACTCAAAGGTTCCCCCGTGTAATTCAACACAAACTATTGGGTAAGTTAAAATTCCACCCAATACTTCCGGTCTATCGCATGAGATGTAATTAACAAGCTGATCCCTAACAGGTATTTCCTCCTTCCAAGAGCAATAAATTGACCTGAATATTCACTTCTCGACATTTACCCCCCTAAAGACTAGAGCAAGTTAAAAGCCTTAATTATATCGCCCTATATAATGAGATTCGATGTTCCAGTTTATGAATTGAAAGGAGGTAGCTTTACCAAGAAGTCAAATAACATGGCAGACTATTGCTCTAGGGAGCCTCTGAATAACTACGCAATACCTCTGCGGGTCTTGAAGGCTGCAGATGTTAGGCGCAGCTCGCCGCGAATGGCCGTAGCCCTTTGCAAGAGCTGCAACGCAGCAGATGCGGCCTTCAAGGCCCGCCCTTCGGGGCTTGCAGAGCGATTCACACTCCGCGTTGCGACTTCTTGAAAGGCCTAGACATTCCTGCGAAGCCGCGCCTTGATTGTGAACCGCTCTGCATGCCAGAGGCATCACGGAGTTATTCAGAGGCTCCCTAGCTTTCCACTATTTCACCTGCAAATGTCCAAGTGAGCTGCACAAAGATATACCCTGCCAATAATCCTCATATTCACTATCAAAAGTGCTAAAACTTCTAAGTACTCTAAAATGCAAGGATCAGGTTTGATAGCCGATCAATCCAGTCGCCAAGTTAAGGGGATTCGATTTATCGCTTACCTTATATTCCACCTGATTCACTTAAAATGATTTTGAGCTATAGACAACAGGAAGTTTAGGTGCATGTCCGATCGATTCAGTATTATTATGCCATGCTACAATGATTCTGACCTTCTGTATAACCTATTACAAGGCTACACTTTACAAACCTATCCAAAGGAAAATTTTGAAATCATTATTGTCGATAACAACTCAAAAGATCCCAACATCCTGTCATGTTACAACCAGTTTAAGAACCACCTTACTTTAACTTTACTATTCAGACCTCAATTACCAGACCCATTCGCACTAAACTCGGCGCGAAACTTAGGTGTAAAAATTGCTAGACACGGGTGGTGTATATTTACAGATAGTGACTGTATCCCCGCCCCGAACTATCTGGCAGAGATTCAAAAAATAATCAATGATTATGGGCCTAGTATCTGCATGACCGGGATAAGGGAGTTTATTCACTCTAAAGATATTGTCCCAGCAGAAATGGACGGCGACGGCAAGTACCTTGACGCATGCCCTAGATTTAATAGCCCATCAAATTATGGACTCAGTAAAGATAGGCGCCTAGGGAAAATAGAGCAATTACCCAATACAGAACACCCCTGGGGGCACTTTTATGGCTGCAATATGGTGTTTAAAAGGCAGGATGTCATCAAGGTTGGTTTTTTCGATGAAAAATACGATGGAACCTGGGGTTACGATGACATAGACCTGGCTTATCGAGTTATCAATGAGCTCAAAGTACAGCCAATTTTTATGGAAGAAGCCATTGTCTACCACCAGGACAACATAAAGTTAACAGAGACAATCAATGGCAAGAAGAACAAAATTAAAGATTTGAGCAACCCAAACTATCAATATATCTGCAAGAGGATTTCCGGTTATTATGAGTTTAGTAATCGCGAATTCAAACGATTTGGGCTAACAACTACTGCAAGCTAGCAATTGACATGAGTGACCAACTTAAACGCACCTAAATATTAGTATAAGTTTTTCAAGCGTCTATCAGATATCTGATAGTTCAATCTCACTAGAGAAAGATTTCAGAAACAGAACAACCTTATCAAGAGAGAAAATAGCCTCATTAACAGCAACCTCAATATGATAACCATCAGAAGCTTTACTAATAACAAAAACCAGTGCATCTCTTGTGATTGAATAGGTCGCAATACAGTCGACCTCTCGAGCAGGCAAATAACTAAATGTAAAGTCTTCGTTAATACTTGATGTAACTTGCTTCTCAACTTTTAACAGGTTGAGGAGCACCATTGCATAATATGCAATATGGTACCTTTTTAATAGGTATATTTGATACCTAGAGAGTTCATTTAGAGAAAAATAGAAACCAGACGCCGTATTTCCTACCCCAGCCAGTCTTTCACCCTGATCCGGAATATTGTGAATGAACTCTTGGGTAATCAATATATTTGCTCGCTGTCTTTCGAAAGTACTGACAAAATTATCTATAAAAGATTTCAAAACATTTTCGAAAGATATCTCGCTAGATTCAACTTTAGCTGACACCAACACGATGTCATCGAGATCTCCTTTTATACAACCCTTTCCCTCCAAGAGAAATGGATTTGGCTTGTTCTCCTTCCTATTAAACATTCTCAGACTTAAACCTATAAATATAGCTTGGGCCAGCCCTATAACTCGGTGAAAATTCGAGTATTGCCCATTACCCTTGTATATATGTATTATTGAAGAGTAATATGCATCTGACTTCTCCTGATCTTTCTTCAACAAGCAATTGGCATATTTAGAAAAGAGCAGGCCAGTGTAACCGGAAAAAAAATCATGATTTGCTATAAAGCATACAGACGTGCTATCAAAGTGGATGTAGAAGGGGATCTTTTCGACCTCCAACCTCTTATATAGGACCTTCCTTCCAACGGCACCTGTCAGCTCTTTCCTCAGCGCCTCTATCTTTTCTAAGTAAAAGCGTTTTGGGTGAGGCGCGGTAGTCAATGCAACTAAGTCATAGAGCTTGTCTAGACAATCAGTAATTTCGCGCTGGTCACTTCTAGTGACAACATTTATAAGCAGAGTAGATACACTGCCATAACCTTTTAAGTGCTGCTGGACAAAGCTCTCTGGCGCTTCAATCGGCGTGAATAGTCTGGACAGAAAGTTGGATTTATCAGCCACGATATCACCTTAAAAGGGAGGGTTTGCCACTTAAATCGATCACATATCATTTAAATTTGGTCAACTCATCTTATGGCCCCAATTACTTCAAGAGTTTCCTTTTAGTAACTTAGCATAAAGAAGACGTAGAAAAATTTAATACAAGCAGTGACTATCAGCCGACAACTCTTAACACAAATGTGTTTGTCCTGGGATCCGTATCTAAGTAATAATTAAAGCAAACTACACGCCCATAGATTCCTGAAAGAGTTATCGCAAGACGCATATTTAATCAAGTTAATTTATTAAATTTAAAGCTAACGAAGCCTTATCCGATGATAATTTTCACCATCTAGAAAATTGGTATACCAAGCTGCGAAAGTGGGCCTACAACTCTTTAAGATTGCCTTATCCTCACTTAGAGATAATGAAGGGAGCGATCAATATTCAACCTTAGATGGTGAGGCTTTACTGTTACAAGTTTTTAGCCTTACCCTAAGCCAGGCTGAAGCCCCATATTGATGCCAACTCCATAAAGGCTAGGTGGCGCCAATAAAAATCGTGAGATAGCTACACCTTGTTGCTCAAATACTGATTGCCAAGCGTTCATGCTTTTCATCACTTTCATTGTAGTAGCAACATAAATTGAGGTTACTGATCATCAATGGCCTCATACCTTGATATTCAGCGCGCCCCAGTCGCTTCAGTGCCCGCTAAATAGATGTGTGCTCTTCACTATCTTTTAGGTTTCATTTATGGGGATGGCGCTGATTATCAAGGTATAAATATATATTTCTTGAGCTATTGGTGGTTATTATTTTTAATACTATTTTCTGTATCAATAGGCTTTAACGGAAAGACCATTTGTGCAAGTTAGCGATCATTGTGAGCCAACAACTGAAACCCTATCGTTGCGGATGTCCGGTATAATCTGTTGCTGCTATGGTAATTTTCATACCACTTTCGAAACTGTGCAAATTTTAAGAATTTGAACTCACCCGCATTAGGGTCAAAATAATATGTGGTTTTATCTGCAGTGGGCTCAATCCTGAATGCTGTTGCATGTGCCCACTTAGCCCCAGAAAACCTTAACATGCTATAAATTGTTTGTGTCTGCTGGGTAAAGCATTGTTCTGCTTCAATGCCGTCAAACACAATGGAAAATTGTTCTTTTAAAGGGGGATTTCCAACCTTGTCTTTTTGTTTTGAGGCCTTCCCTACATGAGTTATATGCTTGAAGCCTTGAGACTCCAAATACTTTTGGGATTCTTTTATCATTTGGAAACCCTTTAGTGGATCTCCCTCAGTTCCATCTTTAAATTTGAATCGATACATGGAGGCAAAACGTTGAGCAACTACTGCCACTTTCGTTTTGTCAACGTCTCCTCCTGTAGACAATGCATCCTGAAGACCAGATTGAAGCCCCTTACTAATCCAACTTACCGCTAGAGCTTCACAAATTCCGCCCTTAGAATTTGGGTGCTTTTTAAGCATACTATTGTAATTGCCCTGGTTGAAACTCCAAGTTTTCTGACCTCCAAAATTGGAGGCTCCAGCATCATTTGGCATAGTTTGTCCTTACCACAATATTACATATTACATTGCTGATTCTATTTGTGAATCATGCAAAGAATATGAAAGGTAAATTTTGCAATGCTTAAAGCAACCATTATTTGGTGCAATAAGTCGTCTTTGCTCTAGCCTGAAACGTATTTTGAATTATGCAGATAAGGAAACTTCAATTTCCTTTAAGTCCGGACAGGCAAGTATATTTTGTGATCCTGGTAAAATACTGATAGTTATGATTCCCTTGCTTTCTCAGGTCTAACCACACAAATAAACAAGTAAGGTGAATTTCATCAAATGCCAAAAAAAACCAGTGATTTCGATGCCTTTTAGGCTAAACACCGATCAGTGGTAATGAGGCCTGAAAATAAGTAAATAGCTTGCTGATCTAGCTCAAGTGCCAGCTTAATACCGCACCTATACAGTCCAATATAAGCCCCGTCTAGAGCTCAAACTTGACAGGTGCGAATCCTACCGATGCACCTTCCTCCATTTTTTAATGGACGTTCGAATACATTTTTGAATGCGTCAGTTAACTGGATCCCAAAAATCATAAAAAGCAATTTAATGTATCAAACAGCTCGATTCAGTGTGTTTGGTTAGCTTCAAAAGTGACTAGACTATTGCACTATGGAAATGCTATTTGTTTACTTGTTACTCGGCGCCATCGCGGGTACAGCGGCAGGCCTCTTGGGGATTGGTGGGGGCTTGATTATCGTGCCTGCTTTGGTGTTGATTTTTTCTGCCACGGGTATCTCCCCCCAGGTGCTGACCCATATGGCGGTGGGGACCTCGTTAGCGACCATTATCGTGACTTCAGTCAGCTCGGTCTGGGCACATAACGCAAAAGGTGCCGTTGACTGGCGCCTATTCTGGATTATGACTCCAGGGATACTTGTGGGGTCTTGGCTGGGCGGCGTGACAGCAGACTTGTTACCTGGTGCTTGGTTGCAGCTATTGATTGGCGTGTTTGCCATATTTATGTCCGTGCGTATGGGCTTAAGTGGATTGGCCTCGGCAACCTCACAAGAAAATGGCAGTCACTTACCCGGGGCAGCACCCCTGATCTGTTCCGGAGGAGTAATCGGCTGGCTCGCAGCGATCTTTGGTATTGGTGGAGGGGCCTTGGTGGTTCCCTACTTATCGCACTTCGGTACAAAAATGCAGCTCGCTGTCGGAACCTCTGCTGCCTTTGGTCTGCCAATCGCGATTTCTGGTTCAATCAGCTTTGCCGTGCAAGGGTGGGACAATCAGTTACTACCAAAGTGGAGTAGTGGTTATATTTACTGGCCGGCTTTTGTGGGAATTGTACTTACCAGCGTGCTCTTTGCCAGGCTTGGTGCCAGCGTTGCTCACCGAATATCTGCTAAGCGCTTAAAGCTGTGTTTTGCCTTACTGCTTTGTATTATCGGGGTTCGTTTTATCTGGCAAAACTTCAATCTCTTAGCTGGACTAGGCTAGACCTACCCTCTGGATTGTTTTTAGCGGATTGGAAGTAAACAGTCTATTCCTCCCAAGCATCTATTATCAGATGCTCGCAATAAACATTCTGGTCTTAAAGGCTCCCGGTCGAATTACTCTTGCCAGCCCTTCAGATTACGCGACTGAAACATCCTTATAGGATATTAGTAATACAATGATTTGTATTTTCCCCCAATACATGCCAACCAAAAATTATGCGTTCAAAGTGGCAAAGATAATTTTTAGCCATTAGTAATCTCTATTTTCAAATTAGAAAATACTTCGATCCAAGTTCAAATTGCCAGCAGGAAATTGAAATTTAAAAAATGAAAGCCCATTAAAATATAGGCACGAAAATAATCTTATTGGATTTTATTAAGTTTGTTTTAGTGTCAAAGCCGCGTAAAATCGATAGATATTTATCAGTACTTGGTTCGCAATTCAGGGGTTTTCTACAGGGCTAATAGTCCAACAGAATCAATCGTTCCAAGATTTTTTATCAAAGCTTCCCCCCAAAAGGAGAACGGTAAAGTGACATAAGAGAAAAGTAAAAGCGCTGACCCAAGGTGCGCCAACACCAGGGGCCAGCTAACCAAGTTGATATCAGACCTATCAAAGGTCGAGTAGACCAAAGGAACTTCCCCTTCGACCTCTCACAGAACCGTACGTGAACCTCTCAATTCATACGGCTCTTCGTATTCAGCACATTTGCAATCTTCCCATTCTCCAGTGTGCAAACAAGCCGCGCATTTGTTGACGAACCTTTCCAATAAAGACCCAGCTCTTGAAACAGCTTCGCTTTAGATGCTTAAACTTCTTCCTGGCCCAACGCATCAGCGTTTGGTCAAGATACTTCTGAAGTCGATAAACACCATATCTCCGCCCAAAGTGACCATAGTAGTTCAGCCAACCCTGTATTGCGGGATTAAGTACTTTTGCCATTTCAGATAGTGATCGATCCACCCAGTTTATTACTCGCCATTGCCTGACCTTATCCTTAATCCTCTTGAAGGCCTTAGGGCTCATTGAAGGACTAAATGCGGTGAAGATCTGCCCTTGGCGATTCCTTGCTTTTCTGGGACCAAATCGAAACCCCAGAAAGTCAAAGTGGGTCACTGGGTGGGAGTCTTTACGATTACTGTTCTTGCAGTAAACCTTGCGCGTTTTCTCTGGATGAGCCTCAAGCCCGCAGGTAGTCAGGCGTGCTTTTAGAGCCGCCAGTAAGCGATCCGCCTCTCGAGGATTACGACAATGGTAAACAGCATCATCCGCGTAACGCTCAAAAGGAATATCTCTGTGCGTTCTCACCATCCAGGCGTCCAGCGCGTAGTGCAAAAACAAGTTTGCTAGTAGCGGGCTAATTACGCCCCCTTGTGGAGTACCTTGTGTTCGCTCTTCAAGCTGTCCGTCCCGATGTTGTACTGGAGCCGTTAACCAGCGCTGTACATAGAGTCTGACCCACCGATGATTATTATGTTTATCTAATGCCTTCAGCAGGAGTTCGTGATTAATATTGTCAAAGAAACCTTTGATATCTAAATCAACTACCCAGATTCTATCCCAGCATCGTTGTCGAGCTCGACGCACTGCGTCTATAGCAGATTTGCCTGGCCGATAACCGTAGGAGTCAGGGTGAAATACCTTCTCCAATTCTGGCTCCAGCAGTTGCTTAGCCACCATTTGTGCAATGCGATCTTCGATTGTGGGGATACCCAGTGGTCGCAGGCTGCCATCGAGTTTCGGAATATCCACTCGTTTGACGGCTGATGGAAAATAGCTGCCAGATGACATCCGATTCCATAGCTTGTACAGGTTTTTGACAAGACTCGATTCGTATTGCTCTATCGTTATCTCATCAATCCCCGCTCCGCCGCCATTAGCCTTAATCTGCTTCCACGCTTCCCAAACCGCTCGCTTGGGAATATTGAATGGCTTTGCGCTAATCGTTAATTCCTCCCCATCTGGGTTGATTACACGGTTAGTCGCCGAATACGACAACCCCTTCGCTCCACGTCCATTACAGCCGCTTCTCCACTACTACGGGTTGTTCCGCCCCTGTGACCAGTCTTGGTACTCAACGTCTTGTAGGGCCTCTACTTGACGCTCTTCCTTAACACCTGGACGACAGGTTCTCCTGTTCCACCCAAAAGCCTGTTGTGTGTTCACGCCACCTCTATGCCGGATGCCACTCGGTCGGTAAACAGGTAACCTCCAAGCTTATCCCCGCACTTAGCCAGTGCACGGGTTTTGACATCATCTTGGTAATACGCTTTCGACACCTCATCAGTGGTTCATTTGCATTCGTCTCTACACAACATACCTGACGTATCTCTTACGCCTTTTCCTCAAGCGCTTCTAACCAAAGCTCTTTACTCCGATCACCTTGAGGCGGTTTGTTATCACTTCCTGCAAAGCGATAACGGAGGGCCGACCTCCATCTCCTGGATAGCACGTATTTATTTTTTATTTATAAAAAATAAAAAAAAAAAATACTCAGGACGCACTGGCTGTATGGATAATACGCTAGAAACCCGCTCGTCTTCAATAAAGTTGACTAGACTCAGGAGCTTAGGGTGTTTCATTAGGCTCTGGGAGCGTTACATCCGTATTTTCTTCTTTTATGCCTACCGTTCTCGTGCGCCTCCTAACCCTCCTCCACACACCACTTTCCAGCTTCCCCTCGTGTGGAATCCGCACATAATTTAGCTTCCGAAGGAAATGAGCATGTTGATTTTAAAGCGCCGGACTGGTGAAAACCTGAGAATTGGAACAAATGTTGTAATAACAGTTATTGAAGTAAAAGGCAGTCAAGTGAAGATAGGTATAGATGCACCCAAGTCTCTACCCATTCATCGTGAAGAGATCTATATACGTATCAAGAAGAAACAGAAACCTTAAAGCTATTTATCAGTCGCCGCCTCAACCAAACCACTATTCAGATTTTATACATACGGGCTGGAGATTTTTAGACCTCAGACAAGAATACCGTGTTGCCGAGAGCACAGCGCCTATCTCGGCACAGCCCACTATATCAATCAGGCACTGACCATTTCTGAACCGGAATTTTTTGAGGCTTTGCGCAGACTTTGTGAGATAGTGGGAGCAGTACAGAAAACTTATATTTGGTTCAATAAATGCTGACATCTTAGCGCGGGCTATTGCCGATGCTTCCTCCCCTGCGCACGCTGCAACTTAGTTCAAACCGTTTAATACATTTATCTCCAGCCACATCAACTTTAATGGAATTTATTCCAGCAACAAATTAACCCCCTACCCTTTCACTCTTGAAAACCTTATCAAAGCGCTAGCCAGAATCATTGGTAAAAACTATAGGATCAACAATACCAATTAAGATGGCAACCACCCTACTTGGCCTTCGACAAAAATTCTAGTGATTCCATGTAAAGCTTCTTCAAATGCTCAAACAGAGAGACTTCACCAGATTTCCTATCAAAATAATGCCCCTTTAGAGAAATTATTAAGTAATCCACAGAAAGCTAGATCAAGAAAACTAGAATGGCGCTCCCAATTCTAATAACTCAAAAAATGAGATTTTGTCGACAATTTCACAGATAACAATCGATTCCAATCGCACATTTACGGGCAAAATTATGAGCAAGCTATTCAGCAAGAAAACTTTGGCACTGGCATTTACAGTCATACTGGCTTCATGTGGAGGAGGTGGAGGCTCTTCTTCAGATTCGGACCCAGCCCAATCATCTGACGACAATGGCGGGGGCCAAGGCTCTGGGGATGGTGGCGGTTCAGGTAGTGGTAGCGGCTCTGGGGATAGCGGATCGGGGACCCTTCCAGACAACGAACCTGGCACTGTGACTGTTGGCGATATAGAAACGGCTGATCTGGGGTTTGCGCAGATTACTTCCCGGGATATCACATTGCCGAATGGCCAAACCAATGCCGAAGAAGTCCATGGGCTCCCACACTATATAGCCAGAACAGATAGTAATCAGGATGACAATCTACATTCTGTGCCCATGCGAAGTTACACCACAGCTTGCGCAACCGACACTGATAGACCCAGGATGTTTGTTTCCAAAACCCTTAGCGAAGGTAGTGGAGAAGATGAAACCACTTATGGCACTGTTTATGAGCTGCAATATAATCCTGAAACTCTAAGCTTCGACCAAACCGGCAATACCACAGTTCTAAAACAATGCTACGAAGCCCATGGTATCGCAGCTAGCGCTGATTGCTCACGGGTTGCGGTCTTGTGCAACACTGAATACCAGGCAAACGAGCGCTATGATGTTCAAGGGGATCTGGTTGAGCAATACGGTAGCGACTGGATGAAGATGGAAAATAATATCAGTGCTATTGACGGACGTATTGAAAGGGATATCGGCCTGATGATATCTACCAATCACAGTCAATACATTGGCTATTTTACGGACCATCCCACACTAAAGTTCGAGGACTTCCTACCTGGGCTAAAAGAAAATTTCCCCGAGACCGACTTCGGCAATTCCCCGACCTTTAAGACAATTAAAGGTAACGAAATGCAAGAAGAGATGGCTTATATTGTCGATCAACTCTCTGAAGCCGACTATAACGCTATGGTCGAGTATATTCGCGAGAATGGCTATAAATATAATGATCAAATCTGGCTAATGGAGTGGGATAACTTAGCCCTTAGCGAGAAGCCTGCGGCCTACGTTGTAAACAAGATGCACGGAGGTGGCCACGCCGGAGCCCAAGAGCTTATCTATGTCGAGAATGATAGCCAAGGCCGCACCAGCTACGCTTTCTCAGTAACTGCTCGGGTTTTTGATAGCAGCTATGGTGGCTCCCACTATTCTGCTGGAATGACTGTTATTGATCGCGATAACTGGTCCTTAAATATGAGTGGCAGTAATAACAGAGGCTGGTATTGGCTTTGCGGCTACGGTCATGTCTTGAATATCCGGGCATTTTATAATCCTGGTACCGAAAAGTATGGAGCAATTTGCACTAGCGATGGTGGTCAATATAATCAATCGCGCGGATTAAATACTATTGCCATCAAAATGGAGGATATTTCTTCTACCAGTAGATTTGAAGGTTACTACAATTACCTGATCCCCTCCGACAATGCATTTTTCTCTAACGGAGGTGGACATACTGTAGTCCCTGTGGATGAAGATACTAACTTATCTCTCATCGTCTCCCCCAAGTACATTGATGACGAGGAAATGAATCGCTTCCTGCAAAGCGAATACGGCATTGATACCAGCACTGAAGGGCCTTTTGACCAGCAATGCTCATCCGATGATACGAACTGCTTCTTTTCCTACATGTCAAACAGCGATAACCCAACCATTTCAAGACAAGGGCTACGCAGTGGGGATGCTCTGGAATCCTCATCCCTGACTCGCATTGGTATTGCTAAAGCGGATGGTGAAGGAAGTATCGAGGGGGAAGGCTTTAAATGGCTTGTAGAAGAGCCCGACTGTCAAATCAGTGATCCACAACTTATCGACTTGAAAAATGGGCGTTACCTATTTGGCTATGCTCAATTTCAGTGTATTTCCGACAACCTTTCTTATAACCGCAGTTCCGCTAAAAATGGGGCAATGCGGATGCTTGTTCCGAAAGCCTACTATGTTATGGAAATTGATGCAGACCTAAATGTATTGGAAGGCCCTGTAAAGCTGACGAATTTTGGTTGGGGCGGACTTGACGAGCCTGTCTTCCTGGGCAACGGCAAAGTCGCTTGGTCATATATCAAGAACCCTACAATTGATAGTTACGGCGGCGGCAAGCAAAACGTTTGGCAAGCGATGATTTACCACTCAAATAGCGCCAATTGATTCATTCATAGAAAGTAAAACTAGCTGTGATAAAAATAGAGGATTTTGCTCTCTATTTTTATCACACAACTAATAGACCTCAAGAAGCTACAAAGATAAAGAAGTGCTATTCACCTATTTATCGACCAATAGCAAAACCTTGTCGAATAAAAAACTCAAAACTACTGTTTCTTCACACAATGACTACTGGATCGGTAGAATAATACGGCAACAGCTCAGTGTAATTGCTTGAAACTACGAACCCAGATACAAGTATGCTAACCTCCCGCCTAAATAAAATTAGTCACTGAACTAACTGCCCTTTCTTCATTGAGTTTTGAATTTAGAAGCCACTACGCAATAAGGAGATCGCGATGGCTATTACTGTTCATGTCTGGAAGCAAAAGACCGGGAATGTCGGACATGCTTCCATCACCATTGATAACACCTATATCAGCTACTGGCCTTCTTCAGCAGCAGGGAAAAAGGACTTTAAAATCGGCCGATCTCACAGCCCTTCCTTTCCAAGTGGTTATCGAGTTGATAGACGCCTCGAGGGTGGTGATGCGGATCAGAACATTCTTATCGATGGGCTGAATGAAACAAAAATGATTGAAGCCTGGGAAAACTTCAAGGGCGAGCAGAAGCATTACAATATGAAGGATCAGAATTGCTCGACGGTCGTTGCCTGGTTACTTGAGACTGGCTCAGGGTTCGCATCACCTGGAAAAGGAGGAATCAAAATCAGTGACTGGGCAGCAAGTCCTATTCATCGTATTCTCTTCCAGTTACGCTTTTTTGGTAATCATATTGATATGTGGACACCCAATGATGTGTTAGCTTATGCGCTACAAATTCGAAGCCAGATAACCTCATGAGCCTACCGCTATTCTACTCGCCAAATTACAACATCAGCTTGCCGCTGCTTTCCAGCTTGCATCCTTTTGATGGCTGTAAATATGAGAAAGCATTGGCACTGATTAATGCCGAGTCAGAAGCGAACATTGAGTTAAGAGTTGTTTCAGAGCCTCTTAGTCAAGACTGGCTATTATCTGTACATACGCAGCCCTATTTAGATAGCTTACATCAATCGAAAACACTGGCTCGCGTTATAGAGATGCCGCTACTGCGCTTGCTGCCCGCAGGCGTTTTAAATAAATATTTCATGAAACCAATGCGCTTTGCAGCAGAAGGCACTTGCTTGGCGGTACGGGAAGCCTTGAGCAAGAAAACCTCTGCTTTGAATCTCGGTGGAGGTTATCACCATGCATTCGCTGGTCACGGTGAGGGGTTCTGTGCTTTCGCCGATGTAGCCATTGCTATTAATCGTGCCCGCGAACAGCACCTGCTCTCACCAGATGACAATATCTGGGTAATTGACCTTGATGCCCATAGAGGGAATGGGTTTGCTGACTGGGCCATGGAGGACCCCAATATACATATCTTTGATATGTACAATATGCAAGCCTACCCCGGCTTGCACCCCGATGAGCAGGAATCTCGCTGGCCATTTTTAGTACCCCTAAAGCAAGGAACAGATACTGAAGGTTACCTCAGTCGGTTGGAGTCAGAATTTTCGGACTTCATTAAGCAGAGCCCACTGCCTAAACTGGTTATCTACAATGCAGGCACAGATATTATTGCCCAGGACAAGCTGGGGGGCTCCAGGTCAGTATCGATGGGGCCAGAAAAAGGGACCAATGGCTAGTTGACCAGATTCAATCGCTGGATGCGCCTATGGTCACCGTAACCAGTGGCGGCTACTCCGAAAACTCCTATCGTCTAATAGCTGACTTAGCGATTTACCAGGCAAAAAAGGTAACAAATTGAAGCTCTGGAGAGGCCTCTGTCATTGAGAAAAGTGGCCCAGTAAACAACCGCTCCCTAACCCACCAAATTTTTCCATAGATTTTTGAGTATTTAGGCACTTGATTGACGCTGGAGTACTGAGCACCAAGTTACTCTTTGAGCTCTTTCGCCCGCAACCAAGCCAACCCAAGACCAGCGGCAACCGTAATACCCATGCCTATCACACCACGGATACCGAATTCTGTGTCAAACATAAAACGATCAGCTAACACACCGACGAGGATCGCACTGTAAAACAGTGCCCCAACGAGGTAAGCAGGTGCAACACGATTAGCGATCGTGTAAGCAAGATTCTGTGGAACAAACAGCAGCGCTGGAATCGCGAGAATCCATAGCGACGATGTCTCTACCTTCGCATCCTCCCAGAATACAATAGATAAGCTAAAGACCAACATCCCAACAGCGAAATAGAACATGATGCGCTCAGGTGGCTCGGTCCGGCCTGCGACACCGGTTGTGATACTACCCGCTGCACGCGCTACTCCCGCTAGCAACGCAAGGAGTGAGTAGGGATTGAAAATGCCCTGAACACTGTGCTGGATCAAAATGAGGCATACGCCCAAGAATGCCAATATCGCAAGAAAGATAGTGGCGATACTAACCCGGTGACCGAGGAATACTCGGGCCATCAACATGGCAAAGAATGGATTCGTGCTTTCCAGCACCAGCGCATCTGCGATGGGTATGCCCTTGACCGCCCAATAGAAGGCAGCAAAATAGACAAAACCTGATATGGAGCGAAGGACAAGGATCTGGGGATTCACCGGCCTTATCCCCGCCACCCCCTGTCGCATCAGAAGAAACATACCCGACAATGGAGCAAGCAATATGACCTGTGCAGCCAATAGCAGAAATGGGCTAAGGCCTGCACCAGAACCCAGCTTACCGGCAATACCAAGACACCCCATCAGCACTCCGCCGAGAAGAGCTAACCCAACACCCAGGGAATGATTTTGATAAGTAGATGGCAAACTGTCACTACCTTTGGCAATTAGAGGTCAAACCTGCCTGAGGGGTAATAATGATGCC
Source organism: Microbulbifer sp. MKSA007 (assembly GCA_032615215.1). Taxonomy (NCBI): domain Bacteria; kingdom Pseudomonadati; phylum Pseudomonadota; class Gammaproteobacteria; order Cellvibrionales; family Microbulbiferaceae; genus Microbulbifer; species Microbulbifer sp. MKSA007. The sequence goes on along the minus strand of CP128433.1, from coordinate 2,579,999 downwards.
TTCATTTATGTATCGGGCGGGTCATTACAGAGCAGGACTCTATGTAACATTAGCCCCCGATTGATTCATTTCCTATTGGGCAAGCCAAAGAGTTTGACGCAGTAATTACTTGCCTGCCGGCGTCAGTTTCCCTGTAACAAAAAATATGAACTTCATAATATGAAATCTGAGCTTTGACCACTTTAAGATCAAGAGTATTAATCCTGTCCCCAGTTCTGCCTCAACAGATATACAGCATAAGCGATTGTCGGCACTTCCTTTCTGCCAGACGTAACCCCACATAATATCTAGTTACTTCTCCTTGCGGTTTATATCAAACCCTTTGGACTTCACCGCACAAGGGTGGTTGGCAGCCCTAAGTTACTTCAAATTGGTGGTGGAGCGTAAGAATCTATAGCCGCCCGCTTGAATATGACGATTGTACCCACACCCTGTTTACTAAAATCGAGTTATGCCCTACCGATCGCTAACTTGCATAAAGATCACTGCTCTCGGAAAACTCTCTTAGTGTCTTCATATATTTTTCTACATACTTTAAAGCACTTTCTTTGCTAACTAGCGGTTCACAATGCCCGAAAACAAACACCCCTTCTCCATCTATTGTACAAGTCACTAGCATTATGGGGTGTTCTCCATGTGTTTGAACAGTCATAGCCACACCAAAGTCAAAGAACATTAAGGGGCCTGTATACTCACTGATATCCCCTACATTGGATACACAAATCCCAGAGGGGAAATAGTCTTTCTCAGCACTAGAATTTTTAGCCAAATCTTTGATCTCATCAAGGCTGTAATCAGGCACAAGTGGAGGTTTAAAAAAATGCCCATTTCGCAATTGCAAATAAACTTTTCTTTGAATTAAACGTGCGAGGTTTAATAAGTCGAGACTATTTTCATCTGATGATAAGGATATGGTTAATACAGCTGTACATTCCCCTATAACATCTCGATCTATCTGGCGTTTACACAAATATTGTGCATTTATAGGTAACGTTAACTCTGTTGTTGAGCGAAAACTTGGTAATGACTGGGCAGCAATAACAGCAATGGCATTATAAATAGAGGTAACCTGAACATTCTCACGCTTTGAAATTAAATGTAAATAGGAACATAATTTTTTAGGGAGGACACGGTACATAGAACATCCCATTCTAAGGGAGGCGTTTGCTGCCTGCTCTACTGGCCACTTTGGAGAAACGTCATTTCCGCCACCAACTGCCGATTGTCTTTTTTTAAGGTGTTTCATGGAACTAACATACTCCACCACCGATTTTTGCATGATCGAAGCAGAGGGTTTACTTCCTGAACCCCCTCTCAAGAACCGATCCAAATCTCTAACCAAGATTAATAAGGAGCGTCCATCCATGGCAGCATGGCTTACCATAAAAGCAATCCACTTTACTTCTTCCTGCTCATTCATATAAACCGTGAAACGATACACATATTTATCCAGCTCAAGAACTTTACTTCCTAAGCGCCTGAACTCTTCCTGATAATTTAAAGGCATTGCATCATGCTTTATTTCAAAAGGAATAGTTTCAAACCCCACATCACAGAACCAATAGGCATGATCATTTTTTTCTATACGAGAGCGGAGCATTGGGTGCAGGTTATGGAGGTATTCCATTCCCTTTAGTAATTCTTCGATACCGAGAGAATTACATACCCTGAAGAAGACAGCTAGTTGAACTGCGCCATTTGACTTTTCAGTCAACTCTACAGAGAGTGCTTCCTGAGCTCCAAGCTCACGAAAAGGTTTTGTATTTTTCATTGCAGGCTCTTCCCAGTCGGGAGATCACTGTCAATAGTATAGAACGAGAAAGCGCTATACCCTTGTAACATTTATAACAATCGATTCTAGATAACCACGAGACTCTCACAAACCTTATAGATCTCGGCGCCATAGGTAATGGGATCTCTTTCCACCTACTTATTGATGATATCTTTCAGGACCTTCATGAACTTTCACTTACTGTCAACGCCGCTCAATATTCTCCGCCTAACAAATACAAACAAATGATAAGCAACAACTACAAATCCGACCTTGCACCCCATCTGAATTGAGTTGATTGACTTTTCATTCTCTGAATCAAAAAACAGTGAATACACATGTGCAATAACATTTGTTAAATCAATCAACACAACCATTAAGAATATGACCAACCAATAACAAAACAATAAGAGCCTATTAAGGTTCATAAATATCAATCCACTTCCTCAGCGACTGTTAACTATCACCCCAACCTCTAGTTACTTCTCCTTGCCGCGTTTATCGAACCTAATGGGTTCCATCGCACAACTAGGTTTTTTTAATTTTTTACCATACCTTTGCCCTGACTTGAAGGGAAACATCCCTCGGTACCGGTTACAATAATATAACTAGCTCTCATCTCTAGTCTTTTGGTGTCCTGGATTTATCATTTAGGATCAACCACTCCCTTTAGTCAAATATTGTATTCATCAGGAAGCAACTAACCTTAAACTCCCGTTAGACTCTCTATGTACTTTCAACTCACGATTGAACGCCCCCAAAACCATGACCCACATGCCACCCAATATTCTTCATCGCGCCCCTGCAAATAAAATACATCTTGAATATCGGACACCTTCCAAATCAACTTACTCTTGATTAGGTTGTTATTTTCTATACTTAAAATTTCTACGTTATTTGATTTTGCCCATAACTCAATCTTTTTTCTAAAGTAATTATATCGCACTATTAACAGAGTATATGGAAGCCCTCCAAAGCAACCTACTACCACCATCAGTATTCCTTGGTACAGATACAATCCAACTAGATTAAAAAAAGTCGCACAATTCGTAGCGAAAGCGTTACAAATATTGACACATTAGGACCAGCAGGATCAAATACTGTGCAAGCACATGCCCCCTATATAGATATCGCTTACTACCGCAACACCCGGTCCACTACCACCACTGCTAACATCTTCATTCAACATTCAGGCCTCCTGAATTATTTTGAAAACTGATGCTTCCAGACTAATGAAGAGGATAGTTGAAGCAGTAAAACACAAGTGTTGACCTATTCTGATCTCAATATAGATATTGTGGGTAGATCTTGTAATCTCACATTATCCTTTGCAGATCAATAACTTATATGTAAATCATTGCTCTCGGAAAAGTCTCTTAGTGTCTTCATATATTTTTCTACATACTTTAGAGCACTTTCTTTGCTAACTAGCGGTTCGCAATATCCAAAAACGAACACCCCTTCTCCATCTATTGTACAAGTCACTAGCATGATCGGGTGTTCTCCATGTGTTTGTACCGTCATAACTACACCAAAGTCAAAGAACTCCAAAGGGCCCGTATACTCACCTATATCTCCTACATTGGATACGCAAATCCCAGAGGGAAAGTAACCTTTAGCAGCACTAGAATCTTTAGCCAAATGTTTAATATCAACAAGGCTGTAATCGGGCACAATTGGAGGTTTAAAAAATTCCCTCGCCTCACCTGTAAATAGAATTTTCTTTGAATTAAACGTGCGAGGCTCAATAAGTCAAGACTAGTTTCATTTGATGATAAGGATATAGTTAACGCAATTGTACATTCCCCAATAACATCCCGTTCTATCTGGTGTTTACACAAACATTGTGCATTTATAGGCAACATTAACTCTGCTGTTGAGCGGAAACCTGGTAATGACTGGGCGGCTATAATCGCAATGGCATTATAGATAGAGGTGACCTGCACATTCTCATGTTTTGAAAGTAAATACAAAAGAGAAAATAATTTTTTGGGTAGGACCCGATACATAGAACATCCCTTTCGAAGGGAAGCATTTACTGCCTGCTCTACAGGCCACTTTGGAGAAATATCATTTCCGTCACCAACTGCCAACTGTCTTTTATTAAGGTGTTTTATGGAACTAACATAATCCACCACCGATTTTTTCATTATCGAAGCAGAGGATTCATCTTCAGCCCCGCCTCTCAAGTACCGATCCAAATCTCTAACTAGGAGTAATAAGGAGCGTCCATCCATGGCAGCATGGCTTACCATAAAAGCAATCCACTTTACTTCTTCATGCTCATTCACATAAACCGTGAAACGATAAGCATATTTATCCAGCTCAAGAACTTTACTTCCTAATCGCTTAAACTCTTCCTGATAATTTAAAGGCAATGCATCATGCTTTATTTCAAAAGGAATAGCTTTAAAAGCTACATCACAGAACCAATAAGCATGATGATTTTTTTCTACACGAGAACGGAGCATTGGGTGCAGATTATGGAGAAATTCCATTCCCTTTAGTAATTCTTCAACACCCAGAGACCTACAGGTCCTGAAGAAGACGGCTAGTTGAACTGCACCGTTAGACTTTTCGGTCAACTCTACAAAGAGTGCTTCCTGAGCCCCAAGCTTCCGAAAAGGTTTTACTTTATTCATTGCAGGCTCTTCCCAGTCGGGAGATTACTGCCAATAGTATAGAACGAGGACGCGCTACACCCACGCAACATTTATAATAATCGATTCTACATAACCACTAGATCTGCACAAAGCTCATAGATACCGGTGCAATAGGTAAGTTGCTTCTAGGAAAGACGCTTTAAGTTCCAAACTTTACTTGATGAGAGAGCCCTCATCGCCTGCATGGCCTATATCGATCTCAATTCTATCTGAGCCAAAATGGCAACAACCCCAGAAAGTTCTGATCACACCTAGACTCAATGACGTTTTCATGCAGCAATTACAGACGAACAGCCTAAAGAGCTATTACCACTTGTAGGAGATGAGCGACTGAATATACCTAAGTGGCTTCCCTTTCGACTGGATCACTATTTAGAGCTAATAGTCTGGAGTGGTCGACATTGAAACCCCAGAAAGTACGGCGCCATTTCTGAGAGAGTTCCCCCGTACTCGCACGACTGAGTATACCAGCAAAACATTGACTTTATCGCAATCAGGGTGCTGTGCTCGGTGGTTTCGTTTTCATGAGTATTACCAGATAGCCACCTTAAGCAGTGCGCTCTTTAGCGAAACTCCTGGTGGTAATGTTACTCCCTTCTGTCTCAATCTCCTTATAAGCATCAATATGGGTGCCATAGAAGCACTGACCACTATGCCGTTGCGTTAGATGCGACTGAATTGGTTGTTGCTGTCGCAGCCCACACTGAGACCATCGATACCGGTGATCAGTTTAATAAGTTAAGACACCCACAAAAGTCACCCTTAACATGTGAGGATTCCGAATCAATTACTCCAACACATGCAGAACACTAAATTCACTGTCATTTATTTAGTAAATAATGTTTACACCTGTGGCTTTCCCAGAAAAAACCTCACCCTCAAGATCAACCTGAAAAATAGTTAGACTACTATCAACTTTTGGAGCATGTAAGTGGAGGTATTCAGAATCTCTCTCCCATTGATTCTCAATTTCTAATGAGAACGTTGCAAAGCTATCACTGAAAGTAAACTTCAAATGACCAGCATATGTAATCCGCCCTGACTCAATAGTAAACTTTTTCTCAGGTAGCCTCCTTGGTTTTATATAAGTAACTCCAGGGATGGGATCAACTAAAATAAACGAGGAGAATTCATAATCGCCTGCAGAAAGCTCTCGCATTATTACCCTGCCACAAGGAAACTCCCACTGCAAAGGTGCAGGGCGAAGAGCACTCTCCTGATTAATAGCAATAGCTTCCTCTGATCTTCCTCCTAATTTTCTATATTTTATACTCATATTGGAAGGACAATTTTCAGTAACTGAAAAAACAGCCACTCCCTTTCCGGACTGTGGATTAAGCACGTAATTGCTTGGAATATTAAAAGGGAGAGATCCACATGAAGCTAAAAATAGCAATAAAGTAATCACACCTATTTTTTTGATCATCGAAATACTCTTCTCTTTTAGCCCATATAAAAATCGGCTCAATATTAAAAACAATAAGATACTATTTATTTGTCATATTATGGAGTTAAATTAACCATATAGAGTGGAAAGAGGTCAAGATAATTTTCTTGATATTTTTTAATTTTACACACAAATAGTACCAATCTATAGATAGCTATAATTGAGCTTGCCGTGTATTCATAATCTTGCAATGACTGTGAACATGACCGCAAGCGGATTGAATCCAGGATGGATGATCTAGTTTCAATCTTCGCTCTTGATATCGTGGTCTATGCAGTAATGAGTAACCGCTACCATATCGTAATTTTTATCGACCAAGAGAAAGCGTTGAGTTGGCCTGACTCCGATGTGATCTTTCATAGGCAAAAACTATTCAAGACTTACAAATTGGAGCTGCATAGTCTTAAAGGGGTACCCGCGATCACTGATAACTAAAGGGAATCATCGCTCTATGGCGAGATCGCTTGATGGATCTTAGCTGGTTTTTGCGCTGTTTAAACGAGTCTATAGCCCGTCAGGCCAATACTGAAGATAATTGTACAGGCCGCTTTTGGGAAGGTCGTTTCAAGTCCCAGGCTTTATTAGATGAAAGAGCCCTCGCCGCCTGTATGACCTATGTCGACCTCAACCCTATCCATGCCAATATGGCAAAAACGCCAGAAGATTCTAATCACACCTCGATCCAACAACGCATTCGTGCAGCAATCTCAGGTGAGTAGCCCAAAGACTTAATACCGTTTGTTGGCAATGAGCGCCTGAATAGGCCTAAAGGGCTGCCCTTTCGGCTGGATCACTATTTAGAGCTAGTGGACTGGAGTGGTCGACATCTAGACCCCAGAAAACGAGGTTATATTGCTGAAAGTACGCCACCCATCCTCAAACAACTAGGCATCTCACCAATACACTGGCTATACCTCAACAGAAACTTTGAAAGTCGCTTTAAAGGATTGGTGGGATCAGTAGAGACAGTACAGCAAGCCTGTATACAGCTCAATAAACGCTGGGTGCACGGTATAGGCGACTGTCGGCGCTTCCTTTCTTCAGCACCCTGCTAGTTACCACCCAATCTATCGATACTTCTCTTCCCGGCTTGTATCCAAACCACGATTTCCAACCCAAGTATATTTTCTCAGTCTTCCACTGCACCTTAACACTAAATCAGAAAGAAATAGTCGCTAGAGCTGGCACTAAAAACACGGCTCGCACTTCTCTCCAGTCTTTGGGTGTCCAGAATAATAGCTTATACACTAAGGGTTAGTCGCCACACGCCGACTCATAGTCATTTACATATTTTAAGTATGACTCAGGAATTTTGGTTGCATATTCTTGCAATTCATTTGATTTTATAAATTGCTGCCTTCTAGCTTCATCCAACGGACCAATTACTTTCTCTGTATCTAAATCTAAAAACCAATATTCCAAATGCTTTTTGTATATCGTGCCTTCGTCCCGTTTTCCATTGAAAGCATCGCACTCAATAACCGAAACATCCATTCGTGCTACATGCACCCAACTCCCTTCCTTTTTGACAAAAAACACTCCATAAGGAACTACCATTTTTAGTTGCTGATCTGGAGAGTCTTCTTTTGATATATGGCTATAAAAATCATCTGTTTTAGTATAAATAAATGGAGATAGTGGGTCACCCACAACCCAATACCCAAATACTAACAGAGCTAGTAATAGAGGTAAGCCAATCAAATAGACTCTTCTAGATAACATCATTTGAAAATCCTCACATTTACATCTCCGTAAAAATCTGTTTTATATCCTGTACCGCAATGTAAACAAGAAGTAGGTCCAGTTAACGTGTTTAGATTTCTGAGCCAATTTCCTTGATTTAACCAACTCTTCATATCAACAGTTAAGTACCGTGCATCCAACTTTACCTTTAACTCAAGGTCCGAATTTAACTCATATAGTAGACCCGTTTCTCCTTTATTAAGGAAGTACCCCTGTTTCGTTACCTCAGCAGCAATTTCATTTGCCCTTTGCTGTCGCATGTTTTGTGCAATTACTCCCTACACTCAATAAGAACTTCCGTATATCTTAATTTATCATTTACTTTTTCTTGATCTGCACCAACCGAGTGGGGAGCTAGCTTGAATTCCAAATAGTGTCTATAACCATAACCAACTTTTATGCTCTCAACCTGTGAGACTTCAAAATGACCATAATCGATATTTCTTCCATGAAATTCTAGTGAAGCAATATTAACGGGGATATCAAATAATTCCCAATCAATATCAAAGTTATTGTACGCATTCTCAGCGTACATCAATCCAACTCTTGAGTGATCTACTCGATAATTTGAGAAATTACTAAGTACATTTTCCACACCACTCCATAACTGCTCCAATAACACTTCGTCTTTAGATAAAGACTGCAAATTAGAACAAGGGGCTCTAGTAGCCGAATTAAACTGAATCACAAAATATGATGCAATTAGGAATAGCCCAAGAAAAAAATAACAGTAAAGTTAAAAAGTGTTGTGGTCAACTCCAACCGGACACTTCTTTAAGCACATTTCTCAAATTCGATAGGGGCTAGGTCTCCCAGTGTTGTATGTATTCTTCGTGAGTTGTAATAAGCAATATAGGCTCTTACATCTGCTACCGCATCCTCCCTTGTCGGATATAGGTTTCCCGTTACCCACTCCCGCTTCAGGCTGCTGAAGAAACGTTCAGTCGGTGCGTTGTCCCAACAATTTCCCTTACGGCTCATTGAACACACCATCCCATGCTGACTCAATAACGTTTGGTAGGTATGGCTGGCATACTGACTGCCACGATCAGAGTGATGCAGGAGACCTTTTGGGGGCGAACGCAAATTGACAGCCATCATCAACGCACGAGTTACCAGGGCCGTTTCCATCTTCCGATCTAGATGCCAACCAATAATCCGGCGCGAATAGAGATCAATCACTACCGCCAAGTACAACCAGCCCTGCGAAGTCCAAATATATGTAATATCAGTCGTCCAAACTTGATTTTTAGCACTCGGTGAGAACTCCCTATTCAGAAGGTTCTCTGCGACCGGCAGGTGATGTTTACTGTCTGTCGTCAGTGTAAATCGCTTCTTACGCTTTACTGCCAAGCCTAGCTTTTTCATGAGCTTGCGGACTCGATAGCGCCCGACTTCAAAGCCTTCTTTACGTAACAGCTTCATTAACCGACGACTTCCCAGGCTCTGTCTAGATTCTGCAAATAGGGCCTTCAAACGATGGCATAGTTGCCATGTTTGAGCATCTATTGAGCTATTACCACGGCAACACCAATCGTAATAACCAGTTTTACTTACTTGCATTACCCGGCAGAGCACCCTAACAGGAAAGCTGCCTTGCTGTTTTTCAATAAAGCTGTACTTTATTTCATTTCTTTCGCAAAGAAGGCGCTGGCCTTTTTTAGGATTTCTTTCTCCATCCGCAACTGCTTATTTTCACGTCGTAATCGCTCTAATTCTGCGCGCTCACCTACATCCAACCTCACACCGTCTTCTTCCTGCTTCAGTTCCTTTATCCAGCGTCGCAGGTTATTGGCTGTTGTTCCTACAACCTCTGCTGCTTTAGAAATTGAATACCCTTGCTCAGAGACTAGCGCTACGGCGTCTTTCTTAAATTCCGGCTTGAAATGCCGACGTGTACCTTTTGTTGTCATACTTCACCTCGCTTGGTAGTTTTACCATCTTAGCGAAGTGTCCGGAAGGATTAGACCACTACAAAGCTTATTAATCATTTACATCATCACTTAATATTGTAATAGTCTCGACCAAATCTTGACCAAAGCCCCCCGGTTTGTGCCTAATATAAATTGTAGCTTCCTTTACCAGCAAGAACATCATTTACATTCCAAGCGCCTACGAGTGTATTTAGAGTAGCTTCAGAAAATCCATAACGCCCAACAAATACACCAACACCAATATAGTTTATTTAACCCCCTTTGAAGACCCCAATATTATCAACATAAAATTCCTGATTAGCATATCCATATAAAAATGTGTCTGCCTTGCTAATGAAATTTTCTGAAAATTCAGAAATATTTATAGGGTTAACTCCATCAGCCTTAATACTCATATACTCTGCGATAGTAATTATATCTAGCTGACTTAACTGAATAGGCGTATCGGATCCTTCCTGGACACCTTTAAAAACCTTAAATCTAAGTAACTCGTAGCGCTGTTTCCACTTCTCTTGTGCACCATCATTTGAACTCGCAGCAGAAGCACCTCCCTCAGGTTGAGACTGATTAGCAGTAGTTACATCCCCCCTCTACTCTGCCCATCAGCCTGACTCTCCTCACTTGCCCCACCAGAACGACTCCCCTCACCGGCATCAGTAATAGCCTCTTGCCCTACGGTTATAGAGGAAGCCGATATGCTACCCCCACTACCTGATACATCAGCTTTCTGCCCTTTACTGCGATCAATCCTACTCGCCGCAGTACTGTGGCTCGGGGGACCTCTTCTCTTTTTCTGACTTTTTAATGCTCTCTGCCCACTCTCAGTTGTAGGATTATCCTCGCTCTTAGAGCGCCCATTGTGCTTCTGCCCGGTGTCACCGCCCTCTGGGGCATAGCCCGTAGGATCAGTCGCCGCCAATGGGTTATTCATCACATAGCTTTAGGCATTCAGGCTTTGGCTGTCCTGCGGGTCCAAAATAACCGGATCTGGAGAGAGGAAGCGGCCGAGCTGGTAATCATACACCCTGCCGCGCATATGAATCAGCTTTTGGTCGTTCAGGTGGCGGTGGCCAGTGAAACCCTGATCGGTGGTGTTAGAGCTATCCAGATTGTCCTGGCCCTGGAAGTCCCGACTTTGGCCGAAGGGATCGCAGCTGCGGAACTGCCGTACAAAATCACTATCACCGGGTTGCAGGTTGGCATCGACAATGGTGGTGATACTACCGAGGCGGTCTTGCAGTAGGATGCTCTGCTCGGTGGTTGAGTTTTCACGGGTAATTACCAGGTAGCCACCGTGGGTGGTGCGCTCTTTGGTAGAGCTGCTGGTAGTGATCTCTTCGTAATTGCCGATGTAGAGGGTGGTGGTAACGTTGCTTCCTTCTGTCTCCACTTTTTTATAGGCATCGATACCGGTGCCGTAGAAATACTCGGTGACGATACCATTGCGTTCGATACGATTGGCTTGGTTGTAGTTATCGTATCCCACACTGAGGCCATCAATACCGGTAATCAGGTTACCGGCATTGCCGCCGGCACTTCTAGCGCTGTTGCCGTAGCTCACGCTGGTGGCGTAGTCGCTTTTTGAAGTGAGATTACCGACGGCGTCGTAGGCGTAACTTACGCTGCGGTCGTACTGGGGGTAGTCACTGGAGGTGACAGTCTGGCTTTCCAGGCGGTGCAGCGTGTCGTAGCTGTAGGCGTAATCCAAGCCGTTGTGCTGGTGGGCTTCACCGGTAACGCTGCCCCAGGCGTTGTGGCGGTAGTCGATGGATTGGATCTGGTCCGATTGCAGGCAATTGACACCGCCGGCACAGATGCCGTCGATAATATCGCTGCCGGCATAGCGGCTGATCTTTTGCTCAATACCGCCCATAAACTGTTGGATAACCGGAGCACCGCTGACGGTGGTATCGGTGAGCGTCCAGGTGGTGACCCAGCTTTGATCCGCTTGGTAGTGCTGGTGCTGGTAGGCGTGGCCACGGCTGTTATAGCGGCTGCGGAAGATTTCCCCATCGGCGGCACGGGTGACGGTGGGCCGGTGGTAAGTGGTATCCCAAGCGGTTTTTTCCAGGAAGGCCTTGGCTTCGTCAATCACCGTGTAAGTAGCCGTCGGATGATAAGTGCCCGACTGGTATTCAAACAGGCGAATGTATTCTTCGTTGCGGGCTTCGGTGGTTAAGAGCCCGTAGTGGCCATTCTGGTCGTACAACCTGGCAATGGTATCGCCGTTGTTGACCGTGCCGGTAACCCGGCCGAGTTTATCGTAGAAGGTGTCGGTGATGCGGTTATTGGCATCGGTGCTGACAATACGCTCGCCGAAGGCGTTGTATTCAAAACTGCTGCGGCCGCTATTGAGACATTAATAATTTTTATTTTTTTAACGCTGTTTTTTAAATCAGAGAAGGTTCCAATTTAAGCTGCAATTTTTAATAGGAAATTGAGATTTTTATGGATGAAAGGCCGTAAAAATATAGGCACGAAAATGATCTTATTGGATTTTATTCAGTTTGTTTTAGTGTCAAAGCTGCGTAAAATTGATAGATATTTATCGATATTTTGGCCGTAATTGAGCATGCCTGAATAGGCTCGCAACCAAAAGATCAAGAAACCCAAGAGTTTTAAAACCCATCTCTCAAAGGAGAACGGTAGCGTGACGTAAGAGTAAGTAAAAGGCGCTGACCCAAGGTGGACCAACACCCGGGGCCAGCTAACCAAATTGATAAGCAAGTATCAAAGTGGCTCAGTGGATAATACGCTAGAAACCCGCTCGTCTTCAATAAAGTGGAGTACATTCAGAGGCTTGAAGAGGTTCTTCAAGCTCTGGCAGCGTTGCGTCCGCCTTTTCTTCTTCTACGCCTACCGTTCTCGTGCACCGCCCTTCACTTCTGCCTCGTATTACTTACCAAGCATCCCCCATGCGGAAGATCCGCATATGATTTTAGTTTCTGTAGGAAATGACCATGTTGATTTTAAAGCGTAAGACTGGCGAGAACTTGAGAATTGGAACCAATATCTCAGTTACAGTGTTGGAGGTTAAAGGCAATCAAGTAAAGATTGGGATCAATGCTCCCAAATCACTTTCCGTTCACCGTGAAGAGATTTATGTGCGTATAAAAAGGAGCAGGAAGTGAGAAACTGAACATGCCGAAAGGGCTGCCCTTTCGGCTGGATCACTATTTAGAACTAGTGGACGGGAGTGGTCAACATCTAGACCCCAGAAAACGAGGTTATATTGCTGAAAGCACGCCACCCATCCTCAAACGACTAGGCATCTCACCAATACACTGGCAACACCTCAACAAAAACTTTGAAAGTCGCTTTAAAGGATTGGTGGGATCAGTGGAGACAGTACAACAAGCCTGTATACAGCTCAATAAACGCTGGGTGCACGGTATAGGCGACTGTCGGCGCCTCCTTTCTGCAGCATCCTGCTAGTTACCACCCAGTCTATCGATACTTTTCCTCATGGCTTGCATCCAAACCACGATTTTTCAACCCCAAGTACATTTTCCCAGTCTTTCACTGCACCTTAACACTAAACCAGAAAGAAATAGTCGCTAGAGCTGGCACTAACAACACAGCTCACACCTCTCTCTAATCTTTGGGTGTCCAGAATTTACGCACCGTTTGATGAAGAGGAACGGAAAATCGCCAAGGCATTATTGGAAAGCTTGATTCTCAAGCACAATGCCCGGCGCGCCTTTGCGGATGATTTAAAGCCGACGGGAAGGCAGTAAAAACAAAAGCCCAGCGCTTGGCCGGGCTGTGAAGTACGAGGCCCGGCGCTGGACTCGTACCGGATAATAAAAGCCCCGGCAGATTACTCTGCTGGGGCTTTGGTGGTTTTTTCTTGGTGCAAACCTAAAGAGAGCCTCCTGCGCCTACCTCTAAATTTCCATAGAAAAACAAATTTAGCTTTCTTTAATGTAGATCACCTGTTCATATTCCTAAAGATCACCTTCTTCCAATATTTTTACTTCAGCAACTCTAGTTGGACCTTCATATAATTCAAAAATAGTGCCTTGTTGGAGGCGCTCATGCGGAGCATCTTCCACTAAAAAACTAGCAGTTCCTAAAGAAGGATTCCCCTGTTTAACAGGAGCCTTATCGAATTCAAGCAACATGCTCCAAGCATGTTCTAACCAAGTATCTTTATCTTCAATAAATTTAGATACAGTAGAATACCTTAGTGCAGCAGGTAAATTTTCGGCCTTTTTACCCAACCAATTTACTGAAACCCTTACTTGCTTTGTCATCATTCAATTACCGAAATTATTGCATTCTTGAGCTGGTCCAGCTCGCCATATCGCGCAGGACCAATGCCATCAAGACTATTCCATCTCATTAAGCTACCTGCATCATTTGCTGGTAGTTGAACTCTCAACAAATGGTAGTTCCCGGCTCCATCCATAACCTCTCCCCACCTTGCGGCATCATTTAAATTCTCGGCAAAAAACTTTCCACCAAGCGAATTAGGACCGGCTTCAAAACTCCCTGTTCTTCTAATCTGAGCTAATTCATCAGCAGATACTGCACGATATAAATCAACCATTTCATCCCCTTTGGTTAGCGTCTTACCAAAGGGAATCATCCCTAATAAAATACCTCCCCCTTCAAGCCATCGATTGACAGGTTCTCCTGTTATCAAATCAGTGCCGGTAAAAACTTGCCCCAAGCTTTTTGCTGAGCCAACTCCCGGAAATAAATCTGCAATTAACGATGCACCTGCATCAACCCCAGAACCGTCAAACTCAAAATTTGAAGTCGGGTGGCACGAATCGCAAGCGACATTGGAAGACCCAGTAATGGGCATGGAATCACCACTCTGCCCATCAGCCTGACTCTCCTCACTTGCTCCTCCACTGCGGCTTCCCTCACCTGCACTAGTAATAGCCTCTTGCCCTACGGCTATAGAGGAAACCGATATGCTGCCCCCATTACCATCAACTCCAACGGGAACCTTCCCTACAGGTATCTTAATCCTACTATTATTCAGCTTTTTATATACTGTCTTAGTCTTTACAGCCTTCTGCCCACTCTCAGTTGTAGGGTTATCCTCACTCTTAGAGCGCCCATTGTGCTTTTGCCCCGTATCACCTTTATTTTCCACATAACCCGTAGGATCAGTCGCAGCCAATGGATTATTCATCACATAGCTGTAGGCATTCAGGCTCTGGCTGTCCTGTGGGTCCAAAATAACCGGATCTGGAGAGAGGAAGCGGCCGAGCTGGTAATCATACACCCTGCCGCGCATATGAATCAGCTTTTGGTCGTTCAGGTGGCGGTGGCCAGTAAAGCCCTGATCGGTTGTGTTAAAGCTATCCAGGTTGTCCTGCCCCTGGAAGTCCCGGCTTTGGCCGAAGGGATCGTAGCTGCGGAACTGCCTGACAAAATCACTATCCCCGGGTTGCAGGTTCGCATCGACAATAGTGGTGATACTGCCGAGGCGGTCTTTTAACAGGATGCTCTGCTCTATGGTGTCGTTTTCACGGGTAATTACCAGGTAGCCACCGTGGGTGGTGCGCTCTTTAGTAGAGCTGTCGGTAGTGATCTCTTCGTAATTGCCGATATAGAGGGTGGTGGTAACGTCGCTACCCTCTGTCTCCACTTTTTTATAGGCATCGATACCGGTGCCGTAGAAGTACTCGGTGACGATACCATTGCGTTCAATACGGTTGGCTTGGTTGTAGCTGTCATATCCCACACTGAGGCCGTCGATACCGGTAATCAGGTTGCCGGCGTTATCGTAGACCAGGCTGTGGCTTTGGCCATCGGTGGTGGTGACTTGACGCACGGCGTGGGGACCGGCATTGCCGCCGGCACTTCTGGCACTATTGCCGTAGCTCACGCTGGTGGCGTAGTCGCTTTTTGAAGTGAGATTACCGACGGCGTCGTAGGTGTAGCTTACGCTGCGGTCGTACTGGGGGTAGTCACTGGAGGTGACAGTCTGGCTTTCCAGGCGGTGTAGCGTGTCGTAGCTGTAGGCGTAATCCAGGCCGTTGTGCTGGTGGGCTTCACCGGTGACACTGCCCCAGGCGTTGTGGCGGTAGTCGATGGATTGGATCTGGTCCGATTGCAGGCAATTGACACCGCCGGCACAGATACCATCGATGATATCGCTGCCGGCATAGCGGCTGACCTTTTGCTCAATCCCGCCCATAAACTGCTGGATCACCGGGGCACCGCTGGCCGTGGCGTCGGTGAGGGTCCAAGTGGAAGCCCAGCTTTGATCTGCTTGATAGTGTTGGTGCTGGTAGGCGTGGCCACGGCTGTTATAGCGGCTGCGGAAGATTTCCCCATCGGCAGCGCGGGTGACGGTGGGCCGGTGATAGTTACTATCCCAGGCGGTTTCTTCCAGGAAGGCTTTGGCTTCGTCGATCACCGTGTAGGTGGTCGTTGGGTGATAAGTGCCCGACTGGTATTCAAACAGGCGGATATAGTCTTCGTTGCGAGCTTCGGTGGTTAAGAGCCCGTAATGGCCATTCTGGTCGTACAACCTGGCAATGGTATCGCCGTTGTTGACCGTGCCGGTAACCCGGCCGAGCTTGTCATAAAAGGTGTCAGTGATGCGGTTATTGGCATCGGTGCTGGCAATACGCTCGCCGAAGGCGTTGTATTCGAAACTGCTGCGGCCACTATTGGGGTCGTCCACGGCGGTAACTTCACCGAAGCCGTTGTATTCGTAGCGAATATCATTGGCTGCTGCGTCGACTAAAGACACCAGTCGGCCGGCACCGTCGTAGCGGTAGTAGGTCTTGCCGCCTTTAGCATCTTGGGTGTAGACCAGCTTTTTATTCGCGGCAAAAGCCTTAAACATGGAGAGACTGGCCCCATCACCATTGACGACATCTACGGCTACCCCTGTGCGGCTATAGGTGTAGGTAGTGGTAAAGCTAAGCGGGTTATTGTAGCGGTGATGCTTGCCGGCCCGGTTCATATCGTCGAACTCAGACCAGGTTTCATAGGTGGTAGTGGCGCCATCGTAGTGCGGTTCTTCCGTACGAACCAAATTGCCGCGCTGATCGTACTCTTTATTGGCAACCACAGTGCGTCCATCGAAGCCCAGGGTTTCAGTGCGAAGGGTGCGGCCGAGGCTGTCCAGGTATTCGGTTACCGGTGGGCTGCCCAGACTCCAGGTGACGGATTTTTGCAGGGCATTCTGTGGACAGGAGGCATCACACCAGGCGCGGCGGCTTTGGGTGATGGGGGCCGCATCGGAGGTGACCGTGAGCGGTTGACCAAAGTCGTTCAGCGTGGTGTCCGCTTGGCGATTCAGGGGGTCGGTGGTCGAAACTACAGTACCAAACCAGGGGTTGGTGGTTTGATAGCTCCTTGTGCCACTACCCCATTCGTTGTTGTACGTCGATTCAACAAAATAACCTTCGGAGTCGTAAACGTTGGTAGCAACCCGGTTTGCGTCACTGCCACCCTGCTTGGTGGAGCTTAATACATTGCCGTATTGATCAAAGCTCAGTACTACCGCTTTGGTAAGGGTACTGCCACTGGCGGTAATTTCGGTGCGTTTGGGCGCACAGTTTTCGAAGCTGCTGAAATCACTGCGAACATCCTGATCTGTTGTGTTAAGGCTACCAATCCCCACATCGTAATTATTGCGCTGGCTAACCACCCGGGTATAAACCGGGGTGTTGCGACAGCTGGCTGAAGTAGAAAATTCGGCGGTGGTGGTTTGGCTTGAGCGGCCGTAGGGGTCCACTTCTACAAGGACCGCCTCAATTTGGTTGCCCAGGCTGTCGTAGTCACTGGCGTTGGTGACAGTAGCGGCAAGGCCATTATCCACGATTTCATATTCTTTGGTGGTGTCGCCAGTAGTGCGTGGCAGATAGGTGCCACTGGGCTGGCCAAAGCTATATTTTTTACTGTCGACCTGGTAATCGAAGAACAGGATATCATCGCCACTGTACTGCTGGCGGCTTTCCAGTATGCCGGTATAGGGGAATGCCTGATAGAAGGTACTGATATCCCGGTTGCCGGTGATCATTTCTTCGCGGGCAATTTCTCGGAAGCCGGCAAAGCCCCTGCCCTCCAGGTGTGCGACGGCGCCTTTATAGGTGTAGCGCTCTTCATTAAAACCACCAATACCATTGTCGGATGCCACACTTTTAACGATCCGCATGCCGTTAATAAAGTTGGTATAGGGGTGCGATTGGGTCTCGGCATTGGGGGTATAGATGCGCTCGCCGTTATCGTGTTGCGATACCAGGGTGGCGTAGTTGATGCGGTGCCGTTCGATACGCTCACCGGCCAATTTGATCCCGGTCACCAGGTCATGCTGGCTGCGATTACCAAGATACAGATACACGCCGGGAGTTGGGCCGCGGTAAGTATAAGTCTTGCCGCTGGCACCGAGATAGGCACCGTAATCCGTTACCCCATCGCCATTCACATCTGCCTGGAATAGATTTTCCTGGTGAGACTGAATACCAAGATTCTGCTCGGTATAGCTGAGGCCATTCTCGTCATAGGTGGCGATATAGGCAGACCACTCGTGGACATCGTACTGTACGGGCGCCGCTTCAAGCTCCGTATCAATGTTGCAGGGATTATTTTCGTAGGAACCATTGTCACAAACGGATTTGGAGGCAATTCGGCTGGGTGCCATTAAGTCTTCAATGCCATCGTGGTTAATATCCACCGCGAACGCCAGGTGGTTCCAGGCGTAGGCGCCGTTGGAGGTGTTACCAGCCATCGTACGTATGGAGGCAAACTCTTCCAAGCCGGTACTGGCGAAGCTGGTAAAAGTCCCATCCCCTTTATTGAGGGAGTAATACCATTCGTACTCAAGTTTATTGGGCGAGCTTAAGGCCAGAAGGTCCTGGAGGCCGTCTCCATTTACATCTGCCCATTTAATGGTGGTGCGGCCATCAGAGTAACGGTCTCCAACTAGGCCAGATACAGTGGTCGTACGCTCTGCGCTGACAGACCAGTTTCCACCACTGTCAGTAACTTTATACCAGTAAAT
Source organism: Microbulbifer sp. MKSA007 (assembly GCA_032615215.1). Lineage (NCBI taxonomy): Bacteria > Pseudomonadati > Pseudomonadota > Gammaproteobacteria > Cellvibrionales > Microbulbiferaceae > Microbulbifer > Microbulbifer sp. MKSA007. Next base: position 2,561,461 of record CP128433.1, on the reverse strand, counting down.
TTTATTATCTGACTTTAACAGAGAGGCATTAACAAGAACGTCCTTAACACCGTCGCCGTCCAGGTCCCGCATACTAATGGCACCGTGGGCTCCCGCTTCAAATTGAGCTTGCTTAACCAAACTGCCAGATACGTTGCGATAAAGGTTGTAGGTATATTTGAAACTACTGAGCTTCTCATCCGGCATTAGAATATCGATGGCACCGTCGCCATCGATGTCAGACGCTGCACTTTCACAGAAATTGGCCATTGCCCGTGCCGCAGGGTTAGCGGGAATCGCTACTGCGTATTCACACTGGGACTGAATGCCCGTATCAATAACCTTAAAGCTGGAGCTGTTGGAATCCCAGGTTGCGTACTTCAGCTTTTTATCACTGGTGGTAAACAGTAAATCATCACGGCCATCCAGATTGATATCGATACGGGATTCATCAAACTGGTTGGACAAACTCTTAAGATCATTAATTTCCGGGTAGTCTACCCACTGTTGCTCAGAGGAGAGGTAGATTCCCTGATCCCGTGCCCAGATATCAAACAGGCCATCGCCATCAAAATCCCGTCCACCCACGGCCTGGGTAGCCAGGCCATCTTCGTGCTCAACAAAGTTCGGCTCAATATCAACGGCGGGAATATCCGAGCCTAACAGGGACTCTTCCTGCCCCCACTCAATATCATTCACCGTACAATTTGAGCTGGTTGGACAGTAACTCAGGCTAACAAGGCGATCAATCGCACTATCATTAGCATAATCAAAGCGATATTCGTGGCCAGCCACTCCATCAATGTAAATTCTTAATTTCTCAAGGCGGCTTGCGCTTACAACCTCTCCTCCGCGAACAAACTGGTTGCGGTAACGGTTGGCAGTTTCATAGATAAAATCTACTTCCCTACTACCATAAGTTCCTTGGTAGCCAGTGTAATAAATTGCATCCAAACGGTGCTCACCGCTGATCGTTTGGTACTTCCAGGCAATGTTGTTACCAAAAGCATCTTCTTGCCAAGCCTGCTTCCAAGCCATAGGAACCGAAATGCCACTGGGAACAAATACCGCATTATTGCCTCCACCAAACGTCAGAATTTGGTTGTTTTTCGTCTCTACTTCAAAGTATGAGGAACTTGAACTTATTGCTCCCCCTTTTGAGTAATCTTACTGCCATCATAGATTTCAGTGGCATAAACAGCCCCAGATTGCCCATACGAACCCGATACCAAAATCAAGCGCTGGCCGTTAAGACAGAGCTTATCGCTGGAATCAAACTGAACAGGTGTTGACTTACCGTCAACTGCAAAGGTTTTCTGGCAACGGCTCACCGCACCACCAGTACCTATTGACCAACCAAAGCCGAGATTGCCATGCCCGGACTGGCTGCTATAGCTCGCGCTAAGTCCAGGCGCCATACCATTTCTGCCTGGGGGCAATGCGACAGGGAAACTGTAATTTACCGCACCACCATTAACAGAGATATTGCCCTCCCAAATGGCAACACTCTCATCAGATGGGATACTGAAGGTGCTATCTTGGGTAGCAGCTGCCAGTGCGGCCAGGTTTTCTTCAGAGGCATCGAAGTCAAAGATATAAGCCATCACTTCATCGGAAAACGCCGAGCAATAATCATTCATATCAGAAAGGCAGGCGGCCAACTGGTACTTCTGGTATCCATTAGAGGCACCAGACAAGGTATGGCTATTTCCACTTAGGGGGCCTGGGTCTGCAAAGTTAGTATCAGTGGAGCTGATAAGCTTGAAGTAGTCAGAATCACCGGCAGCCTCACCCCACCACAGCTCAACTTCGCCATCTTTACCGATATGATTTACAAACAGCTCTGGAGCCTCAGGTTTTTCATAGACCTCAACATCAACCTGACTCCAAGGGCCGGGGCCGGAGTCATTGCGAGCACGAACCTGGAAGGTGTATGTCCCTGAGTTGGATAAGGTTACGGAGTCCCCATTGTTGATAGAGGTCCAGCCGCCTGTGCTCTTATACTGAAGCTCATAGGAATCAACATGTACATTCGTTAAAGAAGTGTATGACGCAGTAACTGATTCATTTTGCCATTTTTTTGTGGCGCTAACGTTGAGTTCCATCGTCGTTGGTAGCGGTAATGTCACCTCAACATCTATTGAACCAACATCAAAATAATCAAATTCAGAGCCGTCACCACTGACATCAACAAGTTGTTTTATCTGATAGTGATAAGTGCCATTTTTGATTTTTACGTAGTCTTTACTTCTTGAAACCTTACTTGCCGAAGTTTCGTTGGAAACACCGCTATATGTCTCAGTTATTATAAAGTTATGCCCATGATCTTCATTCACAGGCAACCAGCGAAGCGTGTAATTTCCTTCTGATGGTGATGGCTCCACCATTATGTCTGTAGAAGTTACAGTGACAATATTTGAAACACCGCCACATCCTGCGGCATTACAAGCTGACACGCGGTAAGAATAGCTTCCTGACTTAACAATACTCAGTACATCTTGAGTAATCCCAAAGTCTACTCTTTCTCGTTCAGACCAAGAGTCACTGCCATACTTTTCTTCAATTTTATACTCATCGAAAGAACCACTGGAAGGTGGATTCCAGTTCAATGTCACACTGGACGTGACTTGTGGCGCAGAAGAAGAAAGCCCGCTAACTGCACTGGGCAAATGAAGCACAGAAAATGCTGCACTTGTTTTAACGCTACCACAACCCGTGTCATTACAGGCTTTTACCTGATACTGGTATTGCGCCTCATCTTGCCCGCTAAATTCCTTTGAACGACTTGTACCGTTGTTTATCCAGCTTCCCCAACTGCCATCTTTTTGCTGCCGATATTCATAATGAGCAACAGTACCAGAAGCCGCTTCCCACTCAATAGTGTAAGAGCCACTGGTGTTGTATGAACTTGGCACACTAATCGAGTCAGTCACTCCCGGTATTTTCAGCACATTAAAGGAACTACTGGTTTTACTGCCACTACACCCAGAGTCATTACAAGCCCGAACCTGGTATATATATGTACCGTCTCCAATTCCCGTGAATGAGTTAGATCTACCTGTACCTACATCAACCCAGTTACCCCAGGTGCCATTATGTGATTGGCGATATTGATAGTGGTTCACGATGCCGCTGGCTGATCCCCAGCTAATACTGAATGCACCATCAGTATCAGTTGAAGACGGCACCGTAATCGAGCTTGGAGCCCCAGGTAAAGGAACGGTAACCGTTACTGATACCGGGTAGCCCAGTGAATATTCCTTTCTGACAAATTCAGCAAGTGACGAATCATAGGTTTCACCTATGGCATATACTTGATAGTCGTAAGTACCATTTCTAGTTTTACTAAAGGTTTTTGAGAGAACAATTGTATCCTCCGAATATTCAGTTTCTACATTATTGAATGTTTCAATAACTTTGTAGCTAAACTTAACATTCGGGTGGACTGCCCAGCTGACAGTATAATTTCCCTCCGATGACGAAGGGTTAACCATAATATACTTTGCTTCTACTGTGATTGTATTTGAAACACTGCCGCAACCTGCAGCGTTACAGGCTGATACTCGATAGGAAAGACTACCCGAGAAATCAGTGTCCAGTGTTTCTTGCGTGGTTCCAGAACCTACCCTCTCTGCCTCAGACCATGAGCCACTGTTAAATTTTTGTTCAATTTTATATTCATCAAAAGATCCACTAGCAGGTGGGTTCCAGCTTAGGGTCACACTGGAAGTCACTTGTGTCGTGGAGGGAGAGAGCCCGCTAACTGCGCTGGGCAGATAGAGTACAGAAAAAGATCCACTGGTTCTGGTGTTACTACAGCCTGTGGCATTACAGGCTCTCACCTGATATTTGTATTGTTCTTCGGCCTGCCCAGAAAAAGATTTGGTGCGACTGGTGCCATTACTAGACCAGCTTCCCCAACTCCCCTTTCTGTTGTCGATATTGGTAATATTCAACAGTTCCCGAGCTTGTTCCCCATGTAACATTGTAAGACCCTGAAGTGTTATACCCACTGGGAACACTTATAGAGCTGGGGGTACCGGGCTTTTTTAGTACAGAAAAAGAACTACTGGTTTTGCTGCTGCCACACCCGGACTCGTTACAACCTCTAGCCTGATATTTATAAGTCCCATCATCCATACCACTAAAGGATTTGGATCTACTTGAGCCCATTCCAACCCAACTGCCCCAACTGCTATTTTTTGACTGTCGGTACTGATAATAGTCAACAATTCCACTCGACGAAGTCCAGCTAACGCTATATGAACCATCTGTGTCAGTTGAGGAAGGGACGCTAATTGATCCGGGAGTCCCCGGCTTTGGTATGGTAACAACTACAGAAACGGGATTTCCAGCAGAGTAATCTTTCGGAAAATGCTCACCTAAAAGAGGGTTATAGTATTCGCCCCTGGCATATACTTGATATGTATAAGTGCCATTTTCATTTTTAGTGAAACTTTTGGAGCGAGTACTCGTGTTTACTGTATATGTAGTATCAGAGCCATTGTAACTTTCAACAATCTTGTATAAAAAATCCGCATTGGGATGAGCATCCCAGCTAAGCGTAAAGCTTCCAGTCGATGTGCTGGATGAAATCCTAACTGTCGAAGCTGAATGTGCATATACTGAAACCATCATGAGCCAAAGAATGGTTACTGCCCGTAAAATGCTCATCCCTTCTACCCTTCCATCCACATAATTTTGAGTGGGCGGAATATACCTTAGGACTATAATCGATTCTATTAGTTAATAAAAATAATTGGCCTTGCAGTGAACAAAACCTCACCAACCGACCTGCCAATACTACCAGATTGAACTTTTTGAGTTTTAACTGAACTGCTGGAATTTAACAAATAAATATGTAAGTCCAGAGGAGCATTGAGAGTTTGTAAATACCCTGCCAAAGACAAACCTATTGAAATCATCGATAAATTCCTGCAACCCCTCTACAGGGATAAGATTTTTGTTAAGACACAACTTACAAAACGTCTTGCCACCTAATGAAAATTAATGCTTGATGGGTAATGCTATGACTGTTGTATGCAGTCAGGCAGGCTGGAGTAGTCACTAGCTAGCTCACTCGCAGATAATGACCGAAGAAACTTCTCTCAAACCTAGAATGATTACATTCTTTGATTTAATGTTTGACCTAATTCAAGTGCAATTTAAAAATTGTTTTTGGATTAGCTTAATCAATAGATAACTGTCTTTGCCATTTACAATCAGTGGAAGTAGTAAAGCTCGGCCCCCTATAACCTAATAGCAATAACTGAGCTCGAAGTTGATCAATGGCAACTGGAGTGGGCCGATAATGGCCAGAACAGGTGTTAACAAAAACTATCTTTCCACCCTCCGCAACAATCTCACCCGCAGCTGCAACACTGCCTCCTGCCAGAAACGTCGAATGAGCAAAGACTGGCTTTGGATAAAAGTAACTTGAATATATATTCCCATTTTTATCCATAACATAGATAGCAGCTCTACCATTATAGTCTTCTGCCTGTTGTGCACGCCTAGTATCAAAAAGCTCACCAGTAGAGTCATAAATCTTCCCGTCCATCACCGATAGTTTCGTCCCCTCTCGCTGGGCATCTGTGTAATAAATAACATATGCAGGACACATATATTTAAATTTTTTAAGACACCTTACATCTTCACCCTTGTATTTTGAATGAAGTTCAAAAAGCCTGTAGTTTTTTATTTTTGAATTACCATGTACCGCAACACTAGAGCTACTTTCATTAGCCCTATTCGTATCGTTCATAGTAAGAATCCACTGGGAGATTCCTTCTGGTGCACATCTGCCCGCATTAACCCCATGGTAATTACATGTATTTTCACCTGACCACCAGTCAGTTGGTCTAGGCAATACACTATTGGAAAGACCTACTTCCATTAAGTATTCTGATGTTTCATTTACTTTACTGCTCTCAACTATAAATGACCTATCACGGTAAGTCATACCGCTTGAGGGCTGACCACAATGGAGCGCAGTCAAAAGCAAGGCAATAACTTTCTTTAGATTCTTGACGACCATTAACGGTAACTCTTTCGTAACTGTAAAGGACAGGAGAATACAGTGGGCTCAAAATGCGCTGTGAATAGGTGATTATAAGCTTTCAGCCAGCATCTAAGCCTATATTATCCCGCACGCACTGTATTTTTCTTCGCAAATTTAGGTTATTCAGTCATCAAAACCCACTCTAAGAAGAACACCCAAGACTAACCAGCAGGACCTGATATAGAAGAGTAAATAGCATGACGAGTGGGACGACTTCTAAATCAAAATAGAAATGGTCCCCTTAGATGCTCAAGCCGCAGTATTCAACCAACCTAAAGCATCCCTCCACAAACTATCTTCGTAGCGCGTCTTGAAGAAACCAAAATGACCTATTGGCTTTGTATCCACGGCTTTAGCATTCACAATCTTTATTTCGGTATTTGCATTACAATAGAACGCCTTAAGAGCCTTCACAGCCTGCAGTGGAGCAAAATCTATATCATCATCTATGTATAGAAACTTCATATTGCACTCTAGACGGGAGAAGCCATCTCGTACGGGGCTACCTCTCTGGTCAACAATATAATCTTTATGGCGCCCCCAGTAGGCCCACTGCCGGGCAACACCTGCGGGTAAACTTTCACCTCCGAGGAAAAGGCCTGGAACCTGCCCCAAAATATTTGATAAGAGCGGTATCATAGCGAACCAAGCAAACAATATTTTGGGCCTCTGACGCAATCCCCAGTGGCCCCAATACCCGCTTTGGGAGGATACACAGTAGACACTAGCAAGTTGGGTATTGTTATCTGCGAAGCCAATAATTTGGCCCCCTACACTATGCCCCACACAATGCCAGGTTAGCGATTTGTATTGGCCAGTAGACCAATCGATAACAGTGGCCAAATCGTACTCTCCCCACGCGCTCATAGACAGTCGGGAGTCTCGTTGATTGGCAACCGCAGACTTACCTATACCTCGATAGTCATAGGTCACTACCAAGTAGCCATTCTTAGCCAGGAATTTTGCAAATTCAGCATAATAGCCCTGCTTGACCGCAGTAGCCGAATTTATGATTACCCCCGCTTTAGGCGGACCTTTTGGTGAAAATAGCGTTGCCCCGAGAGATAGGCCATCCTGAGTTACTATCCGACATTCTTCAGCCATTACTTGAGACCTCCATGTCTTGGTCTAATACAAAATTTATGAGAGGACCCAGCACCACATCCGGAGCCTCCAGCTCAGGGAAATGTCCAGCTTCTGCTATGCATAGTAGAGAGGCCTCCGGGATCATATTCAAACTTGAATGCTTACAAGTACATTTATGAGAAAGGTCCCGCTCCCCCCAAAGAAATAAGGCTCTCACTGTTAAGGGTTTGGAGAAAAGAGTACCCTGCAAAGGAGATTCGCCGACTAATAATCGTTGAAAAGCTGACGCCAGATTAAAAGTTGCTCCATGTTGGTAGGCTTGTTGGGCCAATTCATTAAACGGTGTGATCAGCTCACTCCTCCCTAGCGCAGCTTCAAACCAGGCAAGTGTTCGCTTACGTTTCAGAGCTTTTAGCAACAACTGACTTAAAATTGGCTTACTCAGCAATCCTCGTGGATCTCTTCCCTCCTTCCATCTCAACATTTCTCCCCAGCTCGGTACTTGAGATAGCACTATGTGGTCAAGCAAATCTGGACGCTTGTACGCAAGTGCAATTGCTCCAAAGCCGAGTACGCATGGAGCAACAAGCGTCACACATCCAAGGGCAAGGTTTTGTAAAAACACCTCGGTAAGACTAACCAAAGATGCAAAGTTATAATCAAGACTCGTTGAAGGAATGGAAAAACCAAAGCCAGGTGGTTCAAATATTACAACGGTGAAATCACTCGGAACTTGGCCTGCAAGATAGTCATAATGCTCAATAACAACTGGCGGATCTGCTTCAAATACAATTACACGGCTGCCTCGCCCTATTTTTCGATAGCGAATCACACAAGAGCCCAAATCCATAAACTGAATACCATCTCTTGAGTGAGCTGCGTACCCTTTAAGGGTTTGACTTTTAAGCAAACTCGGCACAAAGCCATCTATAACTGCCGATATCATACTCTGGCCACCTGATTACTTTAGATACTCAATCAGATAATCCTAGGGAAGTGACAACACTGCGACAAATGGGTTTTTCCTTAGGCTCAGGCAAGAAAATCTTGTCTGGGAAAATAAAGCTAGGTGATTAACCTTCTAGGGAATGGACAACTTCTATAAACCAGCGAACAAATCCTTCAATAATTTCGTTACCCTCCGATGACTTGCTAAAGGCAAGATACAAAGGAGCCAGCTCACTGAATTTTTCAGGGTAGAGTAGTTCAAGCTCTCCAGATCTGACTTTAGGCGTTAGTGCGGGAAAGTATCCCATTGCGACTCCCAACCCTTGCTCGGCCATCTCGAGTACGGGTTGTAAGCCATCACAAGTCAGCGTCTCATTGAATTCAACTGATAAGCCCCAATCTGCCGACCATCTTTGCCAACCCAGCTTATCTGTAGACAATTGGATCTGATTTGCTCGATCGTTCTTCAAGTAACCCGGCGCGCAAACCGGTGAAATTCGCACCCTTGAGATCTCCCGGTAACACAAATCATCATTCGACTCCTTGTCATAACGTATAGCAACCTGCAGCTCGCCAGGGTCTATGCTAGCGCGGGCGATTTGAGACTCGATACTAATACACACTGTGGGGTATAGCGCTTTAAAGGATTTGATATTTGGGGCGAGTACTGTATTGGTCAGAAATGGAATACTGTGGATGGTAAGTGTTTTATTTTGATCCCGCGCAAGTAAATCCAAAGTTGCCCGTCGAATCACTTCCAGTGCCTTGGCAATTTTCAGATGGTATTCCCTACCAACACCCGTAAGTTCAATAGTTCGATTGAAACGAATAAATAGCTTGGTTTGCAACTCCGCCTCCAGCGTTCGTATCTGGTGCCCAACAGCGGAAGGTGTTACATGAAGCTCTTGTGCAGCGTCCTTGAAGCTTAAGTGCCGAGCAGCCGCATCAAAGGTTACCAGCAAGTTAGTCGAGGGAAGTTTCCGCATGAAGAATACTGTGATGCCATACCATTATTTTGTGAATGGCAGATTATCATGGGTACTACAGGCTCCCTCAACGTGTTAGCTGCCAAAATTGAGGAGAATCTAGCCCAAAACAACCCCTCCCTTTGGAGCGGTTACGCTTGAAAGCAGCTCCAAACTCACCTCCCTCCTGCAAGCCCCTCTATCTGATCTAATGTAAACACATCCCCTCCCCGATCGTGTGAGCTACACCCATGAGAGATGTCGCCGTTGTTGCCTATTGCCGAACTGCCATCGCCAAAGCCAGGCGGGGTGCGCTGAATGAAACTCACGGTATTTCTATGGCTGCCCATGTCCTGAGGGAGGTGGTTTATAAGGCGGGTTTAACGCCACAGGAAGTGGAAGACGTTGTGTTGGGGTGCGGCTTACCCGAGGGGGCTACTGGGCACAATGTCGCGCGCAACGCGGCACTATTTGCCGGCTTTGGGTCTCAAGTGCCGGGTTTTACTATAAATCGCTACTGCGGCTCTGGCCTCAATGCGGCTTCTATTGTGGCCAACCGTATTGCCGCAGGCGAAATGCAAATTGGGGTGGCCGGTGGCGTCGAGAGTATCAGCCTGGTGCAGTTCAACTTGAACCTGAACCATTTTGTCTATGAGCCCTTACAAAAGAAAGTGCCGGCAGTTTGGTGGACCATGATCCAAACGGCCGACTATGTCGCCGATCAATACAACATCAGTCGCGAAGATCAGGATCGCTATGTGGTTGAATCACAAAAGCGTGTTGCCGAAGCTCAAAAGGCCGGAAAGTTTGCCGAGGAAATCACGCCGTTTGATACGGTAATGGCAGTGAAAGATAAGGAGAGTGGCGAAACCAATCGCCTGAAAGTCACCTTGTCAGAAGATGAAGGCCCCCGCCCCGGCACAACCATGGAAGCCCTGTCTGCGCTGGAACCGGTGAACACAGGAGGGACGATAACTCCCGGTAATGCGTCCCAGTTATCCGATGGGGCCGCAGCGGTCGTCATGATGGATGCTGAACTGGCAGCGCAGAGAAACCTGCCTATTCTGGGGCTGTTTCGCGGTATGCAGCTGGGAGCGGTAGCGCCAAAAGAGATGAGTATTGCGGTAGCGCCAGCGGTCAGTCGCCTTATGAAGCGCCACCAACTCACCCAGGATATGATTGACCTTTGGGAGCTACATGAGGCTTTTGCCGTAACCACCCTATACAACCAGGCTGAACTCAAAACCCCTTGGGACATTACCAATGTTAATGGCGGTGCTATTGCGCTCGGCCACCCCTACGGTATGTCGGGCATCCGCTATCTGGGTTCAACCCTGTTAGAACTGGGCCGGCGCGACGCCCATCGGGCAATTATTGGTGTCTGCACTGCCGGCGGTATGGCGACGGCTGCTTACTTAGAGCGATAAGGAATCAGCCCATGAACACCTGGAAGCCTATGGCTGCCCTAGTATTATTGCTACTGCTCCCCTTGGTGGGTTATCTACAGGAAAATATGCAGGGGGTAAAATTTGACACACTGGTAGAATCGACCAAGGATTGGGCCGGAGATACCCTACCCCAATATCCAGAGGGGCAGCCAGAGCTCTCTGTGGTGCGTGTGACAATCGAGCCAGGCGCACGGCTACCAGTGCACAAACACCCCGTACCTAATAGCGTCTATGTTGCCGAAGGCACTTTAAAAGTTACCCTCGTTGACCAGGATAAAAGCCTAACTTTGGATGAGGGGAAAGCCTACGTTGAAGTCACCGATATGTGGCATTTTGGGCGCAATGAAGGCGACAAGCCTGCGACACTCATCATTTTTTACGCTGGTGCTAAGGGAATTCCGACAACGGTCTTTCAAAAAGATAATTAGGAAGCACCCTACTCTAATAACTTGCCGATGAATTAGCAGCTAACTGACGCGCAGCAGGGCTTCTCTAAGATAGCCAGGCAATGGGGTCTTCTCCTTTTCAGGGGATGACAGAGTGACATAGGTAATATTAGCGGTGAACGCTAGTATCCCATTATCCAAAAAGCCTTTCGTTTGAAACGTAAAAGAGTGATTACCAATATCCGCAACAGAAACATGGATACTTAATTCTTGATCCCAGGTTACAGGGGATAGAAACTCCAGGTTAAAAGCTCTTACAGGTGTAAGAAAACCCAGTTGTTTCATTCTGGCGATAGCAGGCCCTTCAAGCAGAACAGCCATTGCATCATGGGTTGCCTCAAGTGCAAACGATGAGAATCTTGGGGTGTATACGATTCCCTCGGGATCACAATCCCCGAACAGTACTTTTCGTTTGACTGTTATCATCGTATCAACCCGTTATTTCTTATCTGGGCTGGAATTATATGTGAAGGTCCCCGCTCCATTCCTACCAAACCACCTACCCAAATCCATCATTGAGAGATCAAACCTCAAGGACCAAATATGGATAATACAGTTACTTCTGGTGGCACCAGGAAACGTACTGGCAAAATACTGGTCCCTACCCCAGGGCTTACATAGAGGTGTTTATCACCTTCAACAATATGCCCAATAGCAAAACGCTGCCCGTAACTTGAAGGTACTATGGGCCGCCCAATAAACGGCAAGTAGACCTGGCCCCCGTGAGTATGCCCGGCGATAGTTAATGACAGCTCCGCAGGCAGTTCGGGGAAAATATCCGGATTATGAGTGAAGGCCAATACCGTCTCACCTTCATCTATCCCCTGCATTGCTTTTTTAACATCGTGAGGCCCCTCCCAAAAATCACTGATTCCCACTAGTCGTAATTTACATTCGCTACTAACCAGACTTACTGACTTATCCTCAAGCACTGAAATTCCCTGGCTTTCAAGGGATTGCTCAACCCGCGCTGCATCAAGCCACCAATCATGATTTCCCAATACGGCAAACACCCCCATCGGGGCCTTGAGTTCTTTAAGAATTCCCGCTGCATCCTCCGGCGGAACGAATTTACCTCCAACAACCCCCTGAATAACAAAGTCACCGGGTAGGAGAATAAGGTCGGGTTGGCTTTTATTAACAGCCTCAACCAGGTTTTGTAAGCTCTTCCGCCCCTTGTAAGGGGAACCTACATGCAGGTCAGCAAGTATCGCGACCCTTAGCCCGTTACATTCCTTTGGCCAGGCATCTACGACAATATCATCTTCATTAATTCGGAAACTTGCTGGCTCAATGATAAATGCCCATACGGCCAACAACAAACCAATACAAAATAATACGATAAAAGCTATACGCCACTTACTCAAAACAAGGCCCAAAATTTACGACTAACACTCATTATTATTTGCCGGATGGCCATGACAGCTACAATCTGTCAGCTCCCGCATAATGTCACAGGCATTAATTGCCTGGCCACCCTCACATCGATTGCGTAAATCTACCAAGCTTTTTCGTAACTGCTTGAGCGATTCCAGTTGTTTTTCGACTCGTTGAATTTGATCATCAACCACGCTATCAATATCAGTGCAGCTTTGCGATGGAGCCTCTTTTAATCTCAACAGGTTGCGAATATCCTCGAGGGGGATATCCAGAGAACGACAGTGGCGAATAAAACGCAGTTGTTCCAGGTGAGACTCTGAGTAAAGCCGGAAATTACCCTCTGAGCGAGCGGGCTCTGGCAGTAGCCCTGCCTGCTCGTAGTAACGAACCGTTTCCACTTTGCAGCCTACTCTCCTGGCAGCTTCACCAATCTTGTAAGCCATGCCACTCCCTCTTGACTCTATAGTTACTAGAGGGATTGTAATACTGGCTCACTGACTGATCTATCCGAGAGTGAATAATGGTCAAGCGCGATTCCAGCTGTGGCTGCAGCGGGGCAACCCAAGCCACAACCATGACGCCAATTCAAAACACCAATAACAATAGCGACAAAGGTGACCTGTCCCTGTTCTCCATCAGCAAGATGGACTGCCCCACTGAAGAGGGGTTGATACGCGCCAAGCTCTCCGGCATGCAGGGCATTTACCAGCTGGACTTTAATCTGGTGCAGCGAATCCTACAGGTGCGCCACGCGCCAGGTATGGAGAGCAAGATCCTCAACACCCTAACCCCTCTTGACCTGGACGCACGCCTGGCCACGGAAGATGACATCGATTCCGCGCCACCTACCACCCATGCAAACTGGTGGTTATTGGGCGCTGCCGGTTTGGCGGCGATTGCCTCCGAGGTCGTATTCTGGTTACAGGGGGGAACAATTGGCTGGTAATGATACTGGCCCTGGCCGCTATCGCTGGCGGCGGACTCACGACCTACAAAAAGGGCTGGATCGCGCTCAGCAATCGCAACCTGAATATGAACGCGCTGATGTCCATCGCGGTCACCGGCGCCCTGCTTATCGGTCACTGGCCCGAGGCAGCAATGGTGATGGTGTTATTCACCCTGGCAGAATTAATTGAAGCCAAATCCCTGGATCGTGCCCGCAATGCGATTCGGGAGTTAATGGACCTGGCCCCGGAAACCGCCACTGTACAGGGGCCAGATGGCGAGTGGGTTTCCATGTCAGCCAAGACTGTTCCGGTTGGCACAACCATCCGGGTGCGCCCCGGCGAACGTATCGCTCTAGATGGGGAGGTAATACGCGGCAATTCAGCTGTAAACCAGGCCCCAATTACCGGGGAGAGCCTTCCGGTAGACAAAGGCCCTGGAGATGAACTTTTCGCCGGCAGTATCAACGAATCCGGGGCACTCGAATACCAATCTACGGCTGCTGCCAACGATAACCTGCTCGCCCGAATTATTCATGCGGTGGAAGCCGCACAAGGTAGTCGCGCGCCAACCCAGCGCTTTGTCGACCAATTCGCCCACTGGTATACGCCCCTAGTATTTGCAGTGGCACTGGCTACTGCGGTAATACCGCCGCTGCTTTTTGCCGTCAGCTGGATGGAATGGATCTATCGCGCACTCGTGTTACTGGTAATCGCCTGCCCCTGCGCACTGGTGATTGCAACTCCTGTCACCATCGTAAGCGGCTTGGCATCGGCCACCCGCCACGGAATCCTTGTTAAAGGCGGGGCCTACCTTGAGCAGGGGCGCCACATTCGCTGGTTGGCATTGGATAAAACTGGAACCATCACCCATGGCCTGCCAACCGTCACGGATTTTAAAGTGTTAGCGCCAATGCCCGCGGAAGAGGTACAAACCCTGGCGGCGAGCCTAGCCGAACGTTCCGATCATCCGGTATCCAGGGCCGTACTTGAGTTTGCTCAGATTCCCCACGAACGCCTACAAGAAGTGGATACTTTTGAAGCCCTGGCCGGGCGCGGCGTCAGGGGCAGAATTCAGGGAGATCAGTGCTACCTGGGTAACCACCGGCTTATTGAAGAATTGGGCATTTGCTCCGCCGAGCTGGAGCGCCAATTGGGAACCCTTGAGGAAGAAGGGAAAACTGTTGTGATGCTGACCCGGGAGAACTCCGTTCTGGCGATATTTGCTGTCGCCGATACCGTGAAGGAATCGAGCCAACACGCCATTGAGAGCCTTCACAAGCTGGGCGTGAAAACACTGATGCTTTCCGGGGACAACCAGCACACTGCAGATGCGATTGCCAAACAAGTCGGCATCGATCGGGCTGAAGGCAACCTACTGCCGGAAGACAAGCTCAGAGAGGTGGAGGCTCTATCTGGAAAAGGCCAGGTTGGCATGGTTGGCGATGGCATTAACGATGCCCCCGCCTTGGCACGTGCTGATATTGGGTTTGCGATGGGAGCAACGGGAACCGACACAGCGATAGAAACCGCTGACGTGGCCCTGATGGACGACAATCTGGGCAAGATCGCCACCTTTATCCAACTATCTCGTTCAACGGCCCATATTCTTTGGCAGAACATTATCTTGGCGCTGGGCATTAAAGCGGTCTTTCTGGTGCTTGCTTTTGCCGGAGAGGCAACCATGTGGATGGCTGTTTTTGCCGATATGGGGACCAGCCTGCTCGTGGTTTTTAATGGGTTGAGAGTGATGAGGAAATGAGCCGGTTTGATATACGGCTTTTCTAGTTAACGGTACTAATTCAGCAATACAGTCTTTCCGTTAACTCCGCTAGATACCGGATAGATTACTTGCTATTTAACAGCTACAGAGAAAATCTATAGGGTGTTACACTTGCCATTTCAATAAGTGCAAAGAAGATTAAAAGTTTTGAACAAATTAGCCCTGATATCTATTATTTTTCTTCTTTGCAGTTGCACTGACTCTCCAACAAGCAAAAATTGCAGCTCTTACGACGAATGCCCCCAGTACATTGACTTTTATAAATCCAGCATTGAAGACAGGGAAATGGCAAGAGAGAAAGGCGGGCCTGTTCCTGTTTACAAATCACTGCCAATATACCCGCAAGAAGCGCTGGAAAAGCAGATGGAAGGCTACGTAATTGTTGAGTATGACATTAATAAAAACGGCGATCCGATAGACCCCCGAGTTATTAAAAGTAAGCCCTCGGGTTTCTTTGAAGAATCTGCTATCCAGACAGCAAAACACTTTAAATATGAAGCAACTCCAGAAGAGTTCAATAACATTAGAACCAAAGTCATTTATAATATTGCCGAGAATCAACCTGATAGCCAAGAAACATTTTTTGCATATTTATTGTGGCTAGCGATTTAATTATTTTTATACAAGATCGCAAGTATAACTATTTACAGCTCTAGCCTTCTATCAAATACTTGGAGTAATATCACATGCAAATCGTAATACCCCTTATCACTTCCACCAGCGTCTAAAACTAATAAGGCTACGTGCCAGCAAAAAGGGAACCAGAAACTGGCCACTCATCTGAAGTGCAAACTTTGGCCAGAAATCTATTTCTTCAGAGAAGAATGACAGTACAAGGTTGCCTGGAAATAAAAATGTACCGAAATATGGCCAACCCCCACCAATTATTTTCCAGTTATACGCAAATGCCAGTAAGCCGATAGCCAGGGAAATTACCCCTACAACCAGCGAAAATCGTAATCCTTTATCGCTAATCAACATTGCAACTCCTTGCTTCAAATAGATTACTTACCTCGAACAACCTCTTTCTTGATGTAAACACCCAACCTTTTAGCGAGACGCACCAAGTTCCCTCGGTCTACGGATAGTAATTTGGCCGCTTTACTCCAGTTCCCATCGGTCTCAGCCAGGGCACGCCCAATAAGTTCGCGCTGATAGTTTTCCGTTTCCACCCTTAAATCAATAGCCTCAGACAGCGACTCTACCGGTTTCTGCGGAGCCTTCTGAATAACCAGATCATCGGGAATTTCAATTTGTGCTGCAGTAATGGCAACAATAGCTTCTGGAGAGCTACCTTTGCGGGCCCTAAGGGCTGCGCGGCTGATAATATGTTCCAACTCGCGAACATTACCCGGCCAAGCGTATCGCTGTAGCTTATTGGTGGCCTCTGTACTGAGACGCAACTGACGAAAACCCAGCTTCCTGCGGGAGCGCTCCAAGAAGTAGTCTGCCAACAGCAGGACATCATTACCCCTCCGACATAGCGGTGGGACTTCAAGGGGATATACAGAGAGGCGGTGGTAGAGATCAGCTCGGAAAGTACCGTTTTCAATCCCTTTGCGTAAATCCCTATTAGTCGCCGCTACAATACGAACATCTACATGCTGTACCGTATCCTTACCTACCGGTTGAATCTCACCACTTTGCAATACACGCAACAATTTGCTCTGCACCACAAGCGGTAACTCGCCAACCTCATCCAGGAAAATAGTGCCGCCGTTCGCCAGTAAAAATTTGCCGGGCCTCTCGCGATCTGCGCCGGTGAAGGCCCCTTTTGAATGGCCAAAAAGTTCAGCTTCCGCCAGGGTTTCAGTCAGGGAAGCGCAGTTCAAATAGACTAAGGACTTCTCCTTGCGAGTCGACAACCTGTGGACGGTACGGGCCACCAGCTCTTTCCCCACCCCTGTTTCACCGAGAATCAGCACGTTGTAATCCGACCCAGCCACCAGCTCTATCTCACTGCGCAGGGACTGCATTTCCGCGCTCTCACCAATTAATTCACCTCCATCCCGCTCCAGTGCCTGCTGGGTTAGGTCTTTCACCAATTGCTCAGCATGCTCAGCGGAGTGTGACAGGGCCTTTAGCTCTAAAGCTGTGCGTAAAGTGGCCGCAGACAGCGCGGCTATCAGTTCAAGGGTTCGATCACTGATTCGGGCATAGGCATCTGCTGTCATGCTATCCACTGTCACCAGACCAATCAGGTGGTTATCTGAATAGAGAGGCAAGCCCATACAAGAGTGCACGGGAAGATCTCCCTCCCTATCCAACAGCAAACCATCGAAGGGATCTGGTAGCTGACAGTCAGAGGGGAAGCGGACCGGGTGTTCCGAGGCGCAGATTTGCGCTAGCCGTGGATGCTCATCAATCAGGAATCGCCGCCCTAGGGTCCGTCGGGCAAGCCCTTGGACTGCGAGGGGGGTGAGTGTATCGCCATTGAGCCCAAGCAAGGCAACAGCATCGCACTTGATCGCTTTGCGGATAGTAGAGAGCAGACGCTCAAAACGATCGCTGTTGTTAAGGCTATTAGCCAGGTCCAGAGCCACTTCGAGCAGTAAGGTTGCGTTGGTATCTACCATAGCCAAGTCAGTCCAAAAGACCTTTAAGAGTCATTATGACACAGCAACCATAAAGGTCAATTTGACACACAAACACCAAAAATAAACCATAACTCATTGTTTTTATTGGTATTTATATTTGGCATAGCAGTTGCTAAAGATAGATTGACGCCGTTTGAACCTGAGGCCGATATGCTGAATACGGAAAACCCCTTACTGCGTGAGCGTTTCAAGCTACTACTAAAAGCCGGTAACTTTACGCTGCTTCTGTCAGTTCCCCTGCTTATTCTTACGATTGTTATTTGCTATCCCCTGTCTCACCTGTTTTCAATTCCCACGCAGGTCGCCGGACATATCTTTATGGTGATTAGTGCGACGTTTCTAAAACTGGGCTACATAGGTCGTGTGGTTGCTCAATACAACCTGGACCTTGAGGTTCGATAAAGGCTGAACCGCCACCTCCGAATTCCCCCTTCCTAATAGCAGCGAATAAATCAACCCAGAGCCCCTGCTGGCTCTGGGGTTCAGCATTGCCCGACACCTCAAACCACCGTGGACTATACTGACAGTCTCAGAGATAGCATTTCCTTCTAGGGAGACTTATGGCTGCCCCTCTGGTTGAGCCAAGGTCTCTTTTACAGGCTCTATAGCATAAAGGGCCAAAGTCAGGGGGTATCAAAATTGGGCTTAGCCTTTATAAGCAGTGAGCTGATATCCCTTACCAGTGAATGGAAGCCAAGCGTAAGACCAACCTTCCATGCTCGCCCCCTAGTCCACCCAAGCGAGGTACCGCGAGACACTCGCTGTTCTCCTAATAAGATCACTACCACATCACAGATAGGTAACAGCAATAGCCGGGGTCTGTATTCGCTTATTCAGGAGCAGACCTAAATGTGGGAAATGATCGATGATGGAATTACTTTCTTTGCCACTCAGAGCTACGCCACCCTCTTTACGATGTTTTGGATCGTGGTGGTATTGGAATTCCCTAGATATTTAATGTCGTTTTTTACCTCGGTATTCTTTTTCGCCACAAAACCAGAGTACGAGGAGGACATTGAATCCCTGGGCAGACTCACTGCAGTCATCGCCGGTCACAACGAAGAAAACTCTATTGAAAAGTGCGGCGAGCGCTTACAGGAACAAAGCTATATCCCCTATGAAGTAATTGCAATCAGCGATGGCTCCACAGATAAAACCCGAGACGATATTCACTACCTGCAAAACAAGGGCCGCTTGGATGGCGCTCATGCAACAGAACTGCGTGGAGGCAAGGCCTCAGCCCTTAATTTAGGACAGAGATTTTCAACAGGCGACTTTATCGCCTCAATTGATTGCGACTGCACCTTCGATCGCCACGCCATGAAATATGTAATGCAAGGCTTTGCCGATCCCAAGGTTGGAGTGGTTTCGGGCAATGTGATCGTCCGAAACTCAACAGCCAATATACTCAGCTCATTTCAAGCTATCGAATATGTAATCAGTATCTGTTTAGGGCGGCACTCCTTAGCGATGCTCGACCAGATGTGTTGCGCCTCCGGAGCCTTCAGTGCTTTTAGGGTATCCGCAATGAATCAAATTGGCGGCTTCGATGCCGGCGGAGGAGAAGACTTAGATATCACCTTTCGCTTGCGAGATTATGGCTGGAGAGTTGAATTTGCCCCTGAAGCGATTTGTTATACCGATGTTCCCACCAGTATTACCGTTCTGATGCGCCAGCGCTTTAGGTGGGAGCGAGATGCTATTCGTCTTCGCTACCGCAAGTACCTGCATTTTATTAATCCGTTCCGCCAAGGAATGCAACTAAAAGAATTCTTCCACCAGTATGAATTCCTGGTTTTCAATGTTATTGCCGCAATAGCTTTACCAGTCTATTTAGTCTGGCTATTCGTGCGCTACGGTGATAACTCCTGGTTTATCTTGGCCGGTGCCCAAGTCGTACTGATTGCACTCGATACTATTACCTTTGCTTTAGCCTCTTATGCGACTCCAAAAGTTAAATCACTTCCCCTTTGGCCTTATATTCCAGCTTACAGCATATTTTATGTGAATTTTATGCGAGTAGTGCGACTCTACGCTTATGTGCAGGAGTGGGTTTTTAGAACGTCTTACAAGGATTCTTTCGCACCATTAAAAGTCCATCGTGTTCGCGAGTAGCTTGAATGAAGGCTCTGCGAAAACGATTACGCCCCGATAGCTTCGAAAGCGAGCAACGCAAAACACGGGGTTCAGCGAGCCGTAGAATATATCTGGTTATGTTAATCCTATTTGGTATTGGCGTTATTCGCTATATATGGGGTGACTGGTTTTTACTGCGAAGCGATGGGTTGGTACTACGCGATCAAAGCGTCATTGAAATGGGATATCTAGTAAAAGTGGTAGAGGTTTCTGTTGATGAAGGACAAATGGTAAAGGAGGGCGAACTACTACTAAAGATCGAATCTATGGAGTTGTTGGAGCGTATAGCGGACCTATCCAACCGACAAGCCAACTTGATGCAAATCTCCGCAGAATTTACTTTAATAGCCGAAACAGCCAAAAAATTATTACTACCAGCACAAGAACGAAAGGAGCAAATTGGAAGAATCGTAGATAGAATTAATAAGCTTGCGGATAAAGGCGTTGTCAGCGAGGTCGGCTATCAAGATGTACTGAAAGATAGTTTTGAAGCAAGTGAAACCCTTGTAAAACTTCAAGTAGAAAGCGCCACATTAGAAGGAAAGCGCAGGTCTGTAGACGAGGCGCTCTACCGCTCAGAACAAGCATTAAGAAAACTGGAAGAACATTACAACAACGGTATTATTCAAAGCCCTACCTCTGGGCTGGTGGGCGCATCGGTTCCCCATGTAGGCAATGTTTATGATGCCGGAGAGCCACTAATGGCTATCTACACCGGGGAGGCCTATGTCCTCGCTTATCTTCCCAATCAATATCAATTCGTGATCAAGCCTGGAATGGAGGTGTTGGTTACTGGTGGACGCTTTAAAGACAAAGGGGTACTTGTAGAAATGATCCCCCTCTCAGCCGCACTACCCCAGGAGTTCCAAAATACATTCAAGCCCACATCGCGTAATCAGTTAGCGAAAATAGTCTTACTTGACCCATCAAAATTTCCGGTGAACGAGAAAGTTACCATAACCCTAAAGATTGACTGGATTGATGTCATTATTGATAAATTTATTAATTAACTCCCCCAGATGACGACTATCTTTTATGTCATACAATTATTCCTAATTCCTGCCAGGGACGTAGGGCACCTATCCCTGCCTATTGCCAATTTTTCACCTATCTTTTCTTAAATACTCAACAATCTATTCAGTTAAAGGGACGCCATATACACTACAGGCTACACAGTTACGTATAACTGGCATGAAATAAGCTAAAACACTCAGTTAATCTTTCAAACGCCAGCTGTTATATAGGTGTGGAGGAATCAGCATCTCCTTTTTAAGTGACGAATATAGCTTTTTTCGCTGGCCCGGCGACTCTAAGGTGACATCGCATACCGGTGAATCCAAAGACGCTATTTTAATTGAGGAGCCAGCATCAATAGATGACCTGACGCATATATGGCATATGCGTGGTGGCTTGTATCTACTCCCGGTTATTGATCTCACTGGAACAGTCGGCGAGAAGGCAGATCTGGATTGCTCAAAGCTTAGTGCGCAGGATATGCCCGTTGTGAGCCAGGTTATTGACGACTTTCACTATCGGCGCGCGCAAGTCCACCTGGATTTCCACACCACTCAGAAAGATAGCGACAAAATACTAGCGCGATTATTTGTATCTGGCGTAAGTCTCTCGCCGCACTATAGCCCCAACTCCAAAGCTACTGTTGATTTTAATATTATCCTCGACAGCCCGACGGTTGTGACGGAATGTGAAAAACTGATCGAATCAGGATTTCTACAGGGCAAGTTTTTCGATCGACGCCATATCTGTAACGGCTGTGGAGGTTCCCAGTTTAATGTCCGTGAAGAGTGTGCGGTATGCAGATCCTCTAACCTTACCGAAGACTTCTATCTGCACCATTTCAGCTGCGCCTACCTGGGACGCGAAGCTGACTTCAGGGAAGGTGAAGACCTGATTTGCCCCAAATGTCGAAAGGAGCTTTTACACTTCGGCAGTGACTACGACAAACCCGGCACACTACTTATTTGCAATGCTTGCGGCCATGCCAGCTCAGAAGTGGAAATAGGGTTTTTGTGTCTCAACTGCCAGATGGATACCGACAGCGAGTCAATCCGTACCGGTGATATTCATAGTTACGACCTCACTGAAAGAGCCAGCAGTTACCTTAGGGCAGGATACGCATTTCTCGATTTCACTGACCACAATCCCATGTTTGCCGACCTGCCCTTCACCCTGATCGTAGAACTCAACCAGGCGGCAAGAGCATGGAAAGAGAACAAAACAAATTTTTGCTTGGTGAATATCAACTATGAACATGCTCATGAACTCGAAGTCGAACATGGACCCCGACAAACAATGCAGAGCCGCCGCCAATTCATAGAGAACCTTCATGGAGTTTTATGTAGAGCTTACGAAGGTATACGGAAAGAGGACTTTATTACCGGGAAATATGAAGATTATATGGTTCTACATGGAATAGCTAAGGAGGACATACTTGAAGATCGCAGAGAAATGATCAAGATTGCCATGTCCTCCATAAGGCTGGATATTGGCCCCTACTTTAAAGTACTCGGGCCCGAGGAGCTTGTTTAAAAGAAAGCCGCCCGCCCTGTTACAACCACCTTACCCGAGCCGGCTAGCGCCTACAACTTACTCGATAACTCCCTAATTTCATGGTTCAGGATACGGTCGTTGTGACTGTAATCCACTGGCACATCCACGAGATGGACCCCACCCGCCCTACAGCATTTTTCTATCATCGGCTTAAACTCATCCGTGGCCGTTATTCTGTGGCCATGAGCACCATAGGATTTTGCATAGTCGACAAAATCAGGGTTACCAAAATCCAGACCAAAGTTATCAAACTCCATCATGGCCTGCTTCCACTTGATCATACCGTAGGCATCATCGCGTAAAATAAGTACGATGAGGTCAATTTTTAAACGAACCGCCGTTTCAATCTCCTGGGAATTCATCATAAAGCCCCCATCCCCACAAATTGCAACCACACGGCGGTCTGGGCATACCAACTTGGCAGCCATTGCCGAAGGCAAGCCCGCCCCCATCGTTGCCAGTGCGTTGTCGAGCAGCACGGTATTCGGGGCTAAAGCAGGATAATTCCGCGCGAACCATATTTTGAACATGCCATTATCAAGCGCAATAATGCCCTTCTCCGGCATTACTTCGCGGAGATCCTTTACCAGTCGTTGCGGACGAATTGGGAAAGTGGTGGTATTTGAGCCCTCCTGGATGTGCTTTTGAAGCGCGGCACGGATACGGTGCGCATCGGTAAAGCTCCAGTGATCCTGGGGTTCCAAGTGCTGGTCCAGCTGCCACAAGCTGTTGGCAATATCGCCAACCACCTCTATCTGCGGAAAGTAGACCGGGTCCACCTGCGCTGAATTGAAGTTGATATGTACAACTTCCGGGCCACCGGGACGCATAAAGAAAGGCGGTTTTTCTACAACATCATGACCCACATTGATAATCAGGTCGGCCTGCTCAATGGCCCGGTGAACAAAATCCCCATCCGATAGCGCGGTGTTGCCAATAAAGTGCGGGCCCGATTCATCAATTACTCCCTTGCCCATCTGAGTTGTGACCACCGGAATACCCAATTTGTCGACAAACTTGCGCAACATTTTGGCGGTTAATTTACGGTTTGCGCCTGCTCCCACCAACAGCAGAGGTTTACGGGATGCCTCAATCGCTTCTGCAGCTTTGCGCACTGCCTTCTCTTCGGCAATTGGCCTGCGGTTATAGCTGGGCTCCAAGACCGGCATGGTGGAGTGTTCACGGGCAATATCTTCAGGAAATTCCAAGTGGGTTGCCCCCGGCCGCTCCTCTTCCGATTGCCGAAAGGCTTCACGGACATGAGCTGGCACATAGTCGCCACCCACAATGGTCTTGGTGAACTTGGTGAGTGGACGCATCATGTCAACAATATCAATAATCTGGAACTGGCCTTGCTTAGAACTTTTGATAGGTTTTTGACCTGTGACCATCACCATCGGCATTCCACCGAGCTGGGCATAGGCTGCAGCTGTCACAAGGTTCGTGGCCCCCGGCCCCAAAGTAGACATGCAGACACCTGGTTTGCCCGTAAGCCGACCATAGGTAGCAGCCATAAAACCGGCACCCTGTTCATGGCGCGTGACAATTAGTTTTATCTTTGAGCCCCGCAAAGATTCCAGCATATCCAGGTTTTCCTCACCAGGAATCGCGAAAATATACTCAACGCCCTCTTTCTCTAGGGCACGAATAAAAAGGTCCGATGCTTTCATTGGGGAGGCTCCTGTAGTCCCGCCTTACTAACAATAAGATCCCCGCCAAAAGAGCTGTTTTTATAACTGCCTGACACGATTGCTCAATTACGCGGATACCTCTCTTACATCTCACTTTATCGGCTCATAAGTTTGCACCCTGCACAGTAGCTCACATGGTGCCTTAGCAATGTATTGCTAAGATCAGTCTCAGGGAAAATTAATTTCTTGCGCGCTGATACCCACCATCCAAGTGATGACAGCAAACTCCCTGATAAGTATTAAATCACTGCCTTTGTATGACACTGGATGATAAGAGTTGCAAATGGAATCTCGCTCAGAAGGCGCAAGAAAACACTGGGTTCTCTCACTTGCCGCTCTCGGGGTTGTATTTGGTGATATCGGTACCAGCCCACTCTACGCCTTTAAACTGATTTTCCACCCCCGGTTTGGAATTCCCCATAACACAGAGACCATTATTGGTGGGGTGTCTGCTGTCTTCTGGGCACTTACCCTCATTGTCACTATTAAGTACGTCATATTGGTAATGCGCCTGGACAACCGAGGGGAAGGCGGGATCATGGCGCTGATGACGCTGGCCCTAGAAGCGACAAAAGGGCGAGAATTATTAAGAAAGTTCATTATAGGCGGCGGGATCTGTGGCGCGGCACTATTTTTTGGTGATGCCGTTATCACACCAGCCATCTCCGTTCTCTCCGCAGTCGAAGGACTGGAGATAGTCAACAAAACTCTAAAACCGTTTATCCTGCCAATTTCTATCGGCATACTCTTTGGATTGTTTTTTGTACAGCGCTTCGGCACCGAAACCGTGGGGAAACTGTTCGGCCCGATTACCGCCATCTGGTTCTTAGTTTTGCTGCTCGCGGGCCTTTACTGGGTGCTCCAGAATCCTGTAATTCTCCACTCCATTAATCCCTTGCATGCTGTTAGCTTCCTCACTAACCATGGCATGGCTTCATTCTGGATATTAGGTGCAGTATTACTGGTGTTTACCGGAGGAGAGGCCCTATATACCGACATGGGGCATTTTGGACGCATGCCTATAAGAATTGCCTGGATAGGTTTGGTGTTCCCCGCCCTCGTGTTGAACTATATGGGACAGGGCGCTCTACTTATTAGTGACACCTCTGCGGTAGACAACCCCTTTTACCGGATGTACCCGGACTGGTCGCTCTACCCAATGATTATTCTTGCAACTGTAGCAACCTGCATCGCTTCCCAGGCCTGTATCTCGGGGACCTTCTCCCTGACAAAACAAGGAATCCAACTTGGCTTGATGCCCCGTTTTGCCATCCGGCACACGTCATCAGCACTCGTGGGGCAAGTTTATATGCCCGGGGTCAATTACCTATTAATGACAGCGGTAATACTAGTGGCAATTCTCTTTGGAAGCTCAGTCCACCTGGCTAGTGCTTATGGTGTGTCAGTGAGTGGCGCAATGTTGATTACCTCCTGCATTGCAGCAATCGTGTATCGCCACTACCTCAAATACAATCTGCTAATTTGCCTAGCTGTCGGCTCATTCTTTGCTTTTATTGATTTTGCCTTTGTTACTTCAAACCTGGCAAAGATTGGCCACGGGGGTGGTTCTCTATAAGTTTAGCCGCATTTATTGCGATGCTGATGATTACTTGGAGAGATGGAAAAAAAGCAATAAATTGTTACTTGCAGGGTAAGAATTATAAATTGGAACCCTATTTAAACTCACTTTTTGATAACCCCCCATTACGAGTACCTGGAACAGCGATATTTGTGGGAACCAATCAACTCTTTGTACCTCATGCCCTAATATACAATTTGAAACATAATAGTGTCCTTCATGAAAAGAACCTTTTCCTAACCGTTACGTCGGCCAATACACCAAAAGTACTCCCAAAGAACCGAGCAATCATTAGTAAGATCAGAGAGGGATGCTTCAGGCTAATCTTACGTTATGGATATATGGAACGCCCAGATGTCGAAGGGGCCATAAATAAACTCAACAAAATGCACCTTTTGGATATAGATCCAAGTAAGTCTTCTTTCTTTACCTGCCGATACAATATATTTCCTGTTAAAGGTGGCTATAGCAAAATGGCAAATTGGCGAGAGCGGATCTTTGCTGCAATGGTAAGGAATTCAAGCAGTGCTATTGAATATTATCGTATCCCGGCTAACAGGACTGTCGAAGTACAAGAGAATATAATGATCTGAATTGACAAGCTATTTTATCAAATAACTGACGAGCTTATGAAACTCACCTTAGAGTATAGAGAGAAATAGTTAAAACATGCTGATCATACCAGCCTGCTTCCTTTACGGCTAATATGGAAGCAGGCTGTAGGCCGAGGAACCCCTAAATATCTAATTAGAAAGCACAAAGATATTCAGGAGCTCCCTACCCCATAATCAGTTCGCTTCACTCTTAAGTATAGAGGCCATATCACCGGACCAACGGCCGATTACTTGTGTTAGAGCTTTATTTAGCCCTGCCATTGAAGAGGAGTTGAATTTTTTAGCTTCTGGTTGGCTCAAGAACTCCTCATATTTCGCTAGGCTTGCATCGTCGAATCCTTGATAAGTTTGCACGAAAGAGAGAGTTACAAATTGCTCAACATTTTGACGCATCTGGGGCTTCATTGCCTCCATTTGTGCCTTATAAGCATCTAGATTGATCTCTTGGCCGGGAGCCATCACTGCCATCACTGCGGAATAGACAGCAATACCCGTAGAGACCTGCATCTCCATCGCTATATCGGTAGCACCAACAAGCTGATCAATACGAGTTGCCATTTCAACGCGCTTTGTGTCAGCCATCAACTGCTGTGCATTAGCCATCAAATTCTGGAATGCCTCTTCAGAGCTTCCTTCCTCTTCAGCCTTAGTAATTTTCTTACCGATATCTGACTCATACCAAGCCAATAAGACCTCAACATCTTTATCGGTCAGAGAAGTACTCAGTGACGAGCGCACTTCTTCCATAATGATGGACGGTAAAATTGTATTATCTGCACTTTCAAGAATCTTTTGCAGTTTATCCTGAGGAATTGGTGCACCTTGCTGTACGCCTTCCGCAAATCCAGATTTTACTAGCTCAGGAAACCCCTCAACCTGCTTGGTGAAACCCGATACAAGCAGAAGCTTATCCAAATTGTCTGCTTTATCGGCAGCCAGGCATAATGAGCAAAAGGTGCTGATGAATAAAGCAAATATAACTTTTACAGCTTGAGTTCCCATAGGAAGCCCCATATGAAAGTGAATTTGATCGCCATTATGCCGATTGACTCACAACAATCAATCAAAAAGCCCTAACCATTGCAAAACAGACGTACCACAGCTTTGCTATAAAGAGCCTAAATAACCCCCAACTCAGATAGTTTCTTTCTGGCAATTTCAATTCTTTTCTTTTGTACTTCCCGAAAACTGCTGCCATCTATGTTAATCGCAAAATAATGAATATTGTTATTGGACTCTACAATTCCAATATACCAGCCTAAAGCCTTATTTTTAGCTATTGGCCCTCCTCCTGTTTTTGCATATAACTTATAGGTATCAGTCTCCTCTACCAGCATCACTTCTTTAATTTTATCTATAGCTGACTGCGATACAGGTAATTGACCAGTAAATAAACGTTCCAGGAAGTCTACCTGCTCCAACGCGGATATTTTGATACTCTCATTGAGCCAGAAGGTATCAATACCAGACGAAGCATCCCGATTACCATAATTAAAACCTGCCAAATACTGATTCATTCTCTTAGCGCCAATCTCCGTTGCTAATTGCTGATAGATCGGAACCGCTGAATTTTGAAATGCTTCGCGAATTGTCAAAGGTCTTTCTGACCAGATTGTAGGCCACCACCCTTTAGCCGGGTATTTGTCATGATTATAGGTTAGCTCTTGTAACAGGTTCTCAACTAAACCCAAGTCAAGTGCAATAAGGGTATTTGGAACCTTAAAAGTAGAGAATGGTGTGAACTGCCTGGCTGCCCTCTCCCTATTAATTACCGTATATTCTGAGGTCCGACTATTCTTGAGCACAAAAGTACATAACTTGCTACATGAGCCCCCATCTTCTGCAATCACCGAGTTGCTGACACCAAAAACCAATATTGCAGCAGTGATAAACCATATAAAGTGTTTCAACCGGAATCTCCTTGATTTAGAGTGCGTGATACCCGAGGAACATCAATAAATTTAATCCGGATAAACTGGGTAATTAGCACACCGAAAAGTACCTTTCGGATATTGGGAGGAGTTACTTGGCAAGTCAAGTAACTAAGAGACTAACAAACAGTCCTTATTAAGTAATAACTGTACCATCATTTAGAATTTAGGAAATACTGCCAACTGAACAAACTAGGCTTGGCGTTTCCTATTGATAAACGCCAAACCTTTTGTGTAAAAAGCAAGCAAAGCTCTAGCTTTGAGCTATCTTAATTTCTGCGGTCTGAGTTATTCCCCATATCCCACAGAATTGGCTGATCGCCACCCATAATAGTTGAAGGCATCTGGCCATTCCATTGCTGCGCGCGGATATATTCAACCAAGGTATGGTTTCTGGCAATCGCATCAGCTTTTGCTTTAATCGCTGCGGCTTCCGCTTCCCCTTTCTCCAGAATCGCAAAAGCTTCCGCCTCGGCCTCTACACGAATCTTATGGGCTTCACCATCTGCTTTAGCTTTGGTGGCATCACGGCGCGCATTAGCAGTATTCACCTCACGTTGCGCTTCCAGCTTTTGACGTTCCAATTTGTGCTTTTCGGCAGCCGCCAGGTTCAACTCTGTCTGCTTGGTTTCAATAGATTGGATGTACTTGGGAGGCAAGCTGATGCTCTCAATCTGTACATCTCCCAATTCCATAGGCAACCCCTTGGTTTCCTCCTCCAAGAGTTCCTCAATACGTCGAATTGCTGCATTCCGGTTCTGGATAATCTGCTCTGCCTTGAATTCAGCCAAACCAGCTTTACTGGCGCTTCTCAGCCTGGGATCGAGAATCCGCTGTTCAAATTGTTCCAAACCGCCATATTGCTTATACAAATCAATGGCTGCACTGCGAGTTACCGTCCAGTTCACCGCAGTCACTGCTTTTAACGGCATTTGTTCTGCAGTGGCGGCATTCATCGTCTCAACATTTTTCCGGGTTCTTACTTCGATTTCGACCACATTGTCCATAAATGGGACTTTCGTATGAATTCCAGGATCAACCTGTGAGATTGCCTTACCAAATCGCTTTACAATTCCTACGTGCCCCTCGTCAACCGTGAAAACAGTCCCCATGGCGATAGGAATAATCAGTAATGCAACACCAGCGAAAATTCCCTTCTTAAGATTTTCCACAAACTTTCCTTTAACTACTTACATCCAAAAACGGTTCTTAACTTCAAAGATGAATACATAAGCGGATATTCTTTAATCCCTATATTTCTAAACCAGAAGGGAGTACCAAATAAGCCCCACTAAAATTCACTCAAAATGACACGCAGGATAATATAGATAATTTTTCAATAAAAAAAGTGTGACGTTTCACTTCCACATATCAGTGGAACGAACTCTTTGAACCGAAATATAGAAGTAAGCTTCAACTATCCAACCGTGATCTTGTTTGTAGATATTTAGCGCAAAATAAAATCGCACTCGAAATTTCATATGCTAGATATACGAATAAAGGCGGCCTTTTAAATTTGATCAAATAGTTGAAGAGAAACGAATACACAAAATATATGTCGCAATGTTTTGGCCTTTCATGAACAAAAGATATAGGAGAGATACGCCTAAACCCACTACCAGATGAGCATTCATTACTTATGCGGATTCGGTCATACCTCACCTAAGCAAGAATTGTGCGCCCAATAAAGTCTTACCAATCAATCAAGCTCTCAATCAACGCTATTATCCATTGGCAATCACTTTCTCTATCAATAAGTAGAGGCCTTGACAATGAGCACTTCAGATTCATCGGACAAAAATGGCCCTGTCGAGGCCAACCCATACAAGTGGCCATATAATGGGGATCTCAGGCCAGAAAACACCACTCTCGTGGTTATTGACATGCAGGTGGACTTTTGCAGCCCCGGCGGCTATGTCGACAAGATGGGATATGATCTGGAGGCAATGCGCAAGCCCATCGAACCCATCCAGCAAGTATTGAATGCGATGCGGGCAGAAAACTATCACATTATGTACACCCGGGAGGGGCATCGCCCCGACCTTTCTGACCTCCCTCCAAACAAACGCTGGCGCTCACGACAAATTGCTGCGGGTATCGGCGACCCGGGACCATGTGGACGTATTTTAGTCAGAGGGGAACCTGGTTGGGACGTGATCCCTGAACTAGCGCCCAAAGCTGGTGAGGTCATTATTGATAAGCCAGGCAAAGGTACCTTCTTTTCTACAGACTTCGGGCTAATACTCAAGCTTAAAGGGATCGATAACTTGATTCTCGTGGGCGTTACAACCGACGTATGCGTACACACCACCATGAGGGAAGCAAATGATCGAGGATTCGAGTGCCTGCTTCTATCAGACTGCACTGGGGCTACCGACATCGGCAACCATGAGTCGGCTCTCAAGATGATTACTATGCAGGGAGGTGTCTTTGGCGCTTATACAGATAGTCAGAAACTCCTGAAGGGACTAGCGGAAGCCTCTAATACCAGGTAAGTAAATCATGTATTGTTGTTGGGGAAGAGCTTGTTACTGAGATCGCTCTTCCCTAATGGCATTTTAAATCAAGCGGGCTCCGTAATTTTCAGATCGCCAGCATATGATAAAATGAACCCCACTAAAAACATGTGCACACTGACACTGAACTGATACTGCCCTTCACTCTCTGTTTCATAAGCCTTGACTTTGGGCCAAAGAAATTTTGGCAAAGCTATACCTAATAGCTTCGTTTTCGAAAACTGATATTCAAGTGCTCCGTTGACATTATGAGCGGTAAACTGCATTTCCAAAGGGCCGAGCCTTTCCACCAGATAATTTTTTTCTGAATAAAATGATGAGCTCATCTTGAACCCATCGAAATCTCTCACCCAATCCATCCGATCGGAAAAGTGTCCACAATCAACAACTAACTGCGAACTTGAACTCGCCTTCGGGAATCTAAATATTGAACAAATAGTATTCGCAATAACCCCACCTCGTTTGACGACAACAGAACCCTCATACCTCTTCATCCCAGTGTGTGCAAATTGCAACAGTGGAGATAATTCATTGAATGAGGACCCCATATGAGCGGAAAGTATGTTCAATATTCACTCCTATTCCTATTCACTTCCTTTACCCACAGTACCATCTATACAGGTAACTGGCAGGCTGCAAATATTCAACCTGCCAGCGCACTCTCATTCAACTCGATGACTAAATCAAGCTTATTTGCTATTCGCTCTCAGAATAGCGCTCATAGCCCGGTGGGCGTCAACGAACCCAAGCCCGGTGTTGTGATCACCTAGCCAACTGCGGCGAGCATTATCTTTCAATGACTTGCTCACTAGTTGAGCAGCTTCTACCCTGCTAAGGCCGTAGTAGTCTGCCATTTCAAGGAGCAATAGGCTGACAGCCGCTAGTTGAGGAGCGGCAAAAGAGCTACCAGACTCAAAGTTTTGACTGGAAGCTGAATATACTGCATCGCCGGCAATAGCAAAGCTCTGCTTAATAGCCAAGGGGTTGTAACCCGGAACCGTCGCCGTAAGTGAGATCTCATTTGAGAATGGCTGGAGGTTGATTGCAAAAAACAAATTCTCAGCACCGGCCTGCCCTTCATTCTGAGCAAGGAATGCCCTGATTAAATCCAGGTCATAGGTAAAGAAGCTGCCGAGTGGTGGTAGCTCCAAGCGCTCTCTGACATCGGTGTTGTTATGCTCAAGATCTGTACCTGTATTCCCCAGTGACTTGGTAAAAATCTTACTTTGTAAAATAGCGGAAAGATGCTCTGCAAACTCTGGGTCGAGTTGGTCATTGGTGATATGAAATGCACGGCTCATATTGATCACACTAATGTCATCTCGATACCGCATATAGGCCATTGCATCATTATAAGTTTTGCTCTCGGCACTAACGGGTACAATAGTCGCCTTCGGAGCAATATCCAAAATGATATCAATTACGGTGTTACCATGAAGGAAAGTGATGGGATCACCAAAGGCAACTTCCGCTTCAATATTGGGATACTGTTCGCGCTGCTCTTGTAAGCGTGTCGGATCAAACAAATCAAAAACAGCAATTACCATACCCTCGCCATCAAAGCGCTTAGTCAAAATTTGCTGTTTCAGTTTATAACCGGGCACATGGGGAAGCAGTAACTCATTAATCGCCAACCTGAATAGATTCAGGTCGGCAATAGCGGCATCAAATTCCGGCCTATATTGCTTCTGGTAATCTTCTGGCTGAAACGTGTATAGAAGCTCAGCTAATACAATAAATTCTGTGATTGACTGCCCCCACTTGTGCATCAGTAATTCTTCAACCATGTAGTGGGATTTTGCCATTCCCGAATATTGATCAAAATCAGCTGCCAGATACTCTTCAATAATTGGAGTTACCGGCTCTTCCCAAGGCCAGGGGGTTAATTCTTTCACAATCTCTAAGGAATCTCTGGCCTGCTCAATATCTGGGGTTGAAGCAAATATATTGAGGCTACCCAGCAACATTAAGATTGTTAGTATTATCCTATTCAAAACTATTTCCTTGTCATGAAAAATTATTAGATAGTGTTTGTAGGCTGCTACAAGCCACGGGATATAAATAGTCCCAGTGACAGGAAAAGCTCGCAGCCTGGAAATAGGATCACGAATGGTGTGGAAAGGCAACAAAGCAAATATATATAGAAATTACAAAGCTAATATCGCTCATAAAATAAAAGATATTCGGTTACCTCTGACATCAAAATCTAGAGAAAGTCTTACTCTGAATTTGGCTCCGCCTCATCTTCTAGTCAATGCAGAAGATCACTATCCCCCAAAGACTGGCGGCATGCACTTATAGCGGGAATAGCAGCCACAATTAATGTGCTTACCAGTACTAAAGCTAAAAGCACAATCGTATGTTCGCCTATAACAACGCCGTCCAAATAGATTCCAAATTTATCTGTCAGAATTGGCTCAACCAGCCAGCCTCCCATTATCAATCCAGAAACAGCAATTGTCGCACCTAAAAGTAAAACCAAAAATGCCTCAGTCTGGATCAATAGGAATAAAAACAAAGGGCCAGAACCTACAGTTCTCAGTAGTGCTATCTCCAGTCTGCGCTCGCGCATCGTGGAAAGTAGTAAGATACATAAGCCAAGTAATGCAGCCAAAACCACCATAGCTGAGACAAAAAATAGTACCTTTTCTATACCACCGGATATCTGCCAAAGCTCCGATAGTGCAATGCCCGGCAATATTGCCAGCAGCGGCTCCTTCGAATATTCGTTTATTTTTCTCTGTACCTGAAATGTAGCTATAGGGGAATTAAGCCCGAGTAAGAAGGCAGTAATGTTATTAGGCACCAGATCATCGTGCTCCGCATCAGCACCATGAACGGCTTCCAGTCCCGCCAAGCTTACATAGAGTGCTCGATCTACTGGTGTACCAGTAGGCTTGAGTATGCCACTAACGATAAAGGGGTTTTCACCATGCTCTGTGAAGCGCGTTCCAACCAAACCGTGCGCCAATGTGAGAGTGTCATCAAGTTGGTAGTTGAGTTCCCGAGCGACCTCCGCCCCCAATATGACACTAAAAGTATCGATAAAATTCTGGCCGGTTGATAGCTCCAATGGCCTCTTATTCCCATACCGATAGTGATCGAGAAATCCCGTTGAGGTTCCCACCACCCTGTAACCTTGGTGCGAATCCCCCAGGGATAGGGGTATCGCCCAACGTACCTGGGGTAAGTGAGTAAGTTCCTGGTAGCTATCCCATGAAATATGATTGCTGGCATTCCCAATATGGAATACGCTGTATAACAAGAGATTCAATTGTCCCGTAGGTGCCCCAACAATAAGGTCTACCCCTGACACAGTTCGACTAAAGCTGTTTTTAGTATGGCTTCGCAACTGCTCGATCCCCAACATTAGAATCAAACTGATTGCTACAGACAATACGGCCAGTGACACACTACCCTTACGCTGCATCAGGCTTTGCCAAGCAAGTTTAAAAAACATCGGCTAAAGCCTCCGGTGCAGTGTCCCACTCGGGCCTAAGTTTCCAGGCAATATTTATTTCGCGCATATCCATAACCAGAGGGAAGTGTCGTTCCAAAGAGCTATCGTGGCTGACAAAGATCAGAGTGCATTTCTTTTGCTGACATGCAGTCATCAACAACTGGACAAAAGCATCTCTCGCTTCAGGGTCCAAAGCAGATGTAGGCTCATCAACCAGCAATAACTGCGGTTCATTGATCAATGCCCGCACGATTGCCACCCTCTGTTGCTGTCCGACACTCAAGCTGGCCACTTTCTTGGGTAAAATTTCCTCTCCTAAACAGAGTCCCGTTAGCAGCTCATTAACCCTGCCGCGAAAATCGCCACGGAAACCAGAAAAGTGGGTAGCGACACGAATATTGTCCTCCACACTCAAATAGGGAATTAGGTTAAAGCGCTGAAATACAACGCCAATATGTCTCGCCCTGAAGCGATCCCGCTTGCGCTCACTCAGTGTACCCAGTGGTTGACCCAGAACCTTAAGGCTTCCAACTTTTGTCGACAGAATACCGGCCAGGAGGTTCAGCAGTGTTGATTTACCACTACCGGAGCGGCCACGTAAAAATACCTGCTCACCGACAGGTACTGACCAATAAGGGACCTCTAAAACCGAAGGACCTGTACGATAGGCGAAGCGCAGCTGCTCCACTTCAACCGCTAGTTTCAATTTCGTAGTGAAAGCATTCATCTTGCACCTCATTTGCAGCATGGATTTTTGCAAACAGATATATAATGATATATCAAATCATTTAATACGATAAATAAACCCCAGCCATGAACAGATATCTCTTCTCATCAGCCTGCACCCTGGCAATCGTACTACTCGTAGCTGGCTGTGATAGCCCAGTTGAAACCAATCAAGTTTCAGCGCCAGTCGCTGAAGATACTCAAGTCAAACAGGTAAGTATCAATTATCGTGAAGTCAGCTGGGAAGAGTTAATCCCAAAAGATGATCTGGATGCGTTACTCAACCCACCAGAATACATAGATGATATTGTTGAAGGCTCCACTGCCGACTCAATGCCTAACTCATCAGCTATTGCCACTACGAGCGAAAATGAAAGCCGCTACCAAGCCGCTTTGACTTCCACCCGAATAAAACCAGAGTTCGACAACCAACAGATACGTATTGCTGGGTTTATAGTTCCAATTGAATTCAATGACGAATTAACAATTTCCAATTTCCTTTTTGTTCCCTACTTCGGAGCCTGTATCCACCTGCCGCCCCCACCCCCAAATCAGGTTATCCATGGCAGTTTTCCTGAGGGAGTTCAAGTTGACGCTCTGTATGAACCTTTCTCTATAGAAGGGAAACTGAGAACATTGAAAATAGAAAGCGAGTTCGGAACTGCGGCTTACAGTATGGAAGTGGATAACATTCAACCTTACACAGAATAATGTCCCAGGCGAGCGCTGCTCACCCGAGGACACTACTTCATCGATTGCCGGCTATTGGCCCATCTCCCGAACCAGGTATCCGGCACCGTCGATATTCTCCATTACCCAGAGAATGTAAGCGATGTCGACATGAATCGCCCGGGTGCTATCGGTGAAGTCCCAATCAGCATTGATACTATCGTAGGTTCCGTCAAATACGACTCCCACCAGCTCGCCGCGACCATTCATTGTCGGAGATCCTGAGTTACCGCCCGTAATATCTACGGTACTTAAGAAATTAACCGGCACCGAATCCAGCTGCTTTTCATAGTAACGGCCATAGCTCTTCTTATCGATAGCTTCCATCAAAGCCTTAGGGGCATCAAAGGGAGCCTCACCTGTGTACTTGGCCTTAATGCCACGCAAAGTTGTAAAGGGTACAAAACCTTGCTTACCGTCATTGCCGTCAGCGGCCTTCTTAATCGTACCTGGTGGTGGCTCATAGCCTTTGACCAAACCATAGGTCACGCGGAGGGAGCTATTTGCATCAGGATAAACCGGCTTACCCAGTGAGTGGTAATAATCAATCAGCATTTCCATATACTGTGGGCGCAACTGAGCAAAGCGACCTTTCATGGACTCCTCATGCTCTTCACGCGTAAGCATGTCTTCGTACATGGCCACTGCCAGCTGGATAAACGGGTCTTTGCTCTCTATAAAGTCTTCAGGCTTTTTACCTATCCATGCTTCACGTACCTCGACATCGGAAAGCTCTGTTTCCTTATACATTTTGTCGAGTGTTGCCTCTAAGTCTGTATTGCCTTTGCCGATGTTCAAGAAACGATCAAAGCTGGCTATACGCTGCTCCTTCGGGAGTGCCTGGTAACGGTCCAGGAAGTAGAGCCAGATCTGTTTGTCGACTGATGGATGATAGCTGCGTTCAATACGACGCATGCCCTCTGTGAATCGGGTCAGATCCCTTTCCTGATAACCCGGCTTGCGCTTAGCATCAGGTTTTTCGTTCTCTTTAGCCAAACGATACAGTTTGCTCGCGGCACCCAGCATAGCTGAACGATCCATATAATCGATGGCGAGATCCTGTTCACGGGTTGATTCTTTTTCTACAACCAGTGCCTCAAGGTCATCAATAGTAGACTGGTATTTTTTCTGGCGGGCTTTGTCTGAATCCACCCAGGCCTGCAAATCTTTTTCCAGCTTTTCTTTACGCTGCAATAGATCGCTACGCTGGTATCCCTCCATCATGCCGGTAAAGTTTTTAGAGTAATTATTCAAGCCTGCCACGAGACTGGCATACTTTAACTCTGCATCTTTATTGTCGGCGGTAGCCGTACCAATCGTTTCTGACCACTCACCCAATACCCGCTGCATGTTTGGGTAATACCAATTGAAGTTACTTTCCACTTCCTGGGCGGTGCGATAGCGATTAGTGCGGCCAGGGTAACCGGCAACCATCACAAAATCGCCTTCCTTAGGGCCTTTTGCCGCTACGGGCAGGTAGTGCTTGGGCTCGTAAGGGACATTATCTTTAGAGTAATCGGCCGGTTTACCATCTTTACCCACATAGGCACGGTAGAAGGCGTAATCGCCGGTATGGCGAGGCCACATCCAGTTATCGATATCGCCACCGAACTTTCCGATCGAAGATGCCGGCGCATGGACCAAACGCACATCGCGGATTTCCAGTTGCTTGACCAGGTAGTAATTCAAACCGCCGTAGTAGCTATAAACCTCACAGCGATGCCCCGGCTCTTTCTCACACTCGGAAACCAGCGCTTTCTCTGCTTCTTCGATTGCGGCAAAACGTGCAGCACCATCCATCTCATCAGTCAGGCGCTCATTAACCTTATCCGTCACTTCGTTCATTGCAACGGTGACATAGACACGGGAGCCAGGTGCAGCAGGCAACTCTTCCGCTAAATCCCCGGCCAGGAAACCTTCCGCCAGTAAATCCTTGGATTCAGTTGAATTGTATGAAATTGAACCGTAGGCGCAGTGGTGGTTGGTAATCACCAATCCCGTGGGAGAGACAAAGGAAGCGGAACACCCCCCAGGCTAATCACCGCATTCATAGGGAATTCAGTAAGCTTGGTCATGCTGGCTGGGTCCAGCTCGAGGCCATGACTGCGAAGCTCCTTGGACAATTCAGGCAACTGGTGAGGCTGCCACATCCCCTCGGTCGAAACACTTTCTTTCTCTGCAGCAAGGCTGGAGTAACTGGCTCCAGCGAGTAGTGCAGCAGTTGCAACCCCGTAAACAATAGAATTATTTATTTTCATATTTACTCAGCAATATTTAAATAATAACAGGTGAGCTTTGGATGTTTCCCAACACTAACCCTGTTTTTTGCGGCATAAACACCGAAAATTCACCTACAAACACAGCAAGCTGACAGAGTAACATACCCTCTTCGGCTGTAGACCAACACGAATCTGAGACCTTACTTGAAGCCGGCCAATCATCGCCATTATTTTCCTGGCTCTTCCACCCAATTTGGATAAACCACAAAGATACGATTGATACACTATATCATTTTAGATCCACCAGATCTGAGTAAAATGTAAGTTGCGCCGACAACAAGAAAGATATTTGCGATAAACAGTATGACCCTCTGTGAGATATCGCGAAGTAACTCACTACCCGTAAGCACATACCCGCACACCTCAGAAAGCCTATTCCTGTTACAACATCCACCGTCTCATCCCAACGACCGACATCAGCTCGATCATTTTGACTCCAAAACCCCTCTTCCTCTTCAATACCTGGAGGTTGCCTAATCTCACCAACCCAAATATGATACGTTATATCATCTCCACAACTGAAGATTGAACGCTTTCAGCCAGGAACCTCACTAACACCCTGCTCTCGCTCATTAAGAGCAAAGCAAATAAACAATGCGGAAAACATTTTCGCTAGCCGAATTTACTTAAGAGGAGCATATCTTGAGCCTGATTTACTCTAACGAAAGAAGCCGTGAGCCACTGATTACACAGGTAAATAATGCGGAGCTGGTTCCACTTGGAAAAGGAGTATCTGAGGTAAAGGAGCCAAATACCCGCCGGTCCGTGTCTGCAGATACCGGAGAAATTTTGGCAGATATTTTCCAAACTGATATCAATATGGCTATCTGGCAAAGAGAACTGCCCAAAGACATAGCCTATAATTGCCAATCTCTTCTAAATAGCGCTGTGCATCCCAACCGCCGGATTCTGCTTCCCACCACCAAGATTGACCGTCTCGCTGAAGTATTACCGGAGCTTAAGCCCTACCCGCACCTATGTGCTGATATCCAGCTACTGGCAGATATGTTCAGTTACCTGTTTGAGTTAAGCGGAGTCGGCATTCGCTTAACAACCTTAAGCGGTGCAATGTGCCCCAAATTTCACGTAGACCGAGTGCCTTGCCGATTGATTACAACCTATT
The DNA here is from genome assembly GCA_032615215.1 of Microbulbifer sp. MKSA007. NCBI lineage: Bacteria > Pseudomonadati > Pseudomonadota > Gammaproteobacteria > Cellvibrionales > Microbulbiferaceae > Microbulbifer > Microbulbifer sp. MKSA007. The sequence goes on along the minus strand of CP128433.1, from coordinate 2,522,472 downwards.
TGGGCACCGGGACAGAGTGGCTGACACCAGACTCTATTGACCCTCATACACTCGACTTGAAGGCCAACCAGGAATTTCCTTCAACTTCCATCAATCACCTGGCATGCGGCTCGGTTGCCCTACTCAAAGGTGAACTCTGGGAAGGCAATGAAGGATTCGGCCTAATCCATCGCTCACCCAGTGTCGATCCCGGCCAACTGCGACTACTGCTCACTTTCGATTTCGGGTCCGCCAACGAGTAACTAGCGTGCACTTGGACGTAAAAATCTTATAAGGAATAACTCATGAAACTTACTGCGAACCTTTTCGCACTGATGACCCTATCTAACCTGGCCCATGGGATTTCCGGCCAGGTATTAGATTCTTCTGGAGAGCCCATCTATGGCGCTAGTATTGAAGTCGCGGGAAGTAGACAGCAGGCACAAACAGATGCGCAGGGCCGATTTTCACTTGAGGTGAATACTTCACAGCTCCGCGAGATCCATATCAATGCCCCGGGGCACAGCCATAAGACAGTAATTTTACAAGCTGGTCAGGATGAGCCCCTGAAGGTTACCTTGCAACACACTGTTATCGAACAAATTGACGTAACAGCCACACCATTACATGCTTCCACCATTGAATCAGCACAACCAGTAACAGTGGTAGCCGGCGAAGAGCTGCGTCGAAAACAAGCCTCCACTTTGGGAGAAACCCTCAAGAATGAAGTAGGGGTTCATTCCAGCTACTTTGGACCAGTAGCCAGTAGCCCCATTATCCGTGGACTCAACGGCCCCCGCGTTCTGATTACCCAAAATGGGCTCGATAGCGCCGATGCCTCCCGAGTTGGCCCAGACCATGTCGTCGCCACTGAGACCATTACTGCAGAGCAGATAGAAATCCTGCGGGGGCCTGCCACTTTATTTTATGGTTCAGGAGCCATCGGTGGCGTAGTCAATGTGGTAGATGAGCGGATCCCTACCTCTAGTGAAAACAGGACTGCTTATTCGCTGGGAAGCAATACCGTGGCAGATGAGCGCGAAGCCTCGCTGGCTCATACCGGCGGCAATGATCAGCTGGCGTATCACGTGGACAGCTTCTGGCGCAAAGGTGACGACTATGAAATTCCCACCTCAAGCGACTATGGCGAAGAATCCAGTGGGGTATTAGAGAACAGTGACTCAAAAAGCAAAGGGTTCAACATCGGTGGCAACTGGTTTTTAGATAATGGTTCAATCGGCCTTGCCTATGGACGCCTGGAGCGAATTAACGGTATTCCCGGGCACAGCCATTCGCACGCTGAAGAACATGAGGAACACGAGGAAGATGAGTCAGAGCATCATGACGAGCATGAAGAAGAGTTAGAAGTAGTCTCTGACTTGAAACAGGACCGCTGGCAATTGGCTAGCGAAATGTCACTGGATAACCCATGGTTGAGCGGCCTGGATGCCAGAATTGGCTACACAGACTACGAACATTCTGAGATCGAAAACAACGCTATCGGTACGACATTCAGTAATCAAACACTGCAAGCACGGGTCAACCTGCTGCTGCAAGATATGGCCGGCTGGCGTGGTGCAATAACCCTGGAAAGCAAAACCACCGATTTTGAAGCAATAGGCGAAGAGGCGTTCACTCCGCCGAGCACAACGGAAAGCTCAGCGATTGGGCTAATACAGGAAAAGCACACGGGAGAGTTCCTATGGCAGTTAGGAGCCCGAATCGAAAGAGTCACTATCGAAGCCACCGATGATGACTGGGAGGGGGAAATCTCGATAAGTTAGCTTTCACACCCTTTAGCTTTTCTGCCGGCTTGGTCTGGGACATTGCCGCTAATTACAATGCCGGCATCTCTTTTACCCACGCCCAACGAGCACCCAGTGCCGCTGAACTTTTTTCTTATGGTCCCCATATTGGCACCAGCACCTTCGAAGTCGGCGCACTATTTAGACTGGATGACACAGAAGAGCCCTATTTTTACTACGAGAACAATGTTGAGGAAGAGGTTTCCAACAACATTGACCTCAGTTTTCGCCGGCATTCCGGAAATATCGGCTGGGTGCTGAATCTATTCTACAACCAGGTTGATAATTTCTACTACGAGCGAAATACGGGCTACACCAGCGAAGATATTGAAGAGCATGGTCACGATGAGGAAGAAGAGAGTCACAATCATGGCGAATTACCCGTTTATGTCTTCGATCAAGCTGATTCGACACTCTACGGGCTAGAAGCTGAATTTGCCTGGCAAATATCCAAGCCACTCACATTAACACTGTGGGGAGACACTGTTCGTGGAAAGTTAGATGACGGAGGTAACCTGCCTCGCACTCCACCTGCACGATTGGGCGGTATGTTAAGTTATAGCTCCAATGGATGGGATGCAGGAATTGAGATTACGCACGCGTTTGAGCAAAACAAAGTATCAGAACTGGAAACCAGCACCGCTGCTTACACACTTTTGAATACTGAGCTTGCATACACTTTTCAAGGAAGCCAACACGACCTCACCGTTTATCTGAAGGCTAACAATCTAACTGACGAGTTAGCTTACGTGCATTCATCCTTCCTAAAGGAACTTGCTCCACTGCCGGGGCGGAACTTTAATGTTGGATTGCGAGGCATGTTTTAGTGAGGGAAAGGCTTTAGTCAATCAATGAAACCACCAGCAGTAATCATTGCCGGTGGTTTTTCCATTTTATAAATTGCCCTCAATAAGAACTTAGAAAAATCCCTGCGTTTTCACAAGAACTTCCCTTAGGGCCCGTAGGCACCAAGAAAATAATTAGGAGTTATTATGACCCAGCCAGTAGTGCCAGAGAATTTCAATGCTTGGCTATATTGCATTACGGTAGAGTGCGGCATCGAACTAACACCAGAATTTGTTGATGAGCGCATCAATGCACTGCAGGACAACAAGAACTACCACACCCGTAATTTTATTCTCTTATACGGGCAAGAACACCACCAGAAAGTACTCAGCTGGTTTAAACAAGTACGTGAAGAAATATGACCCCGGAGACAACTAAAAACCACCAAAACCAATGGACACAATAGCCTCGACTGGCATTATGTGACTCCAGATTAATAGTTTTATAAGGAAACCCAAACACCCTACCCATCGATGCGGATAATTTAAGAAAGATTTACATCTAGCTATTACTCCAACCTAAAACAACCATAGCGACCTCAACTCAATTGCCTTTACAAGTAACAAGAAGCCGTTAATAACATCCAGAAATTGATACCAGAGATCACAGTTACTCAAACTAAAGATCTGAAACGGAAATTACGAAAATGAAACCCCTGATACCAAGTAGGGTTTTACGACTTGCTGCCCACAAAGCGCGGCCATTTAATCAAAAAATATAAAATAAAGAGTCGCATCTAGAGATTGCCATTAGCCGACAAAAACACAGCATTACAAATAGCACTTTTTTCTAACAGTTAGGTCCGCCATTCATTTATCATGGCTTCAATGCGATTCATTTAGTGCATTAACATTTAGAAAACAACTTCTAAGCATAAAAATAAGGAACAAAAATGCCACTAATGACCTTAATCCCTGAGGGGCAAACACCGGGTAGAAGAACACGTCTGTTAGCTGAAGCGATGGGGAATGCTAAACCCGCTTTCATGAACGGCACTCTGACAGGACCAGAGCTTTCCCTTTATACAAAACTAAGCAGTTTGCAATGCTGGGACGCTGCGCTCTACTGTGCCTGGAGCGCCAAGGGTGTAAACTGCCCTAGTGTAACCATGGACAACAAAAACTATAATGTTACTGGTAACAATAACTACAATAGAATTTTTGGAGCCACCCCCAGAGCCCGATCAGTTAATACTCTGCACGATTTGATGACCTTGCCGGAGGGCTGCTTCGTTGGTTTTCTATCAAATTTAGGAGTTATGAGACATGTAATGATTCATACCTCAAATGGTCATGGAGCAGGCAATAAAAGTGACTGTGTTTTTACTGATGGAAATACAGGCGGTTGGGAGCTACTAGATATGGCTCATTTTTTTGGTAAAGATAGTAATCATAACGGCAATTCCCATACAACCATGATATATATGCCGGTAACGGGGCAAGTAATTTAACTTTTCTCAAGAGTGACGTATAGCCTATTGAGCTATTCTGCTCTTGACTGCATCAGTTCAGATTTGATCTGACAGTTACCGGTTTTCAAAAGGTCTTCTGTCAGGTCAACCCTGAACGATCAACTACAGAATTAGATACTATCTGACAAGTTTCCAGCTCATAAAGTGAACCCTACCTTACTCTCACCGGGCTTTAAGGTGTAGCTTTGAGTTCCCCTGCCATTATTGACATTCAATGTGTTCACTTGGTCCCGCTCTATCTCCATCAGCATTGATTGTTTAACGTTCAATTTTTTACTGGAAATATCTACCATAGGCACTTCCTGATATATCCAAATGTCATGAACGTCGGCTTCCATACCTACCCAATTAAGCTTCACCACCTCACCATTTTCCTGGCTAATCTGAAATCTTGAATTGACATAGCTCTCCATCTGTCTTTGTGCTTCATTCAACTCTTTACTGGCACTTATTGATAAGGCCTTTTCAATGTCAGCAACAAAAAAACGATGGGAAACCTCCAGCGTTTGAGTACGCCCGTTTACGGAGAGGTTGGTCAAACCAAAATGATAGCGATGTGCATTTGCCTGGAATGAAAATACCGAGGTTGTGACTATCACTAAAAAGGAAAGTAAAACTTTCATCAAATACTACCACTACACAATGAATGTTTCAGATGGATATTTTTAGTAAAAAGGACAAAAGTGCAGCCTCCAGGCCGACCGCCTGCGTGCTGCACTTTTTCCAAGACCTAATCTTCCTCTTTAAGCTCCTCATCCCAATCTTTCATCAAGTTACGCTGCTTTTCATCCTTAAATAGTTCCAGGCGTGACTTGATAATTCGACGTGGATAGAAGTTGTTCTCCACATTGACATCCGCTGTTTCCCAATGGGGATCGAGCACTACAGACTTAAGCACCTTGCTCTTATCCCTCACCAGCATTTTGGAGGTCTTCTTGGCATTGCGAGTCCAGATTTCAGCGGGGATACGCAAATCCTCAACACTCCCATCTTCATATTCCAGCCGCAGGAACAGTGGCATCACCAAGCCACCAATATTGCTAAAGTCCAGCACGTAGACATTACTCTCAACCTTGAGCATGTCTTTTTCCCAGTCCTCTAGATTTTCTAGTTTACTTTGGTAGCTATTGCGATCCGCATTAGAAACGTCAAACTCATCGTGAGTATTATAGAAGTCTTCCAACTCCGGCTTAGCATCGACGATTCGAGTCAACTTTTTCGCGCGATTTTCAATAACAGTGATAGTCTCGGGTTCCCGTTTATGCTGGGCGCGCTTCCAAGGCCCTTCCACTCCAGGATTTTGTGTACCAACGGTGTAATGATGTACGGCATCAAGGCTGATATCGACATTATCAGTGGTGTAGAACCATCCGCGCCAGAACCAATCCAGGTCCATACCTGATGCATCTTCCATAGTGCGGAAAAAGTCCGCAGGCATAGGGCGTTTGAACTTCCAACGCTGGGCATATTCCCGGAAAGCAAAATCGAACAACTCACGCCCCATAATGGATTCACGCAGGATATTCAGTGCAGCTGCAGGCTTACCGTAGGCATTGTTACCAAGCTGAAGCACAGATTCCGAGTTCGTCATAATCGGAACCTGGTTTTCACTCTTCATATACTCGACAATTTTTCGTGCATCGCCACGGCGGGATGGATACTTCTCTTCCCATTCCTGTTCAGCCAAGAACTGTACGAAGGTATTCAGGCCCTCATCCATCCAGGTCCACTGACGCTCATCAGAGTTGATGATCATAGGGTAATAATTGTGCCCCACCTCATGAATGATCACAGAGATAAGCCCATACTTGGTGCGGCGAGAGTAAGTACGCTTGCTGCGGTCCTCCTCATCAATTTCAGGGCGCGGACCATTGAAGGTGATCATGGGGTATTCCATTCCCCCCACAGGGCCATTGACGGAAATAGAGACCGGATAGGGATAGTCAAAACTGTAGCGGTTATAGATATCTATTGTATGAATAATGGACTCTGTTGAGTACTTGTCCCACAGTGGAGTGCCCTCTTCCGGGTAGAAGGACATAGCCATCGTATCGGTTCCACCCTTCTTGTAACCCTGTGCGTCCCACAGGAATTTACGTGACGAAGCCCAAGAAAAGTCACGTACATTCTCAGCTTCAAATACCCAGGTTTTACGCTTATTTGAACGACTTTTTTCGTTCTCCAGCGCTTCATTCTTAGTGACAATCATCACAGGCTTACTGGCTACTCGAGCCTTTCGCAAGCGCTCACGCTGCTTGGAGGTCAATACATCCTTGGGATTTTGAAGAACACCGGTTGCAGCAACGATATGATCTGCTGGCACTTCAATAGCAACGCGATAATCCCCAAACTCCAGCGCAAATTCGCCGCGTCCCAGGAACTGCTTGTTTTGCCACCCGCTAACATCGTTATATGCAGCCATACGAGGGAACCATTGGGCTATCTCGTATAAGTAGTTATCGTCGCGCTCAAAATATTCATAACCGGAACGCCCACCCAGTGCTTTCTGCTCAATAACCTTGTAAGCCCAGTCAATCTGGAAACTCACGCTGGAACCTGAGGCCAGAGGCTGGGGCAAGTCAATTCGCATGCCGGTATCGACAATAGTATGGCGAAGCTCCCTACCCCGAGTGTCAGCCACTTTAGTAATCTGGTATCCGCCTGGGAATTCACCGGATACTACTGCACGACGAAAACTCTTAAATGGAATGGTGTCCGGTTCAATAGCTTCCATATCAACCGGCGTCGCCAAATTACCAGAGGAATTTGGCTTGAAGCGATTTTGATCCAGTTGCACCCACAAGTAACGCAGGGTGTCCGGCGAATTATTGGTGTAAGTGATGGTCTCTGAAGCAGTGATCAGTTGCTTATCATCATCCAATGAAACCTTGATATCGTAGTCCGCCTGCTGCTGCCAATAGGCATGACCAGGGGCTCCCGACGCTGTTCGGTAACTATTCGGTGTCGGCAGCAGTTCCTCCAGCTGGCGGAACTTATCACCGGTTACATTTAGGGGATCTGCGGCAAAGCTGCCCGAGGTTCCGGACATAGCAAGCCATGCCACAGTTAAGCGGCCGAGTAATTTTATATTCATTGGTTTACTTCAGAGATTTACGTCAGATTAAAACTTTACGGAATACGGTCGGACCGAATTTATGCAAAAATTTCTAATAAGCCAGGCCAGATTTGAATACCTGGCCATATAGCTATTTGGATTCGTAAAACACTTTTGTTTCGGTACCCTGGTTATCCGCCAGGGCAGCGATCCAGGAGCTCTCCATTGCATCCCAGTCCAGACGCGCTTGGTTAATCGCCTCTACCCGGCTTTCCAATGTGTCATCCAGCTCTAAAACTGTAAGCACTTTGCCAGCCTTATTAAATCCAAATACACCTTGCTCGGTAATAAATACCCCCTTGATTCTCTCAGCGTCAGTGCCACTGAATAGTGAAAAGACCGCATCATAATCAAATATAAATTCAGGGCTAAAACGCCAGCCACAGCTGTAGTATCCCTCTCCGCTATTCTCTGAGCGGAGATAGCCACACTCCGGCAATAGCTCAATCTCATCCGCCGCCTGAGTTACTGGGTGGTGGTGGTCACTCCCTGACGAGACCTGAAAACTGCAGGGCAGTTGGAGCCAATCCAATTCGATACGCCCCTGCTCCACCACTTGCAGCGGTTTTTCAGCGCCCTCACCTAAGAACGAGAGAAATCGCTGAAGGTTTTGCAAGTCTTCGGGGCCGTAGAGATCAGACTTATTAGCCACTACCAGATCAGCAACTTCTAATTGCTGCCGAAAAGTCTCACTACGTAAGTAGCGGTTATCTTCAATACAGCGAGCATCGACCAAAGTTAGCGTACCGCGAAGGTCCAACACACCGCCGCGCACTGCATCAGACAAAGCCGCCAGCACCTCTCTAGGGTGCCCCAGGCCCGTCGGCTCAATTATTAATCGATGGGGCCTGGCCTTAGCCAGTAACTGGTTTAAAGCAACCTGCATCGGCAAACCAGCAGCACAGCACATACAGCCGCCAGGTACCTCCCGAATATAAATATCGCCTTCCTGTTCTGGTTCAAAAAGTGCGCCATCAACGCCCACTTCTCCAAACTCATTGACCAGAACAGCCCAGCGCTCATTAGCGGGCTTACTTTCCAGGAGATGCCGGATAGCCGTTGTCTTGCCGACGCCCAAAAAACCAGTGATAACGTTGGCATGTACCCCGCGTATTAACTGACTAGCTGCCACTAAGCTGCATCCCGGCTGCACTCATCACAAACACAATCCAGCTCCAATTGGGATGTCTGGAGATGATATCCAGCACTTTCAACTGTATCGCGCAATGCATCAATGACTTCGGGCCTAATGCCAATTTCCCGCACTTTGCTGCAGCGATTGCAGATTAAAAACTGTGGGGTCTGGTGGCTGTGGTCACAGGCAATATGAGCACAGGCCAGGTACTTGTTTTCTGAATTGAGTTTGTGAACCAGGTTCTCTGCTGCCAGAAAGTCCAGCATTCTATAGACTGACATGGCGGGAATTGAGTCGCCAAAGTCACCATTGTAATGCTCCGCTATTTCATAGGCAGAGAGCGGAGTTTTTGACCGCAACAACACGGTAAGAACGTTCTTACGCTTTTCAGTCAGGCGGGCACCTGAACTGCGACAGGTTTGTTCCGCCACACTCAGGGTCTGTTTGATTTGGGATGCTTTCATAGCCTATTTCATTTGCAATTTGTTGTCTTTACCAGTGAGCAGTTCAGCCCCCTGACGACCGGAGCTGATCCATTGCACTGCAATCCCATGAATACCGGGAAACCTCTCAAACAGGGTAACAATGACACTGTTGAACTCTGCCAGATTATCACACTTGAATTGGTAACTAGCACGGAAACCACTGCGCACCGAGTTGTCACTGGTAACTTCTGCGCTATATGGCGCTTTAACTTCCACACTTAAGGGTTTGCACTGGGCACCGACAAACTCAAGAAAATGATCTGGCTTGGATAGCTCGTGAGCAACCTGCTCTAACCGCTGCTTTTGAACATCGCTACGTGGCGCATGCTCAAATCCCACTAGATCGACTGTGGGTGACTCCAGCTCGACGATGATTTTGTCTGCTTCGGCCACCAGGTACATCATCGCCTTACCGTGAACATGACTTCCCATTTCCCCAGCGACTGGGCCGGCCCAAAACAACGCAACAAACAATGCTCCTGCAAGTTTCATGACCCTCACCTACTCGACTAAAGCATCCCGATAAATCAAGCGCAGGTTTACCCAGTGGGCAACAATCAATAAGCCTGCACCAAGAACACTGGCAACTAGCTCCCATACTCCCTCGATATATAGCGCACCAACCAACAGCAATGCCCCGGAGAAACCAACAATCATTACCGCGTAGCGCTGATGGCGCCGGCAAGAGGCTGGGAAGCTGGCCAAGGCCAGAATTACCACAGGTACAAGCAACAGCAAGTGGAGAAACTGGTCCTCTTGTAAAGCACCCAATATCCCCAAACCTCCCAATAGCGGTAACAAAGGAGTCAAAAGACAGTGCAGCAAGCAAAGCCCAGAAGCCAAAATTCCTAAAGTATCTCTCACAACAATCCTTTTAATCTACGAGAACCCAAGACAACCACATACACTTCAATCAACTTAATGATATGTTATATCATAAATTTAATATTTCAAGTCAACACGAGCTATGCAACAGGGGATTCATGGAATGCCAAAAATCGGTGAACAAGAACTGCTGGGGATGCCTGCATCAGACTATATGAACGAAAAGCAATTACTCTTCTTCAAACAGCTTCTGATGGAATTGAGAAATGACCTGCTAGCCGAGCTTGCACACGGGCAACAGGCTATTGCTACCACGAAACTTGCCTTAGCTGATGACCTGGACCGGGCGACCGCAGAGCAAGAGAACCAGCAACATCTGCGCTTTACCGGTCGAAAGAACCTGCTGTTGAGAAAGATCCAGCGGGCTCTGGAGAAAATAAAAGATGGCAGCTACGGTTACTGCGAAATCAGCGGTGACCCTATCGGGCTGCAGCGACTATTGATAAGACCCACCGCAGAGCTTTCCTTTGAAGAGAAAGCTCGCCAGGAAATACTGGAGCGTAACTACAGTAAGCGAAGATAAGGGTCACCTTCTAAGAGACCACTAATATTTCTTTCATACAGCCCGATAGTTAAGCATTGTACCAAGGTGGGACAATCCACTGACCAAAGTGCCAGTCGCGGGGTACAAACCTTCCGTAGCCTTGCCCCAATCGGTCTGGCTTATTATTGGTAGGGTTCATTGCCCAGCCCTCTGCCAGAGTGACATTGACACCATTTATTCTGCACATTGCTATAAGCTCTCTGAAAGCCTGCAAAGTTTGAATGACCACTTCACTGCGAGCAGGAGTAAATGCAATAAGGGGTAAATCTATGTCATTCACATATGGGCGTGCGGCTTCATCACTGTGCCATAGCACATTTCTTCTCGGGAATGGCCCCCACTGCCCAGCTCCAGCTCTCGGGCTGCGGATACCACCGATAGTGGAATTGAGTGTCTGGCTTACTTCATAAATCCGATTAGTTATATTACCCAGCTTGGTGCCTTGCCTTTGGGTAGTGAAATTTCTCTCTAATTGGGTTTCGATATGCTGACGCTGCGACCAAGCTTGAGCAGTGCCGAGAATACGGCGATCATCTCCATATCGATCAAACTTCTTTGCGCCCCGCTTAAATGGCCAGATAGCAAACAGATCATAATCTCCAGTAATTGCATTAAGGGGGTGCTCATTACGAAAATGACGATGCTCCACGGGGTTGGTCATTGCCAGTAGCGGCTCATACATATCCTTGTACTTAGTGTCATACTGAACAACAATGTTGCCACGCTCCTGAATAAAGCCTGACTGCCTACTTTTTTCCTTATCGACATAGACACCCCACATGTCTCCCAAGCATGTGTTAACCCTGATAAGAGAGTAATGAAAAGTAATGCCACTGAGGTGGCTGGCTACACCTTCGTAACGATCTTGAGTTTTTCTTGTAACATTGATCTTTCCTGATTGAATAAGCCAATCAACCCGTTCCTGATGTAATCGAAGAGGTGTTGTTGATGCAGTCCAACCTGCACCAGACTGTAGATCAGTAAAGGCTTCTCGATGTTGATCACGGTTATAGGCCGCTTTTCTCATCCCGTGTTTATTTAACCGGGGGTCTCGTAATACAAAGCCTGCCATCGGCCCCCAATCACATGACTTCCCATGAATCCTAAAGCCCTTTGTGTCATATCCCTGCTCAAGTAATTGGGTACATGTTGGCCCTGTTGCGCGAACGATGATAACGCAACGGTGAGATGCTGCGGTGGTTTTAAATGCGTCTGCATGAGAAGCCGGGCAGCCTATAAGGTTTTGACGCAATGCAGCATTGTTAAATATAAGGTCCATGTATTAACTTCCTGTTTCGGGGCAGCCTACATATAAATTTCGATTAGCTAAATAAATGCTATTTATAGAAATTTATTACGATGAATGTAAAACTACTAAATCTATATTTTGTGCCTCTAAAAATAAGCACTAGTCCAATTACTATTATCAAACACGCCAAGGTAGAGATCTTGCCCATCGCCCTGACTTATTTATAGGTCTGTATCTGTGAACACAAACTGAATTAGTCTTTTGAATCCAATTAATAAAGCCAAATTCTTAGGAAGCTTGGCTTGAAAAATGCCCTACCCCAAATTCATACGCAAAGGAAAGGCTACCAAAATACCAAAGTCCGTGGATCGTATCACCTAAAGCATCCAAAGGATTTCCAGTTTGCTCTAAAACTTAAGCCTACACGCAGTTCGAACCCCAGCCTTTAGGTTTTGGACATATTTTTTTAGATTTTGGCCTTTTGAATTGAGAAGGGTCGGTTTAAACAACTGAAGCATCAGTACTAGACATATATGATATCCTGTAGATGAATATATTCTTGATAGATATAGTATTTACCAGATTAGAGAAGGGTGGCCACATCAGATCACGAATTATAACCTAAAGAAAAAAGACCCCTAGCTAGCCTCCGAGATCTTTTCCTAAAGGAGCGCAATTAATCTACCTATCTGAGTCAGAACAGAGCCTGTTATACACAAGAGGAATCGTTGGACTTTACGACATTAAACACACCCGGACCCACCAAAATTTGAACACTAAGAAAATTGATATTTATCAGACTATATCAATTACATTGCCGACTACCTGTCACCGTCTAAAGTTCCAGATTCTGTTTTATCTCTATTGCTGAGTACTTGTTGCTTTACACATCTAACTGACACCCAAAGTATAGCGATGGCTCCAATAAATGTAGTGGCTGCCATTGACAACTCTAGAGCAATCAACGTTAAAGAAATGACACTTATCGATAACAGCTTTAAATTTTTGATATGAAATTGAAGATAATCTTGCCTTAGAAGATCTTCAATTAAAAACAATATGAGAACCGCCAAACCAAAAGCAATTACTATAAATTCAAAGCTTCCTGTCGACACCCCTCGATAAAACGATATATAACATGACAAGCCAGTGACTGGGATAGCTGCAACACTTTGCATTGTATAATAGTCTGCGGAAGCCAGCCTCCAGAAGGTTGACCACTGACTACTTTCATCTTGTTCAAGCATGGTTAGTTTAATCACCAAATATGGGACTGCAAGCAGCCCTCCGACAAAGAGAATAACAAAAAATATTCCCATAAAAATATCTAGCCAGCAAATTCAATTTCGATAGTTGATCTACAAAATAATACGCTGCGACTGAGTCTTCCTGCTGATAAGCAGAAAAACTAACCGCTTCTTCTCACCCGATTCAAATCATCACAAACCATCTCCATACCATCCAGCACCCGAAAAGTATGTCGCTGGATGATATCCGGTGGTACATGAAACAGGTTTCCCTCTTTAACTGCATTAATTCTTGGGTATGCTTCCCAGGCATCCAACCAATCTGGCCGCTCTTCTCCCATGCCGCTGGCGATAATTACTCTCGGGTCTCTATCGAGTACAGACTCAATACTAATCTTCGGTGCTAATACCAATGCATCGGCAAATATATTACGGCCGCCACAAGTTTGAATAACATCGCTAATCAGGTGGTCGCCATTAAGTGTTTGCAGTGGCTCATTCCAAACCTGATAAAAAACACTGACTAAATCCAGGTCCTTATGGCTAAGCTGTATTTGATTCAGTCGCTCAAGCCACTCTCCGGCAGATTTATCTGCATAGTCACTTGTACCTGCAAGTTTACCGAAGCGCTTTACATTCACAGCGATATCTTCAAGAGTGTGAGATTCAGATACGAAAACTGTAAAACCGAGATCCTCCAGTTTATTAATCATCTGATCGCCATTTCCCGATCCCCAGGCAACAATCAAGTCAGGATTTAGCAATAGTAAACTTTCATAGTTTACCGCTTTATAGTTACCTATCTCCGGTAATTGCTTGGCTTGCTCGGGGTAGTCACTGTAGCTTACCGCAGCAATTAGCTTATCCCCTGCCCCGGCACTGTAAAAGTTCTCCACGATATTTGGCGCTAGCGCAACAATACGCTCTGCTGGTGCAGGCAGTTCAACCCATTGGCCACGGGCATCTTTTACCCGCACGGAATCATCCGCCCAAGTATTACTCACCAATAACAGGTTCAAGGTTAAAACAACACGGACAATACTGCTTCGAGACATCTCTTTAACTCGACTATAACTAAGGAGCTTCTAAACAGCTCCGTAACTCACATTGGCAACCACTGCCACCCATAAAATCAATATCGACAACTCACTTATCTCGACCAAACCGCCCAAACAATCGCCGGTATAACCACCAATAGCCTTATCCCACAGGCGACGCCAGAATAAAACCAGGGCAATCAAACTACAGACGATGCCTATGGCAATGGGTATTGGCGCCGCTAAACATCCAATAGCAACTACGATTGCAACTACCGGCAATAGGTCCCATCGGTGTTCGGAGCCAGAGGGCGGTACATGGCCTTCACCACGTGCGTATTGTGAAATTCCCATTAAAGCCAGGGCCGCAGCCCTGGCTAGCATAGGTGAGAGCACCAACGGCAGATAGACCCAAGCATCTTTTGTTACCGGGTTTATTAGCTCTAGCAGGGCTGCAATTGCAGCGAACTTTATCAGTAGGAAAACAACAACAGCCGCTACCGCAATAGAGCCGCAGCGGGGATCGTGCATTACCCTCAAAATATGCTGACGTTGTTCTTCAGGATCGGCACACTTATGTCCAGCAAAGTAGGCATCAGTACAGTCAGCAAGGCCGTCGAGGTGTAGTGCACCTGTCAGGACCACCCAGAAACCCAATAGTATTGCGGCTTGCAACTGAGTACCTAAAGGAGCCAAAAGGTAGGCGGCCCCGGATAACAGTACACCAATCACCACTCCAACCAGGGGTAAAAATATATCGACCGCTTCACCGTTTCCTTGTCCACCTCCCGCAGCAATCCCGCCACCGGCAGCCGGGTAAGAAACACCAGCGCATACAGAAATGCTTGGGATAGGTTGTACAACTTACGGGCAATAAACATAAGCTGACTGCTCTGGGTAGGAAACGGTAAAGGTCTTATTGTCCGAGTCGTATCTCAGCGATGCGGCAAACCCGTAATTAACTTGCAGTGAAATCATTTTCACTGGAAGCCAGTTATTCGCATATGCGAGCAACAACTTGATAACGCCACCGTGAGTAATGAGCAGCAGGGACTCTCCCGAGTATTGCTGGGCTAGATTATCAATAGCTTGAAGAACTCTGGATCGAAATACGGGAAAGGGCTCACCTCCCGGCGGTGCGTGCTTTTCCGGGTCACGCCCCCAGGCTTCACACAGTGCTCGTTGCTCAGTCCAGATCTTATCGACTGACTGCCCCTCCCAGTCCCCGAAACCAATTTCCCGGATATCAGGAACTTCAGTTATCGGCAGTTTTTTCTCTCGGGCAAGCTGGGCAGCAAAGCGTTGGCAACGTTGTAAGGGTGAAGTAACAATCCGGTCCCAGGAGCCATCGAGTTCGGCAAGCCCTCGCAACATCTGCTCCCTACCCTCACTGGTTAGGGGCACATCGATCTGGCCGCGAAAAATATTTCCACCTTCGCAGGCACCGTGTCGTAAAAGATCAATCCGCAACTGGCACTCCTGCCTCACTGAACGTGAACATTTTGTTATGCAGGTTCAGCGCTTGCTTGATAATACTGATGGCCAACACTGCACCTGTGCCTTCGCCAAGGCGCATATTGAAGCTCAGCAATGGCTTCACCCCCAGGCACTCGAAGGCTAGTTTGTGACCAGACTCGTCAGAGAGATGGGCGTAGAGCAACCAGGGTTTCACTGACGGATTAATAGCACCGGCAATAGCTGCCGCAGCAGTCGCCATAAAACCATCAACTAATACAGGGACACCTCGCTGGGCACTGGCGACAAACGCTCCTGTTAAGGCTGCAATCTCAAAGCCACCAAAAGTTTGCAAAATAACAAGTGGCGAGCCCAGCGCTGCCCGATGCTGCTCCAAGGCAAATTCGATCAGTTCCACCTTGCGGGCGAGCACTGCATCGTCGATACCTGTTCCTCGCCCTGTAATGTTGCCAACCTCTAGCTCAAAAAGGGCAGCAAACATGGCAGCGGCGGAAGTGGTATTGCCAATACCCATATCACCACCAATAAAACAATCTGCATCGGTAGACTGACGGCGACCGGCATCAAGAGCAAGAGCCAGCTGCGCTTGGGTCATAGCTGGGTTACCTTGGGAGAAGTCCGCAGTAGAGGGAGCTATAACTTCATCAATCAGGTCCGGGTGTTCAGCGGGGGCCACACAACCCAGATTAATTGCGGCAAAGTCAGCATTCTGTTCGCGGCTCAATACATTGATAGCCGCCCCACCCTCGCAGAATAGTTTCAGCATTACAGAAGTGACTGCCTGAGGAAATCGGGAAGTTCCCTGGGCTGCAATACCGTGATCAGCACCGAATACCCGCACCGACAAATTATTCAGTAGGGGTTGCTCCCTCCCTGGAATCCGGCGAAATCTACGGCAATACTCTCGAGCCGACCGAGTGCGCCTTGCGGCTTAATCAATTGCTTCTGGCGGGCAATCGCAGCATTGCGAGCACTCTGGTCAGGGATTGGTGCAGGCTTATCGAGCCAACTGAGTTCATCTGTCATCATTATCAGTTTCAGGTAATTTTACTTTACAGTGAGCGGCAAACCAGCAATTGCCAAGGTGACGCTATCAGCTCGCTCGGCTAATGCCTGATGAAGCCAACCTGCCGCATCCACAAATTCCCGCGATAACTGCCCAAGGGGCACAATACCCGAACCGACTTCATTACTGACAAAAATCCAAGGTGGGGTATTACCGTTAGCGAGAGTACGCCTCTGATCGATACATTGCAGAAGCGCCCCTTGCTCACGTTCCAAAACGCCCTGATGAAGACAGTTGCTCAACCACAAAGTGAGGCAGTCCACCAGTACACAGTGGGACTCAGGAGCTGTAACCAGAGCCTCTGCCAGTGCAATAGGTTCTTCCAAGGTCTGCCAGCGATGATCCCGGTCTTCCCGATGTCGAGCAATACGGGTAGACATTTCTTGATCGCCCGCGGTAGCCGTTGCCAGGTAGGTAAGTCCACCATCGCTACTGCTGCTTAGCCACTGCTCCGCTCGCTGTTGCGCGAGCCGGCTTTTTCCACTGCGTGCGCCTCCTAGTACCAGATGCACACCAATGGAACTAGACATCGGCAATCACCAGGGATTTACCGGTTACCGGGTGTGGCATCACCGTGACACTGTAGCCGTAAAGCTGCTGCATATTCTCCGCAGTCAATACATCCTCTGGATTTCCGTAGGCCATACTGCGCCCCTGCTTTAAGGCGAGGATTCTGTCGCTATAGCCGCTGGCATGGGCCAGATCATGGACCGTCATTACCACAGCTACGCCACTTCGCGCGAAGTCTCTTACCGCTCTCATCATTCCATATTGGTGTGCAATATCCAGGCTGGCAGCGGGCTCATCTAATAAGAGGAGCCGCTTTCCCCCATCCTCTGCCCGCCAGACCTGGGCCATCACCCGAGCCAGTTGCAAGCGCTGCTGCTCGCCGCCGGATAATGTTGGGTACAGGCGCCCAGACAAATGACTGACATCCAGCGCTGCCATGGCTTCCAGGCAGATTTCTCGGTCCCGGTCAGTGCCAGTGGAATGCGGAGTTCGACTGAGGGCGACCAGTTCCAGCCCGGTAAAGGCAAATGTCAGTGGGTTATTTTGCGGCAGGACGGCAACTTGCCTGGCTCGATTGCGGGCGGACAACTTTGCAAAAGGACTGCCTTTAAAGTGGACCTGCCCGGAATCCATCCTGACTTCGCCGCACAGGGCACGCAGCAGAGTCGACTTACCCGCGCCATTGGGGCCAATCACACAAACTAGCTCGCCGACATCTACCTCCAGGTTGATATCTTGCAACAGCGGCCGATTATCGACACTAACCGCAACTCCCTCCACCTGTAGCAGAGCCATTAAATTGCCCCCCTGCTTTTACGCAACAAGGAAACAAAAAAAGGCACCCCAATCAGTGCGGTAATCAGCCCTACCGGGATCTCCACCGGGGCAATAATGGTTCGTGCCAGGGTATCGGAAACTAGTAATAAACTGGCTCCAGCCAGGGCAGAAAGCGGCAACAGTTGCCGGTGATCAGGTCCTACCCACAAACGCACTATATGGGGCACTACCAGCCCCACAAAAGCTATACTGCCGGCTACAGCAACCGAAGTGCCCACTCCAGCCGCAACAAGCACTATCAAACGGGTTTTTACCCGCTCCACATCAATACCGAGGTGCCGTGCCTGGGATTCTCCCAATAAAAGAACATTTAGTGAGGTGCCGAAGCGGGACATACTGGCAAGCAAAACGCCCAGCACGGCCAAAACCAGAAAAGCGCGAGGATAGCTCGCTGCATCCAGCCCCCCCATTAGCCACAGGCTCATACGGCGCAGTGTGTCATTATCAGCAAAGTACTCCATTAGCCCGATCAGGCTTGCGGAAAAAGCGGTAACGGCAATCCCCATTAGCAACATGGTGGCCACGGAAGTGCCATTAATACTTTTCGCCACTTTGTAGACCAGTGTCACCGCTAAAAGGCCGCTGAAAAAAGCAGCTATGGATACAACGGGCAAACTCCCAAACGCAGCGGCAACCTCCGCTCCTAGCAGGATGGCCAAACAAGCACCGAGAGAAGCCCCTGCGGTAACACCAATCAGGGATGGGTCAGCTAGAGGGTTTCGAAATAAGCCTTGCAACATTGCCCCGCAGATGGCGAGCACAGCACCCACTCCAGCGGCCAACAGCGCCCTTGGCAATCGTATTACCTGAACAATATCCCCAGCGAGTCCACCATCGCCCTGACCACTGATCGCGGCAATTAGTTGTGAGGGTGAGAGATACACTGCACCTATAGCAACGGCAGCAGAAAAACTCAGGGCAAGTGCTGCAGGCAGTAACCACCAGGCAATATTTAATGCTTTGATACGGGCAACAGTCACTGGGTATCCTCTTGCAGCACTGCCGTCTCCCTAGCTCCCTCAAATTGCTCGAGCCAGTTTCCCTGGATATTCTCGGCAATAGTCTCAGCCAGCCTGTCCAATTGTTGCTGCCGCTGTTCACCCACATCCAGCGGCGTAGAGTCTTTCAACCCACCCCAGGCAAAAAGTGCGCTCAGCGCTTCGGGTGAATCGAACAGCCCATGCACGTAGGTCGCGAATATCTGTCCATCAGCACTTATTGCACCATCAGGCCTGGAATTTCCGTCTTTATCACAGATATATACCGCTGGAGTTTGCAGAGCTACACCTTCTGTTATACCACAGTGGATTTCGTAGCCCTGAACAGGAGTAGCTTCTTTTACTTCATTTTCCAAAGCTAAAAAGCCGGTAATATTTTTCAGTGCTTTGACTGGTTGCAATCGAGTTGTGAAATCCAGATAACCCAAGCCCGGTTCGTTGCCCGGGGTATCCTCTACCCCATCCGGGTCCTGTACCTCGCTCCCCAGCATTTGCAAACCACCGCAAATACCCACTAGTTTGCCGCCATAGCGCAGATGCCGATCCAACTGTGCAGGCCAATCGTTTTCTTTTAAGTAAGCCAAGTCTGCCCGCACATTTTTACTGCCGGGAAGAATAATCCAGTCGCACTGTGGGACTGGTTCACGGACACTGACAAATTGCAGATCGATATCCGGATGCAACCTCAGCGCATCAAAATCTGTATGATTGCTTATGCGCGGCAATAACGGCACTACCACTTTCAATCGAGCATCAGCACCGCTCTGTTGGGTGCTAATGGCATCCTCCGCGTCAAGGTAGAGGTCATGGAGATAAGGTAAGACTCCGAGAACTGGCTTGCCCGTATACTCCTCTAACCAGTCGAGCCCCGGCTGAAGTAATTGCAGATCGCCACGAAAGCGGTTGATCACAAAACCAACGACACGCTCTCGCTCTGAGGAAGACAGCAATTCGAGGGTGCCTACCAAGTGGGCGAACACGCCTCCGCGATCGATATCGGCAATCAGTACAACCGGGCAATCAACGGCCTCGGCAAAGCCCATATTGGCAATATCGTTTTCCCGCAGGTTAATTTCTGCCGGGCTGCCAGCCCCTTCAACTAACACCAACTCATATTGATCATCGAGCCGTGCGAAGGAGTCCAGCACTGCATTTTGCGCGGTAGCTTTGTAGTGGTGGTAATCCAGCGCCTGCATATTCCCCAGCACTTTACCCTGGATAATAACCTGAGCCCCGGTATCTGAAGCGGGCTTAAGTAACACCGGGTTCATATCGCTGTGGGGGTCGATCCCACAGGCCTGGGCCTGCAACGCTTGTGCCCGCCCTATCTCACCACCATCCACCGTAACAGCACTATTGAGTGCCATATTTTGCGGTTTAAAAGGTGCGACACTGACTCCGCGCTGGGAAAAATAACGAGCGAGCCCGGCCACCAAAGTACTCTTGCCGGCATCGGAAGTCGTGCCCTGAACCATCAACACGGACATAGTGAAAACAACCTAGTAATCTACGCCTTTGCGGGCTTTGATGCCCGCTTTAAAAGCATGCTTAACATCTTTCACTTCAGATACCGTATCCACTAGCTCCTGTAGCGCACTACCACCACCTCGACCAGTCACCACCAAACTCTGTTCCTGTGGCCGCTGGGCTAGAGTCTCCAATACTTTGGACTCATCCAGGTATTTGTAAGCGAGCATATAAGTGAGTTCGTCCAACACCACTAAGTCATAGGTGGTATCGGTGAGCATTTTTTCTGCCTCTGCCCAGGTTCTCTCTGCAGCAGCAATATCGCTGGTGCGATCCTGAGTATTCCAGGTAAAGCCGGTGCCCATTTGATAGAGAGTAACTTCCGGGCAATGGTTTTTAAGGAAAAGCTCTTCCCCAGATTGCTGTGCGCCTTTAATAAATTGCACCACACCCACTTTCTGCCCGTAACCCAGTGCGCGTATCACCATGCCGAAAGCTGAGCTCGACTTCCCTTTGCCATTTCCGGTGAGCAGGACAGCAACTCCACGCTGGATATCGGCTGCTGCAATGTTGGCATCAACCTTCTCCTTGTGTTTTTGCATTGCCTGCTTGTGCTTGGAATTTCGTTTCTGCTCGTCTTCCGACATGGCCACCTCAGTTCAAGAACCTATAAAAGAAAGTGCTTTAGAAGCTGAATTCCACACCAGCATAACCGGCGAGGCCCGCAGTGTTATAGCCAGTGACTTCCACATAATCTTCGTCGGTAAGGTTTTCACCGCGAACAAATACCGTCGTGGCGTTGTTCAGCTGATAACGGACACTGGCATCCAGCACTTGATAATCATCCAGCGAAGAGCCATCGCTATCTACCACATCCGCACTGGAACGCAGGTTCATAACAAGGCTCAAGTCACTAGTAGGCTTATAAGTGAAGCCGAGATTCGCCAAGTGCTTGGGACTGCGGGCTCGGGGAGAATCATCGGCTTCTTCAGCATCGGTGTAGGTGTAATTGGCAGAGAGCAATAGACTGTCAGTCAATTGCGCTTCGACAACAAACTCAGCGCCTTGGGACACGCTTTCTCCACTGCTTTGCAGGTAACCTGTGTAGTCGACCATATCGAATCCGATTTCATTCTCAATGACCTGTTTAAACAGTACGAACTCCAGGTAGAGAGAGTTTTCACCAAAGTATTCAACACCAAGATCCAGGCCTCGGCTCTCTTCCGGCTTAAGAGACGGCAACTCTAATGGAGTAAAAGTTAACCAGTCGAATGCGGTAGCGTTGTAGTCAACTTCATATAAGCTCGGGGCACGGAAGCCAGTGCCGTAACTACTTTTTATTTTTACCGTACCGTTGGCAACATCCTCAAATAAATAGGCTGAGCTGGCGCGGAAGCTGTTGTAGCTGCCAAAATCAGAGTTATTGTCATGGCGAAGGCCAAGGGTGATATAAGCCTGATCGGCATAGCTTCCCTGATATTCGGAATAAACTGCCCACTGATCCCGATCCAGGTCTCCCGAAGTATCTTCACGGTGCTCTACCCCGTAGACCATTCCATGTTCGCGACTAAACCCGTAGGAACCGGTGAAGTTCAACTTTTCGATATCACCTTCCGCTTCATAAAAGGGCACGCCTTCACTGATATAGGTACGCTGCAAATCAGAACGTGTATAAGCCAACTCCTGCTGACCATCTTCGCCTTTATGAGCTAAGCTGACACGAACACTTTCCTGGCTGAAATCAAAGTTACAATCATCCTGAGAGGGCCAGCCGCAGCGATCATACTCACCTGAAGCATCGGTATCCCGCGCCACAGCCTCAAGTCGCCACTGCTCAGAAATATTCCAACCTACACGGCCATGCAAGGTTTCATTATCGTAACCGTCGTCATCTCTCAATTCCGTGTCATAACTACTGGTATTAAAACCATCGGTTTCTGCCGCCGCTGCAGAAACAAAATAATCCAGTGCTTCATTGGCTCCGCTAGCGCTGGCATTGTAGCGTTCAGTATCGAAGCTACCGCCCTCAGCTGACACCTCAAAGCGCTGCCCTTCTCCCTCGCGACGAGTCGAGATATCCAGTACACCACCGGCATCGGCTCCGTAGAGCATACCTTGTGGACCGCGTAATAATTCCACGCGCTGCAAGTTGCTGCTCATAATATGTTCAATATGAGCCCCTGCCTGGGTACCGGTTGGGTCAGAAATGTCGATACCGTCTATCTGGACCAAGGTTCTGAAACCGGACTCTCCACGTACCCTTAAGGAGGTTGTCTTGCCCATACCCCCTGTATTGGTAACAGACACGGAAGGCACACTGCGCAAAACATCGGCAAGGGACACCAATCCCCGCTCTTTTAGCTGCTCTTCATCCAATACAGTTACTGAAGTAGCTACCTGGCGCAGCGGCTCGCCCTGACGGGAGCTCACAACAACCACGGTTTCCAGGTCTGGAATTGAAGATTCGGTAACAGTGGATTCAGCAAAAGACGGCGCGCTCACGGCTGACAGTACAGCCAGGCTCAATATAGATTTTTTCAAGTTTCAACCCCTAAGACAAAAGCACATGGGATCGAGGGAGGAATAGCAATGCGGCACGCCGAAGCGCGAAAGATCGTATTGCAAGATGGTAGCCCTCCGCTCCATCGTGTTTAGAAAAGAGGCCGGTATCGGGCTTACCACTCAGAATACAGGTGGATCACCGTTGCGGGGGCAGCGCCGGATTTCCGGACTTCCCGTTTAACCTTCTCAGCCAATTCAGGGCAGAAGGCACCTCTAATCGTGATCGCGAAACTAGTGGAAAGGTACCGGAAAGTCAACAGAAGCCAAAAAAGATTAACTTTCACGTCATAAGTCATTAGACACCTTGCTCTGGAGCCATTCGAGGGGGGCAGTTCCTCCAATTTTAGATACATCAACTTATTCGAGTTATTTAACCATTAGCGAGATTTTTTTGAGATAACACTCAATAATAATTAACCCACGAAGAAAGGAGGATATAGACAAAAATATGAGAGGTTTTTCTTTGCAAGCACGATTATTACTCAGGGTGATCACAAATTTTATCCGCTGCCTAAGCGAATACTTTCAAGCATGATCGTTAAATAACCATTATTCAGCACTCAAACTCGTACCTATCAGCCCCTTTCCTACAAAAATATAAAAATCACGTCAGCCTAAGTTCAGAGCTCGGCTAAACCAGGTAACTATTTTAGCAAATAGATTAATAAAAGTACCCCTGAGTATATTAACTCGCGAGTCAGACGTACTTTCCCTGCTTGAAACACTAACCATACCTGCTCCTATCCTGGCAGCATTCTACGAACAAGAGGCCATCAGCTACAGGCAAAATATATTAATAAGCAATTAAATACAGCTTTAAAAAGGAGCAATTAATAAGCCACTCCCTATAATTATTATCAAATACTGCAATCCAATCCGAGAAACATTTATCGGTACATTGGCGAAACAATGAAAACATCGAAGATGCATTTTATTTATGGAGATTACAGCCACCTCCATTATGAGTAATTACATTTTTGTCAACTATTCCAGTGAGAACATGATATAGAGCCAAAGCACGAAAGATTGCATTGCAAGATGGTAGCACTCCATTCCATTATATTTAAAAAAGGAGGCCGGTATTAGGCTTAACACTCAAAATACTGAGTGGATCACTATTGCTTGGTCAGCGACGGATTTCCGGACACCCCGTTTAACCTTCTTAGCCAATTCAGGGCATAAGGCACCTCTAATCGTGATCACGAAATTGGCAGAAAGGTACCAGAAGGTCAAACAACACTAATCAAATGAGGAGATACAACTGGGAAAAGTTATTATTAAAGCGCCATAATTCAATTTTTAATAGGGGCCTCAAAATAATTCTACAGTATATTGTAGGTATTGATGGTCGCAGACATTAGGCGCAGCATGCAACGAATGCCATCAGGGTCACAGTGGAGCAACTGCGGTCTTCAAGGCTTCCCTATGGGACTTTCGAGGCATCACAAAATTGTCCACCCCCTAGATATTCATGTGGAAGTACTGAACCACCTGGTTATTAGAGCCTATCACTCCCAGTACTTGATCATAGTCCCTACCCAGATTGCCACTTAAAACTACCCGGAGTATTGACCTTAAAGGAATTCAAAAAGTATTACCTGAGGTGACAAGTATCAGACAAGATAATTACACCCACTAATTCTCAATATCTATATAGGACAACCGACACTAAACATCTCCATATAAATATTAAAAATCAACACCAGTACTTCCCGGACAAACCTAACCTCATAGACCAAGGGAAACACCCAAAGACTTATAAAAAAATATAATTACAATAATCTCAAAACTCCAAAAAAATATTTGAAAAAAACAACCACACAAAGCAGAATTGTTACTGCAATAACAGCCGTCCACTTTAACCACAAAACTGCATTGAAGACTCTAAAAAAACCATTTCAGGATACCTAAAAAACAAGGATAAACTAAACCCACTCATACCCTATTATATGGAAGAAATCATCAATGAATATCAAATTTTCTAAGTCTTTGACTGCGCCCATCTACTTAATGGTAAGCACTTCAGCCGTTATACTTTCCCCTCAATCACTTGCCGTTGAATGTTTTGATACTATTAATTCACCTACCACTCTTACAGAAAATTTACTATGTGAGTTAACGCCAGAAAACCCTTACGCTTTAACCATTACCGGCCCCTCAGGAAACCTGTATATGTCAGGTGATGGCGGAATCACATGCATCGGCGAAGCTGGAGAAACTGGACAATTTGGTATAATGGTTGAGGGTACCTCTCGTCAAGTTATCGGTGGGAGCGTAGAGAATTGTCCAGGGGGCATTCTGGTAGCCGGCTCCGGCTTACACTCAATTCTTCACACACAAATCACTAATTTTCTCCTCGATGACGGAATCAGAGCAGAGAGTAATAACAATCTAATACAGGGCAATATTATTACTAGTAATGGGGTGGATGGTGATGATGGCATAGATGCCAGTGGCGACTTCACTACAGTAACACAAAATATAATTAATGGGGCAGGTGACGAAGGCATCGAAATTAATGGCGCCTCAGCCTCTATCATCCAAAATTATACTGCAGGCAGTGACGATGACGGAATTGATCTAAACAGATCAGGAGCAACCATATCATTCAATATTTCTGAAAACAATGATGGTGGCGGAATCGTCATTAATGGAAACAACTCTTATATATCCCAAAACATTGCCTCCAATAATGGTGATGATGGTATTGAGATCTCCGACAGCGGCTCTAGCAACACAATCCTCCAAAACACAGTCCAATATAATGGTGACCAGGGAATATATATAGAGCAGTCAGGAAGTGTCGACAATGTAATTCGAGGCAATATATCTACAGATAATGTTGGTTTCGACTTGCTGGACCCATTTGCCGATCCCACCTGCACTAATTTAAATAATACTTGGAGCTCCAATACAGCCAATACTTCCGACCCTGACTGTCTTCGATTTCTCTAGCGTATCAAATAACTGTACTTGTAGATAAGTCCTACATTTACAGCGTGGGCGATCGATCATGGGGGTAGGCAGTGGAAAAAAGAAATTTAATAGCCGTGGATTGGCAACTTCCAGAGTTATGTATATTAGACAAGCCTACCCCCTAAATATAGGTACATTCAAATCCAAAAGAGCGATAATGAACCGAATAAAACCGATAACAATAATCACCCTAAATCTACTGGCATTGAATAAAATACACAACCGTGCAATATAGTTGTAACACTAACCACATGTTCCGGATCATTCGATATGGAGAACAAACTCCTACCATCTCCCAAACACCAACCTGACAAGTCCGTCGTGGGGCTACCATGGCGGCATGACTTGTAACCAAGGTCGTCAGGTCCGTAGAGGAGGCAAGTGCTTAACAAACATATACTCTTTAAGAGAGAAACATCTCTACTAAAGCCACCAGCCGAACATTATCCACCCCAAATGACCAGGATAAATAGTGCAAGGTTAGAGGGAATTATAGTCATACGATTACCCAGGATTACCCAATTTTTCTGGGAGGGACCTAAACAATACCACATTGCGAAATTGGGCTTTTGACGAATATACCAAACTAAAGAAATTAGGACCAGCTTCGAAATCGTGAAATGAAATTTCACTTTCTTTAGGCAGTGGATAGTCGCCTCCAGCTTCGAGAATCCCAAAGCCCAACTGAGCTGCAGAATATATCCACCCTCTTCAGGTGTGGCCGCACTCCAAATATAACTGCGTATCCATCATTAACGGAACCTTCGCACTACTCAATTCACGATAAAATACCACCTCAAAGGCAACTCAAACTAAGCTATTGACATTGCTCTAGATCACTAATGTTGACATTCCGCAATAACCTACAAACATTCTTTATTCATCCAAAATTATATTAAAACCACCATAGATCAATCTTTTACCATCAAATGACATAGGGCTTAGCCGTGAAGTCACCCTTGGGTCATCTATGATCACCCCAGTATCTCGAACATGTTTGGATAACCAAGCAACCCAGGAGAGCACTACAACTTCATTCTCTGCACATTTTATAGGCACCTGAAATGATGATCATTTCACCATCCAATACATTACCCCCTCAGAGCTCAACAATTTTTAACGCCCCTTACTCTTTAAACACCCCAGCAGCAATTATTGCATACTCAATATATTCTTCTTTGTTTGCTGTAGGCACTCCTCCTGCAAACCAATCCGTATACGACACTGCAAATGCCTGCTGATAACCACTTCAGACAAAGTACTTGCCACTAATATTAGTTACCTGCAGTCTTCAAATGATAAAATTAATACTGTATATTTTGGCCTAGAATGCCAACATTCAGTCATTTAACTCTACTCAAGCTAGACGTAGCACGAAAAACATAAAGATATATTCTTTCTTTGAGTTATTTTCCAAATTTTACTTGACTCCCACCAAGTTAAGTCAAGAAAGTCACATTAATGTTCCCCATTAGTTCGAGGCTACAAAAACTATATTCTCGTCAAATATAACTTACTTGAACCTATAACATCACAACGATTTGATTGCTTTTGATACAAAATCAGACTCGAAAGGATAGTCAAATTTCGAATTGCTTTTTAGGAAGAAGGTTTAAAATTGACAAATTAATATTCAAGCTCAACTTTTCATAACCAATTCAGTCGCAACTCCATTCAAGTGATAGGGAGAAGCTGAGATTAGAAACACCAAAAATCTATCAAAAAATCACTAATTCATGAGATTAAACCCTGAAACTAGCTCAAATGGTACCAGGGTTTAGATCGGCTAACCCTAGATTCCACAAAAATCAAGAGACCAATTTTTGTTGGCTAAACAACTTTTAAGTGGTTTATAATTTCCGGACCCGAAAATTACAAATAATGGGGATAAAGGGTATTTTTTAATGAACAAAAAGATGTTTAAACTTTCTGCAATTCAAGCGGCTTTTTTATTAACATTGTCAGGGTGTGTGAACGATAACAAGTCGTCTAAACCTGAAGATGTTCCGCCAACCGCTAAAGATGTAACGATTAAAGGGGCAAAGCAGTGGATTCCCGCATCCGGTAATCTACAAGGGTACGATCAAGATGGGGATTCTTTAACCTATAGTTTTTATGAGGGTGATGAGTCTATCGAGTCAGTTGAGGGTATCTATACATTCAGTCATGGTCAGATGACATTAGATGGCAATGAATTTGAATATACTTCATTCTCGGGGGAAGAGGTTTCAATTGGTTATACGGTAACCGCAAATAGTGCATCTGCCTCTGCGACAATTGAAATAACAAATGTCGCAAACGACCCTTTAGCCTATCAGCAATGGCACTTACGAAACACAGGCCAAAAAGCTTACTCCCTCAGCGATGAAATGAAGCAAGGCCTTGTAGATTTAGAGATTTATACAGCTGCGGAAGCTGATGACAGATTTGAAGAAGCTGAAGCTGAAGAGCTAGTTGCCGGCGAAGATATGAATGTTTTAGCAGCATACTCTCAAGGTGTAACTGGTGCAGGCGTAACGGCTGTTGTTGTGGATTCAGGCTTAGAAATTCGCCATGAAGATCTGATCGATAACGTGCTGGCAAATCGCTCTCTCAACCTAGATGAATCAGCAGCTGACAGAACAGACCCGACAAGCCTATCCAATAGCGGAGATCATGGTACTAGTGTTGCCGGTCTCATCGCAGCTAAAGGCTGGAACAATATAGGTAGCCGTGGGGTGGCCCCAGATACTGGGCTTATCGGCATGAACTACTTAGGTAGTGATAAAATAGAGCAAACTGATCTATTGGCGCACGGATTTCCTGGTAGTGGTATTTCTATAGATGAGGAAATTTCAGCGTTTAACCGCAGCTATGGTATTACCTACCCAGCTTCTATTGCTTACTCTGCTTTAGATGAAGCCATTGAGTCTTACCCCAACCTTACTCTTCGAAGCGGAAAAGGCGCTTTGAACATGAAGTCAAGTGGCAACTCTTTTGAGGACGGCCGTGGTGAGGGCTCATTATGCGCTGATAATGGGGCCAATGAGCTGGGTCTAACCTGTTACAACTCTGCATTCCAGCCCAGTCACGGTCACCCTTATTACCTGAATGTTGCAGCAGTAAACGCTAACGGAAAGCATACGAGCTACTCGACAGCCGGGGCAAGCATGATGGTATCAGCTCCTGCAGGAGAGTTTGGTCGCTACGCTCCCGCCATGGTAACCACGGATCAAATGACATGCATTAATGGTTATTCTGGATTTAATGGTGGGACAATAAGCGCCTGGAGTGAATACTACGGTGAGGACTTCGCAGCCAGCCAATTCCCATTCAACTATCCGGGCCACCCAGAGAATGCAAGCTGTAACTATACCTCAACCTTCAATGGAACATCTTCTGCTGCGCCAAACGCATCAGGTGTTGTGTCTCTGATCCTATCTGCAAATCCAGAGCTGACTTGGCGAGATGTCAGGCACATCCTGGCCTCGACAAGTACTGTAATTGATACAGAAGATGCAAAAGTTGAGCTTACGATTGGAGAAGGAACTTTTGTTGCTCATGATGGCTGGATTGAAAACGCTGCTGGTTATTACTTTAACAATTTGTATGGCTTTGGTCGCGTTGATGCAGGTGCAGCTGTTGCTATGGCTTTAAGCTACTCAGAGAATCTTGGTGAGCAAATTGTCACTGATTGGCAAGGAGTAGGCTCAACCATCAGTGATTCAGCACTGGGAGCAACAATTCCAGACAATAGCGCAACAGGTATTAGCCAGCAAATCGAAGTGACTGAAGACATTATTATCGAAGCAATGCAGTTCGAATTTGTTGTTCGCAATGACCACATGGGCGCTATATTAAATGATAGCCTATTGACATCAGCTGGTAACGATTTGGCTCTTGAGGTAGTTTCTCCTTCAGGTACTAGAAGTGTTTTACTTTCTTCTAAACAGGCGTTACTAGATGCCTCTTACAGCTTTGAAACTGGATATAGCTATGGCTATATTTTAGATGGTGCCGTGCTTCTTTCTAATGCCTTCTACGGGGAAAATGCTAAAGGAACCTGGACTATCAGAGCATTAGATACCGGTGAAACAAATATCGATTTCTCAAATACAGATAACTACTGGGGGGCTACCGGCCTTATCAATAATCCAGTTGAAAGTGTGTTAGAGGGAGTATCACTAAGAACCTTTGGACGCGCTGTACAATAAGAAGGACAACACAATGAAGCTTAATATATTAATGACACTAACAGCTGCGGTATGTTTATCTGGCATAGTACAAGCTAGCGATATTGACAAAGAGTTAAATGTAGAAAGCAAAGAGATCAAGGTCACAAAGCTAAGAACTAGCACTGCTGATTTTGGCATCTTTAAAATCGAAAGATCACTGTCAAGCGTCCCCACAGCGATTGCTGCGCCAGAACGTATTGTTTCAACAAAAGGTGAAATGGCTATAGTGGATATTGCTGACGACTCTACAACTGATGTTGTTGGCAAAGGTACGGTAGTACGAAACACTATGACTAATGAGTTAACAACATTAACTGGCAATATAACAATTTTACTAGACAAAAATGTAAGCGCATCAGAAGTAGCCTCTGTAGCTAACATGGAAGTGTTATCAGTATTTCCTGGTACTGACATTGCCATCCTGAAAGTTAAAGAAGGCAATGATTTACTGGAAGCCTTTAATGTAATTAAAGAATCTGGCCTAGCTATTGAAAGCCGAGTGGAAGTTACAGAGACCATAAATGAAGCACAATAGTTAAAACTCAATTTAAATATTTATTTCTGACTCTGATATAAAAGGCGTCACCTTCTAGGTGATGCCTTTTATAAAATCCCCGGATTAAGATCTAGGGATCCTCTGATCAACGAAGCATTTTTCCAGAATTAAGCTGAGCTGCTTGAAAAATTCACTTTATTACGCACAAACGCGTAATTTTCGCGTAATAGTCCCCTAATTTTTCATCTGAAACCCTCAATAGGTGGGTTTCAGGCGAACCACCCCTAGGCAGCCAAGTATTTTCTCCCTATTAATAAGTTGGTAAAGCCTGCCAGTAAGCACAGCCTCTCAGTATTTTTTACCAGTCCCCGATAGCGGACCTTGTCATAACCAAATACCCGTTTGATGTAGCGGAAGGGGTGCTCGACCTTCGCTCTTATCTGCGCCTTGATCTTTTCCGCTTTACGGAGTGCATCACGCCCTGGAAGAGTTTTTAGCTTGCTCGGCTTCATTGCTATATACCAATCCGCCTCCCGCTCTTTCAACTCTTCACGTTTCTCCGCACCAATGTACCCAGAGTCTCCCCAGATTCTTTTCTCCTCCCCGTGGAGAACTCGCTCTGTGGTTGTGACATCATGCGAATTCGCTGCTGTTGTATCTATGCTATGTATTACTCCGAGCACATCATCAACCCCGATATGCATTTTCATCCCAAAATGCCACTGATTGCCTTTCTTTGTTTGATGCATTTCCGGGTCACGTTCTTTCTTTTCATTCTTAGTTGAAGTTGGCGCAGAGATAATAGTGGCATCTACAATCGTGCCTTCACGCAGTACCATCCCATTCTCAGCAAGGTGTTTGTTGATTTCATCAAAAAGAGCTGCACCTAGC
The DNA here is from genome assembly GCA_032615215.1 of Microbulbifer sp. MKSA007. Lineage (NCBI taxonomy): Bacteria > Pseudomonadati > Pseudomonadota > Gammaproteobacteria > Cellvibrionales > Microbulbiferaceae > Microbulbifer > Microbulbifer sp. MKSA007. Next base: position 2,491,181 of record CP128433.1, on the reverse strand, counting down.
TGATTGAGCTCCAGTAAGTGGCGAAAGTTAAGAATCGTTGTTTCATCGGGAATTGGGCTACTCAAAGTCAATCCAGCAAAACTACGCATGGATTCAATTTCATACAGTGCATCTTCCATAGCGGGATCACTGAGATTGTAAAATAGCTGCATGCAATGAATACGAAGCATGACACTCAATGGATATGGCTGTCGGCCACGTTTACCTTGTGGGTAACAAGGAGTGATCTGAGCTTCTAGTCGCTGCCATGGGACGAGGGTTTCCATTTGAGAAAGAAACTTCTCTCGGCGAGTTATACGACGCTTTAGCTTATATTCTGCTTCGGCAAAGGTGACTTGGTGCATGATTCATCGTAGTCTTGATGGGTAGGTGAATATTACCAAATTGACTCAGAATTATTCAGAGGTTCCCTAGATCTTCTTTCTGAAAAAAAGCTATATCAGGCAGACTCTACTTCACCATGCACCCTGGATTGAGCGTTTGCTCTAGCCTTTTCATGTACTGGTAGCGCGATGGGTGCCTGTTGAGTTTGCCCAGTAGCCATGACTACAGTACTCCCATGGCGTGCAGCAGTTACCAGCGCATCATTATCTGCAATGGCAGTCATAAAGCGCAACGCTTCGTCTGCGCTGGTACCAGCGCTGGTAAGAACCTTAATAGCCTCGGCTGCACTTTGTGCATATACCCGTCGTGCCTCCCCCATTTTCTCCATACGAATCTTTACGGACTCGCCATCAGCTTTAGCCTTACCCACTTCGCGCTCCCGAATCGCCTCAGCCTCGTAGGTAGCGGCCTGCTTCTCCCGCTGCATTTCCATAACTTTGTTAGCCTGAACCTCTACCGACTTGGGTAGCCGCGGCTCATCTGATAATACATCGACAATCTCTACACCAAAGTCGTGGAAAAATTGGCGAAGGCGCCCCTTGGCTTTATCAGCTATATGTTCTTTTTTGTTATAAACGTCTTCAAGTTCAATGCCGTTGGCAACAGGGATAGCTGCATCTGTCGCAAAAGACTTCAGTTGTGCCTGGTAATTCTCTAAATCATATAGAGCTTTGTATGCAAGCTGCACATCCGACGATACCTGGTGCTGAACCTTAAGAATCAAACCAAAAGTGACATGATTACTGGTCTTTAGACTCAACTCAACGGGGGTTTCATGTAGAGCCGTTGAAGCTTTTTTGTCTACCCAGGAAAGGTAGGGAATAATCAAGTTGAAACCAGGGGTAGCAGTTTTCCAATATTTACCAAGAAATAGCACAAAGTGGTACTGTTTCGGTTCCACTATCACAATGGACTTAGCTAACAAAAAAATTACTACAGCTCCAAGTATCGCAGGCCAAAAAAGTAAAAGGGGAAAGAGTTGTTCCGGCATATTTTAAAAATCCAGTCAGAATAAATTATATAAGATGTGCAAACTCTCTTATTCAGCAAGGGGTAACCAATGGATACGCAAATATACCCACTATACTAAGAGCATTCACCCACAGCTTACATCAACTACAACATGCTGGCCACAAAGCTACTGTCCAAAACCCAACTGTAAGTCTACTACCCCCCAGTAGGGTAAAAGCAAATGTAAAGAACTTCACTAAACCCGCTACAGACCAATAAACAACAATTTTTCTGGAAAAACCCTTAAATTAAAACCCGCACCAATAAAACTATTGTTAGTACAACTTACCATCACTTAACTATTCTTCTGCAACAAAGTATCCAAAATCAAATCTACAGTCATTTATCTTTAAGCAATTGTTTTTTGCGATTCAAGCCTATTCAAGTTACTTTACATGATATGGATGGGCTTTAAAAAGGAGGTACTTTGTGCTGGCTACAGAGCTCTCCAGAGTATTAGGTGCAGAGGAGGCTATGTTCACCGAGTTGGCAAGGCGAACTTGCGGGGGGACATTAGTAATCTCCTTTATCAAAGTACTCACCCCTCTTAGCGTTGAAAAATTAATAAGTGGTTTCGCATCGGCACATAAAATCTACCCACTTCTACAGGCAAGAGTTGAGTCCGGCAACAAGCTTCGATGGCGCTGCGACGTACCATTCGAGTCAATTCCAATTGAGGTTCGAAAATTGAAGGAGCCTCTTGATTTCGAGGCTGAATTCAATCGTCGGGGGAAGACGGGCCTTGATGTTGAAAAATGCACATATACACTTTCCTTCTATATTAATTCCAATGACGAAGCTGAATGGATCTCACTGGTCAGCAGCCACGCAGCTTTGGATGGCCGATCAGTGATGACTTTATTCTGTATTTTAGACATATTCTTTAAAGATGAAGGAACATTCAGGTTGGGCGGGCAACCACTTTACGAAGCTGTCGAAAGCTACTTTAGTTCCTCTAAATACTTTGCCCATGAAAAACCATCACCTCAAAAAGATGAACTCTTTAATTGGCCCGTAGAGGAACCTGCTTTTGCAGCAGAACGTGAAGGTCACGCTATATATCGACAATTTCCGATTGCAGAAATTTCACAACTGGTAAAAATAGGGAAAACCCACAAGGTAAGGCCAAGCGCCCTGTTTTGTGCCATTGCAATTCAAGCATCCAAAATATTACCCAACCATAAAGATTGGATAAAGATTTTACTACCCGTGGATGTTCGTGAACTCTGCGGCACTGAAATTGGATTAAGTGCAGTAGGTGCTTTTTCATCAGCAACCACTCTTGAAATCATGCCCAATATAGATATAGAAGATACTTGGCAACTAGCGCGTCACTTACAGATTGAGCTTGATAAACAGGCGGAAGAAGGAGAACCATTCAAGTTCATGTTCCCCAAGAAATATAAACTCGAGGATATTATTGAATGGGCTCAGGACTACGAGGAAAAGAAATCTGTCTTTTCTGAAGGAATGTGTATATCTAATGTAGGCAGTATGAAAGCGCTTGGCACGGCAATGAAGCACTTCGAAATCATCACGGCAATTCCATTTCAAACACATGGGGCTCACCCTATCTCACTACTAACCTATTCAACGGTACGTAATTCTGTATTTATATTTTCATACTGTGACCCACTCACAAAACGAGATAGCGTTTTGAATTTTGCAGAAAAATTCATCAACACGATCAAGAGGCTTTTAGAACCTGAGAACTAACCCTTGACTTGAAAAAACGAACAAAAGCAAAAGTAAAGCAAAGGCGCCCACTACTCCCTAATCAGCCGAGGCTACACCCAAACAATTTCACCTTATGTACGATTCTCCAACAAAGAATCAATTGGTCACAACAAGTGACCACCAAAAATCAATGCAAGGAAATATTAGTAACGCCAACCAAGCACAGCCAGTCATATCACATGAATCTCCCGAATTTCTCCAATCATCAATTTTAACCTAATAAACCATCCAGAATTCAGCACTTATCTTTCATAATGTAACCTACCAAAAGGAGACGACCTTACTAGCTTTATCGAAAGGCGCACATATATTCTAAAGGAACTATTGCCCCACACCCCCACTCAAGCAATGCACCTCAAACCAGTCAGAATTAGATCAAACCACGACAAATCTTAACCAACACTTATGTATTCCGAACATCTATATGTAGATAAGCAAGCAACATTTAGGCATCAATATTTTTGCATCTTAACTTCTATTTTATTAAGTTTGACATTAAGTCAATCTGTTCTTGGAAAGAGAACCTATGTCCAGCCCAGAACTATCCAGGGTGCTGGGGCCTGAAGAAGCATTATTTACCGAGCTAGCCAGGAGAACTTGCGGGGGAACCTTGCTGGTTTCCTTTTATAAAGTTCTAATTCCACTGAGTGTTGAGCAACTTAAAACTGCCTTTTCTTTAATCCATAAAATTTACCCCCTTCTACAGGCTCGTGTTGAGTCAACTGAGCAACTGCGCTGGTATTGCGATGTACCCTTTGAGGATATCCCTATAGAAATAAAAGAGCTTTCAACACCCATTAATATTGAGTATGAATATACTCGCAGAGGTAAAACAGGACTCAATGTTGAAGCATGTACATATACTCTTTCCTTCTATCTAAATTCACTCGGTAAAGTCGGCTACATATCTATGGTCAGCAATCATGCTGCATTGGACGGCCGGTCTGCCGGGATCATATTCTATATTTTAGATTTGTATTTTTTGGATCAAGGAAGATTCAGGTTAGATAGACAGCTGTTATACAACCCAGTTGAGACCTACTTTGATTCAAGCAAGCATTTCTCAAACAAGCAAAAATCTGGAATTAAAGAAAATTTATTTAAATGGCCAGTAGAAGAAGCCGCTTTTGTTACTGAAAGGGAGGGCCATATTTTATATCGCAAATTTCCTATGGAGGAACTCTCTCACGTTGCAACTATTGGCAGAAAACACAAAGTAAGACCTAGTGCGCTTTTTTGTGCTATTGCCATCCAGGCATCAAACATACTGCCAAATCACAGAGAGTGGATCAAAATCTTATTACCCATGGATGTCCGCGACCTATGCGGTACCGGAATCGAATTAAGCGTTATTGGTACATTTTCTGCAGTTACTACTCTTGAGGTTACACCAGATATCGATATCGAGAACACCTGGGAGCTGGCAAAGCACTTACAGACTGAACTTGATCGGCAGGCAGCGTCCGGTGAATATTGTAAGTTTAACTTTCACAAGAACTATGATTTAGGGAGTATTATAGAGTGGGTTGAAAAGTACGAAACCAACAACCCCTACTTTCTTGAAGGGTTATGTGTATCCAACTTGGGTAACCTGGAATCCCTGGGTGTGCACATGATTTTTTTGAACCCATCATAGGTACCTCACTCCAAACTCATGGCGCCCATCCAATATCATTGAGCACTTATTCAACAGAAAAAAGTTCCGTTTTTGTCTTTTCATACTGTGAGCCACTGACAAAAAGAAATAACGCTTTAAATTTTGCTGAAAAATATATCAACACTCTAAAGAATTTGATATGAATCAGCTCCACATAAACTAGGCGTCTCAAGCTATCGAATCACTTTCAGTATGTACCACTCCCCAAAAAAACACAGCCCCATAAAAGCAATACATTTAAACCATACGCAGGCTATATATTAGACACTATGATTATCTTACAGACTCATAGGGGAGTTTATTAGGACGCCGAACGACCTGCACTCATACCTTTTGTTTAGAGCGTCACTAGGAGGCAATAAATTAACTGAATCTTGCCTCATTGGTTCTCCACCTACTTCACCTCTTTTGTGAGGTGAAGTAGGCAGAAACATCTACTTAATAGCGTTTTTAATCATCTCTTCCCCTCCCCTGCCATGCACAATCCGATACAGTAGCGGAAGTACAAACAGAGTTAGAAGTGTGGAAGAAATAATCCCCCCAATCACAACCGTGGCCAGGGGCCTTTGTACCTCTGCGCCGGTACCCACATTCAATGCCATAGGCACGAACCCCAAGCTGGCGACCAGAGCAGTCATCAGTACAGGACGAAGACGAATCATTGCTCCGTCAATAATCGAAACCAAAAGCTCACCGCCCTGTTGCCGCAGCTGACGAATAAATGACAGCATTACCAGGCCGTTTAAAACCGCAACACCAGAAAGGGCAATAAACCCAACCCCTGCAGAAATCGATAGAGGCATACCGCGCAGCCATAGAGCTAGCACCCCGCCAGTTAGCGCTAAGGGAACTCCTGTAAAAATGATCAAGGCATCCTTGAATGAGCCGAAAGCCATTACCAGAAGACCGAGGATTACCAAAAGCGTCAGCGGGACAACGATAGAAAGACGCGTACTTGCAGATTCCAGTTGTTCAAATGTACCTCCATATACCAACCAGTAACCGGCAGGCAAAGACACCTGTTGCTGGATTCGGGCTTTTGCCTCCTCTACAAAAGATCCTAAATCGCGATCGCGTACATTCGCGGTTACCACTACACGGCGCTTGCCATTTTCACGACTGACTTGATTGGGAGCCGGTGTCATTTCAAGATTGGCTACTTCAGACAAGGGCACATAGCTACCTAGCGGGCTACCAGCGGGTAAAGGTACAGGTAAGTCACCAAGGTTTTCATAGTCCCGGCGCAGACCTTCCGGCAGCCTTACTACCAATTGGAAGCGACGGTCACCCTCATAAATCAGCCCTGCAGATTCCCCACCAATTGCGGTTGATACCAAGTCCTGTAGGGTTTTCAGGTCGATACCATAGCGGGCAAGCGCTATACGCTTGGGGACTACAGAGAGAACTGGCAGACCTTCAACCTGCTCTACTCGAGCATCGGCTACACCCTCAATCCCATTTAACACTCCCAGGATTTGATTAGACGAAGCGACCAGCTGGTCCAGGTCATCACCAAATACTTTGATGCCTAGATCTGCACGCACACCAGAAATCAACTCGTTGAAACGCATCTGGATTGGCTGGGTAAATTCGTAGTTATTACCTGGAAGCTCTCGAACGGCTGCTTCGATTTCTGCCACCAATTGCTCCTGAGGCAGTTTTGGATTGGGCCATTGATTTCTGGGTTTCAGGATCACAAAGTTATCAGCCACATTCGGAGGCATTGGATCTGTAGCTACCTCTGGAGTACCAATTTTTGCAAATACCTTGTCTACCTGGGGGAACGCCTTAATGCGCTGCTCCAGTAGACGCTGCATTTCCACCGACTGCTCAAGGCCAGTCCCCGGAATACGTAAAGCGTGTAGTGCAATATCGCCCTCATTAAGCTGAGGGATAAACTCAGAACCGAGAGTAGTAGCTAGCCAACTACAAAACAGTACTAAAGCAAGAGCCCCTGATAGTACCAGCCAACGCACTTTCATTGCGGCAATTAAAAGCGGCTTGTACAGTGACTTAGTAGCAACAATCACCTTATTTTCTTTTTCACTGACTTTCCCGGTGAGAAAAACAGCAACTGCTGCAGGTACTACGGTGAGAGAAAGAACCAATGCAGCCAATAACGCCATAACCACAGTAGCGGCCATAGGGTGAAACATCTTTCCTTCGACACCAGTCAGTGTGAACAAAGGAATATACACCACCGTGATAATCAACACTCCAAAAAGGCTCGGGCGAATCACTTCATTGGTGGCCTGGAATACCAGCTCCAGTCGCTCTTGCAGAGGTAACTTACCGCTCTTGCGCTGTTGGGCTTCGGCGAGCCTGCGAATCGCATTTTCTACGATAATTACAGCCCCATCGACAATCAGACCGAAATCGAGCGCACCGAGACTCATCAGGTTGGCAGAAACACCGGTTTGCACCATACCAAATATAGTGGCAAGCATGGACAGCGGAATCACAGCGGCCGTAATAAAGGCAGCCCGAATATTTCCAAGTAGCAAGAACAGCACGACGACTACCAGCAACGCACCTTCAATAAGGTTTTTCTGTACTGTAGCGATGGCTTTGTCCACGAGCGTCGTGCGATCGTAAACCGCTTCCACCTTTACACCTTCAGGTACAGTGGATTTTACTTGCTCCAAAGCTACCGCCACATTGCGCGCCACCTCGCGGGAGTTTTCCCCCACCAGCATCATAGCGGTGCCCAAAACGGTTTCTTCACCATCTCGCGTAGCAGCACCGGTACGCAGCTCTTTACCAATAGCCACTTCAGCAACATCAGAAATTTTAACCGGCACCCCGGATCGGCTGGTAATTACTACGTCTTCAATTTCTCCGATATTCTGTAGTTGTCCCGGTGAACGCACTAACAGTTGGCGTCCATTATTTTCCAGATAGCCAGCACCTCGACTTTCGTTGTTGCGACGCAAAGCCTCGGCAATATCCTCCATAGATACGCCGAAGTTAAGCATCTGGCGGGGGTCCGGTGTTACGTGATATTGCTTGTTATAGCCACCGATAGTATTTAGTTCCGTAACCCCCGGAACGAGAGACAATTGCGGTTTAATAATCCAATCCTGAATCTCCCGCAGTGCAGTGGCGTCGTAGGGCTGGCCATTGGGCTGGGTTGCTCCGGGTAAAGCCTCCACGGTATACATAAAGATCTCACCGAGCCCGGTGGCAATGGGCCCCATTTCCGGCTCCAACCCCGGGGGCAGATTGCTCTCGATGGTACCCAGACGACTGTTTATTAAGTTTCGCGCAAAATAGAGATCTGTCCCCTCTTTGAAAACCACGGTCACTTGGGATAGCCCGTAGCGCGAAATCGAACGGGTGTACTCCAAGTTGGGAAGTCCGGCAAGTGCCGCCTCTACCGGATAGGTGATTCTCTGTTCAGCTTCTAAAGGCGAGTAACCAGGTGCTTCAGTATTAATCTGCACCTGAACATTGGTGATATCGGGGACCGCATCAATAGGGAGTTTCTGGTAACTCCAAACCCCGAGCCCCACCAGAATAAAAATTAGGGACAATACGAAATAACGCCGCTCAATGGAGAAGCGCAGGATGCTTTCAATCATCTTCTGGCCTCAATTAATGGTGGTGAGCAGCGCCGGATTTCTCTATATCCGCCTTGATTAAGTAACTGTTTTCAGTGACGTAGCGGTCTCCAGGGTTGAGTCCACTTAATACCTCTGTAACCCTGCCATCGGTCCGCCCAAGTTCCAGTGGGCGAATCTCATAAGCATCCCCTACTTTTACAAACACAACGGTCCAATTGCGGAAGGGTTGTAGCGCTTGATTTTCCACCACTAAGGGCGCAGGACTCTCATGGGTGACCACATCTCCTTGAACCATCAGGTCTGTTGTCCAAATGTCCTCTGGATTCTCAATCATCGCGCGGGCTATTGCGAAAGGCGTGCCATTGCCCCCCGGTGCCAAGCTGACAATTGTCGAATCAAATGAGAGCCCATCGGCGGTAATAGAAACTTTTTGTCCGCGAGCAATTTGTCCCCGGCGAGTGGGGAATACTTGAAGCTCTGCCCATATTTGCTTGTAGTTCGCAATCGTAAACAGTACCCGGTCACCGCTAAACTCCCCTCGACTGGCCTGCTTATCGATAATCTGACCGCTGATAGGCGCTATCAAGGAGTAAGTTTGCAAGCTGTCATTGGACTCAATTGTTGCAAGCTTTTCTCCTTTCTGTATTGAATCTCCCAACGCTTTCTCAATCGTGACAACGGTGCCTGGATAACGAGCACGAACATGACTGAGGCTGCGATGATCGATAGTAGTTTTACCGTAAAGGGTAATACGCTCTTGAATAACTCCCGGTGCGGCTATCGCAGTTTTAATGCCGGCCTTTTCCGCCGTGCTTTCATCTATCTTTACTCTTCCTTCATGTGATTCAAACTGCCATTTGGCACGGCCTCGCTTGTGAATCAAAGAGAGCTCAATGTCGAATGAATGGGGTTCAGCCAGATGTTCTTGGCTGCGCCAGTAATCAATATTTGCATCACGGTATAAGGCAATATGTTGCGATTCACCCCCAAGTCGAACCAGAGTTAGGGTCAATTCTGCATTGTCCAGCGCTTTTCCGTCTTCCTGAATCCATGCGCGAAACTCAGCCTTACCACTCCGCTCTACCAGAGCCAGCTCAACCACAAGATCCCCCTGCTCTAAGAGGCGGCCCCCATGTGGCCCTTTACTTTCTTCTTGATGATGCTCTCCACCGTGGGAGCCACTGGCATAACTAAAATTTGCCACCCACCCTTGAGGTACCAAAAGGATTAGGAACAGCATCGCTAGCTTTAAAGTTCTATTTAATCTGCTCATTTTTAAACTCAACTTCATCTACTGCTCTCGACAGCCACGACACCTAATGGCCGGGCAGTTAATCTCTCAATTTCCGCTCCGTACACATGAACAGAGCGTGCCGCCACAATTCTCGAGCGCTCAGCATCGAGCAATTCCTCGCGGGCAGAGATCAACTCAACATAGGAATAGCGCCCCCGGCGATAGGCCCGGTCAACCTCAGAAAGCGCCTTGCGCAATGTGGGAATAACGGTATTTTGCATTTCGTCAACAATGGCCAGCGCTTGTTCACGGCTCGTTACCGCCAAGAAAAGCTGGGGATAGAGCTTTAGCAATGCCGCCTCTCTATCCAACTGAACCTGTTCCAGCTCAGCCATTGCAGAAATCTCTTTACCCCGATTACGTCGCCCGGTAAAAAGCGGCACGTTAAAGCCAACAACGACAGCATTCTCATCATCTTCTTTGTCGTTCCGATAGCCTGCATACCAACCAATATCAGGTATCGACTTCGCTTGTGTCAGATGCAGGTGAGATGCGCGCAAGCGCTCTTCAGAGGCAAAACGGGCAATAGAAGGGTTTTCCTGAGCCCGCTCGTACAGAACATCAAAGCTGGCATTTGGCTCAAATCGGAAGAGCACGCTGGAGTCAACTGCAAAGTCCTGGGTAGGTTGCCCCCACAGCGCGGATAGTGCGTACTTGTAGTAGCTCAGCATTCGCTCCTGTGCCTCGGCGGCCAAAATGGCATTCGCCAGTGCAGACTCAGCCCGCATGCGTTCAGCTATGGGGGACGCAGCAGCATTGACCCTTGTAGTTACAGCGTCCAACGCTTCTTGCGCCAGCGAGACCTTCTCTTTTTCCAGAATCAGTAATTCTGCGGCAGCGAGTACTTGCGCATAGCCACGAACCACCTCGGCCAAGACATCCAGTGCTGTCGCTTGCTCATCGGCAATTAAGAGGTCCCGCTGAGCATTGACAACATCGATTCGAGCCTGGCGTTTGCCCCCCAACTCAATAACTGATGACAAAGAAGCAGTCAGCTCAAGTTCCTTGTCATCATCATCATCGTCGTCACTTGGCGGACCGGGCCGGCCGGGGAGCTTGAGCTTGAGCTTGATGAACCATCATCTCCGTATACCGCATACTCAGCTTCGAAACCAAAATCCCATGCAGGACGTAGGCCGGCTGTGAACTCAGCACCATCCAATGCCCATTGCTGGAGTGGAAAAACTGCAATCTGGGGATTTTGTGCCAGAGTTTTCTGTATTGCCTCTGGCAACGTCAATACTTCTCCCCTCTGCGCAGAGGTAGCTTGCGCAGACATAAGTAGAGCGGTCGTCAACAAAAATCTAAAGGATGTACGACCAATCACGCTCAGCGAGAGCGTGGAAAAAAATCCATGGAATTCTCCCAAGTCACAACTCGATCATCGTGTGCGAGCAAAAGCTACATACTTCTATAGCGGCACACGCAGTATTTAACTAATCAGACTTGGGTTATAGGTGGGCGTAAAAGTGGAGAAAAATAACCTGAGGGCACAGCTGCACTGATTGTGTCACTGTAACTGATAGTGCCCCGAAGAAGAGGTTGATAAGACTGCCCCAAAAGCCCGGTTGCATTAATTCCGTGACAATGGCAACAGTGATTACAGAAATCCAACGTCGGTGTAGATTGCTCTTCACCGGAGGAAGGCAGCGAGAAAGTGACGGAACCCCCATCAGGCTCGTCAGTAGGAGCTACCCCCGGGAGTTGATCTGTATGATTTGAAGAGAAGTGGATGGTGATATCTTCTAGCTCATCATGACTGTCATAGAAGGCGCCAGCTGTCTGGAAAATCAGCAGCGCAATCAGTAAAAATGACAGACGAACCACATTCATAGGAGCAGGCTAGTATCAATAATGGATCGACTCTAGCAAACATAACCCAGAGCCTCAATTGAATACGGCAAAAGTTTTGTAAAACAACAGCTTATTGACCAGCAATTCTGGATAGCCAGTCTCGTTTCAATACTCGTTTTTACGCAACAGCAGGCGCGAAGGTTCTCCTCTACACTGATTCAGATGCCACAACTATGGCTATGTATTGGGAGGTACCGGTAAATGCTTGCTTTTCAACCCTTTGGTGGCTTGGCTAGGGCGCTGATTCTTGCAGCGACGGTGGCATTAGCCCCTGCGATTGTCGCTCAAAACCCGACACCACCCCCGCAATCCGATAGCACTGGCTCCCAAGGCCAAACCCCGCCACCAGGGCACCCCACTCAATCGACCGATGACAGCAATCCCCCCCAGCCACCAGGGCAAATGCAGCAAGGCAAACCTCCTCAAGGCCAAATGGGGGCCATGGAATCAAACGAGCCCCTAGACCCCAAGGCGATGGCAACCTTGAAACGAATGGGTGACTACCTCGCCAGCCTCAAAATGATGATGTTTAACGCCGATATATTCACTGAGGTCGTTCTGGAGAATCAGGAAAAGCTCCTGATTGGCGGTACCGTCAAATACATGGCAATGCCACCCAAGCAACTGCGTGTAGACCTGAAAACAGATTCTATTACCCGTCAATTCATTCACAATGGCGACAAGTTCACCGTGATTGCTCCCCGCGATGGTTACTTCGCAGAAATGGAAGCACCCCAGCCTACAGCGGAAGTTTTAACCAAAGCCGCCAAGGATTACGGCATTGAGATTCCTTTTGCCGACCTCCTCGAATGGGGAAGGAAGGAAAATGTTTGGTCCGGTATCAAAGAAGGCTTTCTGGTAAATCGGCCTATGGTTGACGGCCAAAAAACCGAGCACTGGGCATTTCGCTCTGAAAACCTGGACTGGGAAATCTGGATCAAGGCTGGTGACAAGCCTCTGCCCCTGCGTATTTCAACAGTAAACACCCGCGACCCCGCCAAGCCGCGCTTTATTGCCACCTTGAAATGGATGGAAGCCAAACCTGGTGCCGCCGGGCAATTTACCCCTTCCATCGACAAGCTCAAGCAGATTCAGTTTAAGAAGGCGGAACCCAATAAGGAGGCCACACCATGATGCATCGCAACGGTCAAAAGACGGGTTTCCTTGCACAACTGGTTGTGCCTGCTCTGGTCACGGGGGCACTACTGACTGCATTGGCCAGTCCCTCAGCCGAAGCCTTTGGTCGGTTTGGTGGTGGTGGGGCTCATTTCAATATTGGGGGACATTTTAATGGGATGCGTCCGATGGGTGGAGGCTTCCACGGTGGCTATGCCCCGGGGGAGTTTGCAAGGCGCTTTCCCAATCACCCCCCATTTCACCCCCATCATCCACCCTACCCACCGCCCCCTTGGCGCCCCCACTACTGGCCCTACCCGGGACCAGCATTTTGGGGTACGGCAGCAGCCGTAGGTGTCGGCGGGTGGTTATATACGTTGCCTCGCAGCTGTGTTGCAGTAACTGTTGGTAACGTTACCTATGAGCACTGCGGGTCCTACTGGTATGAACCGCACTTTGTCGGTGGCCATATCGCCTACCGCCCGGTTCGCCCTCCCCGCTAGGAACGCCAATATTGGATAAGTGGCCCCAAGTGCGAAATGCTATTTTTCGTTGTCAGCTTTCTCGGGGCCACCCTGAGCATAAGATTTGGTGATATGCCTGAGGGTCTTCATCTGCTTGCCGAAATTGCGGCAAGGTGTGCAAACCGCCAGATGTAACTTCAGGCTCGCCTTCTCGGAAATGAGCAGGTCCCTCTCCTGGGACTCAGACATCAGCTTCGTGGCTTCCCGGCAGGTCTTCATCATTGTCACTTCTCCACACCAAACCAGTTATCTTCCAGACACTCGCGCAAGCGAAGGCGCGCCCTGTGCAATGTGACATTTAAATTGCTAACGGTAATCTCCATGGCAGCACAGATCTCATGGCTTTCCAGCTCAATAAATTCCCTCATCATAAAGATCTGCGCTTGGCGCGAGGGAAGATGGCTGAGACAGGCCTCAAAGATCCGCCAGAAATGCTTATCGTGAATTGCCGACTCAGGATCAGCCCAGCGTTTGGGCTTTTCATCCTTCTGCCAGTGCCCCGTCTGATCAAACAGCTCATCGTGATCATATTCTTCCCTGTCCCCACGAACCAATTGATCCGCATCTACGAAGCGCTGTCTCTGTCGCAATATGTCGGCAATCTTGTTCTTGAGAATGGCGAAGACCCAGGTCTTCAAAGCCGAGCGACCGGAAAAGCTGCGCGAGTTCTTTAGGGCACCCATCAATGCTTCCTGAACAGCATCCTCAGCCAGCTGTGTATCCTGCAACTGCAAACTGGCAAAACGCAGCATCTGCTGGCGCAAATCCACCAGGAACTGCGAATTCTGTAAGGAATCCTCGGCGGAGGCTGTCGAAGCACTGGGAGCTAGGTGATCGCTCAATTACGTTCCCTCATAATATCGAAGCGGAGAGAGTCGATATTAACGAAAATAATGCGATTCTCTACAAACCAATTCCCACTGGCGCCAAAAGGCAATTTTGCTGATTCTGAAATATCTAGTGCATCATGCTGGTATTTTTGTGCCAATTGAGACTTTTCTGCTTTACCCCGCCTCTCGAGCCAGAATGAGTGAAATATCATGCCAGTATAGAGCTCTGCATCAGTTTCGAAAGCGGAAACCTTTGGCCAGAAGAACCTCTAACTCCTCAACTCTTCCGTGATTCCTCTGGTTTTTAGTCGAGGGAACCACAGACTTGTTACACTTCCACAGCAAAATTACAAAGAGCGCCAATACCGGCGCAACTGCGCCTTTTTGGTTAACCCCCGCAATAGGTAAAGAGCCAATGCACGATTTAGTACAGGACTACTACGGACGCCAACTAAAGAACTCTTCAGACCTGAAGACCAATGCCTGTTGTGATCCCAGCGATATGCCAGAGTGGCTAAAACCATTGCTGTCCAATATTCATCCCGATGTCCTATCCCGCTATTACGGCTGTGGACTTGTCTGCCCTCCACTTTTGGAAGGCTGCCGGGTACTGGATCTTGGCTGTGGCTCAGGCCGGGATATTTACTTGCTCTCCCAGTTGGTAGGTCCAAAAGGTGAAGTAGTTGGTGTCGATATGACGGAAGAGCAGTTGGCTGTGGCCAGGCAGCACCAAGCCCATCACGCCGACAAGTTTGGCTATGACAATGTCCGCTTCCTGCACGGCTACATCGAAAAGCTGGAGGAACTGGAATTAGAGCCTGAAAGCTTTGATGTGATCATTTCCAATTGTGTGGTTAACCTCTCCACAGACAAAGATGCTGTTCTCAAAGGCTTGTTCCGGCTGCTGAAACAAGGGGGAGAATTTTACTTCTCCGATGTCTATGCCGACCGCCGCATTCCCCCCGCAATTAGCTCTGACCCCGAACTGTTTGGCGAGTGTCTTGGGGGCGCACTCTACTGGAATGACTTTCTGGAAATTGCTCAGGGCAGCGGCTTCCGCGATCCACGCCTGGTGGAGAGTCGGCCATTACTTATCACCAACCCAACCCTGGCCCAGCGCTGTAGATCAATTCGATTTTTTTCCGCCACTTATCGATTGTTCAAATTAGCGCAACTGGAAAAAGACTGTGAGGATTACGGCCAAGCAGTGATTTACAAAGGCACACTACCGGGCTCTGCCGATCAATTCGTTCTCGATGGACACCACATTATTGAGACCGGACGAGTATTCCCTGTGTGCGGTAATACTTGGAGAATGCTCGCAGAGACCCGTCTCGCACCCCACTTCGAGTTTATTGGCGATTTTTCGCGGCACTTTGGCCTGTTTCCCGGCTGCGGCAAGGAAATGCCATTTGCCAGCGACACTCCCGAAGCGGATCAATCGAGTACCCAGTGCTGTTAACCCTGAGCCTGGAAATGGGAGCCCCCTAACGGGCTCCCTTTGGAAACCCAACGACTGCCCCCAAAAAGTAGGGTATTTTTTTCTCCAGCCAATAACTGGGGCTCCATACCGTCCCATCTATAAACCCTACATGCCCCCCTCGATCACTCACCGCCAAATCGACAGCAGAACTAACTTCGCTGGTTACAGGTATCGCTGATGGACAAATAAAAGGATCATCAACGGCGTTGATAATCAAAGTCGGCGTGCGAATATCTTTGAGTAAAGGCTTACTGGATGCCTGGGTGTAATACTCATCCACATCACGAAAACCATGTAACGGCGCAGTGAAAGCATTGTCGAAATGCCTGAAATCGACAAAGTCCTCACTGCAATTGAGATCGGGTAAGGCCGCAGCCAACTGTGGGTCTTTCGCCTTATGAAGCAGGCTCAAACGAAGCCCGCTAATCAGGTGGCGCTCATAAAGGTGGGATATACCAGTGTTGATGTAGCGACTACAGGCATGGAGGTCCATTGGCGCCGAGACAGCAATCCCAGCGGCTACCTGCCCGCGGCCACCATCTTCACCTAACATTTTCAGAACAACATTTCCGCCCAATGAGAAGCCAACCACGGCAATCGTCATTAATGGAAACTGTTTCTTAAGTTCACTAACCAGCCAGCGAGGATCTTCAGTGTCACCACTGTGATAGGCCCTCGGCAACTTGTTAGGCACACCACCACAACCTCGAAAATGCATTACAGCGACCTGATAATGGTATGCCAGAAGGGTTTCCATCAGCCCCTGCACATAGGGCGACTCTACCGAACCTCCCAAACCGTGAAGTATCAATACCAGAGGATAATCGGGATCATTGCGTAGCGGCCTGGGAAAATGCAAAGAAAGGCGATCGCCATCAGGCGTTTCGTACCAGCGGCAATCTGTCTCAATCCAGGGGGTGGCGCGGTGAAAACGACTGAATACGGTCTGAATATGTCGATTGCCAAGGCCTGGGGCTGGAGAAAAAGAATTAACCATAGATTTCTATCAATAGTCGAAACAACCGGGGCTATCAGTTTCCTGCTGATGGTTTAGGGATTGTTGCCCCTTTCGTTTCTGGGACAAAAATCAGAAAAAATGTACCGGCGATCAGAGCAATAGCTCCCAAAGTAAGAAAAGCAACGCCATAGCCAAAATACTGAACAATATATTCCGCAGAAAAATTACTACATGCCGAACCAATTCCCACCAAGGCGGCCATAGCGCCCTGAGTAACATTGAAACGGCCCGTACCACGTGTCAGGTCGGCACACATTAAAATAATAATGACGCCAAATATACCATTAGCCACGCCATCCAGGGATTGAATTGCTACCAGGAAGTACGGATTGTCCGTAGACATAAACAACAGCGCCCGTACCGGATTGATAAAAAAACCGATAAGGAAGATTAGCTTGCGCCCCCAGGTATCCGCTTTGGCCGCACACAGAAAGGACATCAGCATCATCATAAACTGGGCGGCGATGATACAAGCTGATGTAAAGGCAATAGCTATATCGGCATTCGAGTTAATCGACAGTTTCTGACTCACCAAGGGCAACATCGCGGCATTGCCAAAGTGGAATAGAAACACGCTGACAGCCAAAGCGACCAGGCGCCTGTCAGACAGCAGTGACTTGAAGCCCGACGGCTGTGCTTTGCCCTCTAGATCCTTGTGCTCTCCGCCCCGAGCACGGATATGATCGATAGATTTTCCCGGAATAAAGGCTACCGAGATCGCCATAAGGGCACCCATAACCGCCATCAACCAGAACACCCCCTGCCCGGAAATAGTCAGGGCAAGAATCGCTGCAAGCCCAGCAGCAAAGACATTGCCCGCATGATTGGAGGCCTGGTTGGCACTGGTTTGATAGGTAAAGTTCTTATCGCTGGTAACCCCGAGTGTGATTGCCGCAATAGAAGGAGCCACGAAAGCAATTGCGCCTCCCATCAAAACCTGAGAGAGATAAATCAATGGCTTGTGGCTGGTAAATTCCACAATAGTGATAGAAACAATACCGATAATGATCCCGCAAGTGGCAATAAGCCCTCTCTTAAAGCGAGTACTATCGATAAATGCGCCAGCAGGTGTCTGCAGCAGTACAGTGGTTACCCCGCCAATTGCCAGGACAACCCCAATATCTCCCGGCTTCCAGTGCATGGCTGAGAGCAGGTAAATAGCCAGGTATGGTCCCAAACCCGCAACCACATCTCCAGCAAAGAAATTCGTAAAGAGAAGAGGTTTGTTTAAACTCTTATGAATGGCCTTGTTGGCACTCTGCTGCACTGGATAGAGCCTCAGAAAAATAGCAATGCTGAAAACCAGAGTAGCAGTTGGGACTAGCGACACTCGGATAACGATAGATGTCTATCAGCTTAACCGTTTCGGCAATCATCTTTATCCTAATAGCCGTGCGCCAATGGCTACCATCTGCCGTTCGTATCTGGCACATCATGACCCTTGGCGCAGTAGCACTTTTGGCCTTGAGGCAAATCACACTTAAAGATGCATTCTTTGCAGTGGATTGGGACTTAATCCTCTACTTATTCTCTGTATTTTCGATTGCATCCGCTCTGTACGACACAGGGATTTCAGCACAAATCAGCAGGCGAATACTCTCCCGTAAAAACCCCAATACCATACTGGCAAGCTATGTCCTGATCATGGCCGTCTGCGCCGCCCTTCTCACCAATGATGCTGCAGCAGTGATTGGTGTACCCATCGCTCTATTGATGGCTCGGGATATGAACTGGGGTGTTGTACCCCTACTTATTTTACTTTGTGCCACCGTAACGATCGGCAGCATGATCTCCCCAGTCGGCAACCCACAAAATATCTTGATTGCCAACGCAGGGCAGTTTGACAATATGTTTCTGGTATTTGCCGAGTGGATCTTTATCCCGGCAGCAATCACCATGCTGCTGTCGATTCTTTGGTTAAAAAGGTTTCTTAAAGTTGACGAACCCAGTCACAATGTAGGCATTCAGCATCGAGAGGACAATGAGATAGCACAAAAATGGCCACCTCTATTGTCGGCAGCCCTTCTGGTAATTCTAATTGCATTAGGCAGTGTACTTCATAACGTAGAAGGTATTTACCACCCAACCTTGGGTCAAATAGGCTTGGTCGCCTGCTCACCCATTTATCTGGCGAGTCATGAAAGAAGAAGAATACTGAGAGAAGTAGACTGGCCCACCCTCTTTTTCTTTATTTCTATGTTTATTGTGACCGGCTCACTACTCAAGTCCGGATCACTACAGTTTTTTCTGCACAAGAGCGGGATTAATCTGGCTGAACCTGAAACCGTAACTTTTGTCAGTTTTTTTGCCAGCCAACTGTTTTCCAATGTTCCCGTAGTGGAAATCTACCTGAATCTGCTACATGAACACGACACTCAAACACTTATGATGCTATCAGCCATATCTACAGTTGCTGGTAACCTATTTATAATCAGCGCAGCCAGCAATGTAATAGTGCTGCAGCAGGCGGAAAAATTTGGTGTGCAACCATTTAACTTCTGGCAGTTCTTTTTATTGATGTTGCCGGTAAGTGTTATCAGTGTGGCAGCGAGTTATCTCTATATTATTTGGTACAGCTCGCTACAGACCTAAAAACAAGAGCTAACTCTGGGGCTTCTCGACTCGGACAAAGGGGCGATAGTCTCCCCCTTCCAGCAGCAGATAAATATTGTAAGGTTCAAACTTTCCATCCACTTCCATTCCTGGGCTACCAACGGGCATCCCGGGTACTAATAGACCGATTCCATCCTCTGGAGGAGAGGAAATAAATTGCAGGATATGTTTGACGGGAACATGGCCTTCAAAAACATATTTGTTGTGCCACACCGCCGTATGGCAACCCTCCATCCCCCGAGGAACACCCCATTGCTGCCGAATTTTGGCCATATTCAGCTCAGAACTGGTAGATACGGCAATGTCGTTACCCCGTAGATAATCCACCCATTTGTTACAACAGAAGCAAAGCGGATGTTTATACACAATAAAACTATCGGCATCCCACTGTTTTTTTCCTCCGCACCAGCAAAACTTGCTGGTGCGGCCAATATCACCAGTGAGAAAAGGAGACCTAAAACCTCCCTAGATAGCCTGGGCATAGTGAATAGCATAAGATTCAGAGGAATCAGTCCAGTGGCGAACAGGTTTAAAGCCGCCTTTCATCAACAGGGTATTAAAACTACTCACTTTATATTTATGGCTATTCTCGGTATGAATAGTCTCCCCTTCCGAAAAGACGATTTGTTCCCCAGCGATTGCGACGCTTTGATCCCGGAGGCTAACTAAATGCATTTCTACGCGTTGTCGCAATGGCTGATAGAAGGCGCGATGAGAGAAAGATGACAAATCAAAGTTGCCTCCCAACTCACTGTTAATTCGTTGCAGGAGGTTCTTGTTAAACTGCTCCGTAATATGCTCACTATCGTGATACGCCCTCTCCAGCACAACTGAATCTTTAACTAAATCAGTTCCGATAAGCAGGCCGTCTCCCGCTCTCAAATTTGCCGCAAACGTCTCCAGCAATTGCTCCGCCCTATCCGGCTCAAAGTTTCCAATTGTCGAACCAGGAAAAAACACCACACGTTTTTTTGACTCAATATTCGACAGATTGTCCCATACTTCGGCTTGAGTAAAGTCACCCACTTCCGGCCAGATAGAAATATGAGGTAAGCCTTTTTTAATTCGTTGCCCCGCCAGATAGAGAATCTCCGGGGAAATATCGATGGGATAGTATCCGCTAGGGCTTTTTAATAGATGCAGTAGGCCCTCTACTTTTTCGCAGTTGCCTGCACCGGGCTCCACCAGTAGCGCCCCTGGGCCAATTTCCTCAGCAATATCCGGTAGATACTGACTGAATATCTTCGCCTCAGTACGGGTTAAATAATAATCGTCTACATCACATATTTTCTCGAATAACTGAGAGCCAAGTTCGTCGTATAGGTATTTACACGGTAGTGTTTTCTGATCTCCGGCCAACCCCCGTAACACATCATTGAGAAATTCATGGTCTTGTTGTGAACTTTCCTGCATCGATGATACGGCTGCTTTCACATTTAGTCTCCTGCCAAACGGATACCGGTAAATTGCCACGACTGGTGTGGATAAAAGAAGTTGCGGTAACTGATCCGGATATGGTCAGCCGGGGTTGCAAAAGATCCACCGCGAAGAACCTTTTGGTTACACATAAACTTTCCGTTGTACTCCCCTACTGCATCCTCCCGGGCTCTGAAGCCCCGATAAGGTAAGTAAGCGCTGGAAGTCCACTCCCACAAATCCCCTAAGAACTGCGTTTGCCCCCGCTGCGCCTGCAATGGCCTAAAGTGACGTTTTTCCAGGAAATTAGCTGATGCCATCTGATTCGGCTGGCGTAAATGGCAAGCAGCTGCCTCCCATTCAAATTCAGTAGGCAATCGTTTTCCAGCCCAGGTTGCGAAAGCATCTGCCTCATAGAAAGAAAGATGGCAGACAGGCTCAGCTGGATTTAAGGGTAGCAACCCATAGAGGGAGTACTGATGCCAACCATCACTGTTCAGCCGCCAATAGGATGGGTGCTTTTGCTGATTTTTCTGCAAATGCAGCCAACCATCCGAAAGCCACAGCCGATGCTGTTCATAGCCACCATCCTCTATAAATTCAAGATACTCGCCATTGGTAACCAATCGGGAGGCAATCACAAAGTCATCGATAAACTGCTGATGCTCAGGGCCTTCATTATCAAAGCAGAAAGCATCCCCATCACTCCCTATCCCATAGAGGTCCTTGGGTATGCTCAACCATCGCAAAGGTTCCAGCGCCCCGTCTTCATCTTCAGGAAACATATCCCTGTATGCCGGTGCCATGGGGTTAGTTGACAGCGCATGCTTGATATCGGTCAATATCAATTCCTGGTGCTGCTGCTCATGATTCAACCCCAGCTGGACCAACGCGGCCAAATTTTCAGGAATCGGGTACTCACTGAGCATCCGGTGCATGGAGTCATCGATAAACTTTCGATATTCATAAACCTGGGCACTATCCGGACGCGAAATTAGCCCCCTGTTAGGGCGTGCAAAGGGGGTACCCAAACTGTTGTAGTAAGAGTTGAACAGGTGGTTGAAGTGTGGGTTAAATGTTTGATATCCCCGCAACCGGTTGGCAAGGATAAAGGTCTCAAAGAACCAGCTCGTATGTGCTAAATGCCATTTGGTAGGACTGGCATCCGGCATAGACTGTAGCTGCATATCCTCCGGGGATAACGGCAACGCAAGATCCTCTGTCTCTGCACGAACTTTCTGGTAATCACTGAGAAGTTGATGTTGTACTTCCTCTAAAGTTACTTCACCGACGTGTATTGCCATATTAGTAATCAACTGCGACACATTTCTTCTCTATTGAAATCATCATACGCAGTTTTAGGTGTAAACCTAGAGGCTAGCTATTCAACAGAAGGGTATATGCGCCAGTTTATTTTTCTCTTGAAGGGTCAATAAAAAAAAGGGCCGGATAAACCGGCCCACTCTCTCGTCATGCTGACAGGAATAACTTAATAAAATAGAGCAAAAATTGTTTTATGTAATATTTCTTTCAAAATTTAGACGCAATTTTCTCAATCTAAACGTTTTTTATAGGCTACTGCCGGAATAAGGGACTCTAAATAATCCCACAATACTCTTGTGGCCTTTAAATGCCCTCCCAAGGTCGACAACAGCACATCCCTGTGCCGTATTAACCCATGGGTTAATTAAAATCGGACAGTTAAATCCGCACCGTACATTCTCGGCATAAAGCGCCAAGCGGGACTGGCACCAATGGCTGCACCGGTACCACCATAACCGCCAGCAATTTCTTCATCCGTCAAATTTTGTATCCAGAGCGCTAAAGAATAACTATCTGAAGGGCTGTTCCAGGCCGCCCGCAGGTTGAACAACTGATAGTCTTCCACGATACGTGTCCGATCAGTAATCGAACCAATTCGCTCATCTGTCCAGTTATAATCGCCACGGAAAATAAACTCCCCGCCAGATGCAAGGTCCACTGTGTATTCAGCCATTAGGTTGAATTTATTCTCTGGCGTTGATACCCGAGACTGACCTACTTTCGAGTCCTCTTCAGTCTCACCAATGGCTTCGATGATCTGGTAGTCAGTAAACTCTGTATCCAGGTAGGAGTAATTACCGGCAATAAACAAGCTCTCTGTTACTGCCCACTGCACTTCGATCTCCGCCCCAGTACCCTCTGCATCCGAATTCCGCAGGTTATAACTAGGAATAGGAGTACCCACCAGATCCAACTCCTGCAAATTGTTGTATTCGTAGGTGTAAATAGAGGTATTCAAGCGTACTCGGTTGTCGAACAGGCTGCTCTTAAGACCAACCTCCAGGTTAACGACATCTTCCTGATCGAAAGACGACTCAACCCCGGGACCAAAGTTCAGGCTATTGAATCCACCGGCTTTAAAACCATCCGCCAGGGAGACATAGGTCATCACATCGTCATTCCAGCGGTAATCCAGCACTATACGACCGGAAAGGTCGCTCCAGCTATCACTCAATTTGGAGTCCAAAACCGGCTGGCCATTGTTGAAAAACACAATGCCAAACAACTGGGACCCCAAATCGACCTCAGGCAGGGTTACAGTGCCGATTACGTTGCCATCTCCGTCAACCAAGCGCACATCTCCGCCGGACAGTGACAGAGGAATACTGTTGCCATAAGCCGTCTGGATGGTGAAATCTTTTTGATCGTAGGTATAACGAGCACCGACAGTCAGGTCCATCTTATCGGTAAGGCTCCAGGTCATGTCGCCGTAAATAGCACTGGAACGGTAATCACCTGTGTTGCGAACGCTCTCCCCCCAATGTGCATCCGAGGCTATCCAGGGATTGAAGCCCGCCATCATCTGTCCGACTACATCTTCCGCATAGAGCATATCGCCAGTTATACCAGCAGCGCCTAACTGAGCGAGTAACGCATCCACCTGGCCTGTTTGCAGCATCAGGTCATAGACAAAGGAAGCGCTGGCAATTCCCTCCAACCCTGCCTGCTGTAGCTGCGCACGGGTGATAACCGCTAAGTCCTCTTGCTCGGTTTGGGTCAGGTCCGGATAGGCAGCCTTTACCCCTTCATAAACGGCAAAGGACTCCACCGATCCGGTAGTGAAATTGGCATAAGTGGTGTGATCCACCTCTTCTTCGGAGTAAGAAGCTCCCAGAGTCCATTTGATAGTATCTGTAGCACCATTGAGACGGAACTCTTGAGAGAACTGGCTTTGATCATCAGTATTTGCCGACCCAAACATATAGTCCGGGTTGGCGGTACCATCCTCATCCTGCTGCAGGTGGGCATCGAATTCGCTGTAGGCAGTAATCGAAGTAAAAGTGAAATTATCGAAATCTTTGGTAATTGTCAGTGATGTGCCAAAGGAATCACGATCCTCTATGGTCGGGGTATCCAGGGCGTAGTCGCCAAAAACATCCGTTTCATCTTTAAGGCTGGGCACTATGGTTGTTCGCAAAGCGCTGCCTTGATCCATAATCCCGTAATTGGCGCGCCACAGCACCTCAGTATCCGTCGCCGGCTCCCACAACACAGAGGCGCGGTAGGTCTGAGTATCCTGATCCCCTACAGAGAATCCATTTGCTAAATTATCAGCAAATGGATCGCGACGATTTGTCGACGCCGAAAAACGGCCATACAGGTTGTCACTAATCTGGCGATTAACCAAAAGATCCGACGACTGGCGCCCATAATTACCGGCAGTTAGATTTAATTCCGTAGAATCATCCGCCTGCGGTTTGGTGGTAATAATGTGGATCGCACCACCGGTGGCATTGCGACCGAATAGTGTACCCTGAGGCCCTTTGAGGACTTCAACCCTCTCAATATCGGTCAGCGGTATCTCGGCACCTGCACTGCGGCCGGTATAAACCCCATCCACATAGACCGCCACTGCTGGATCAGAGCCTATGGTCCAGTCATTAGTTTGCACGCCGCGAATACTGTACGTTGGTTGCAGGGCGGTATCATTGTGCATTTCCACGCCCGGCGTATATTTCCCCAAGTCAGTCAAATTTTTGACACCGGCTTCTTTTATATTTTCCCCGGTGAAGGCGGAAATCGCGATAGGTACGTCCTGTAGGTTTTCCGCTCGCTTCTGCGCAGTAACGACAACCTCCTCAATTTCCGCAGCGTGAACGTGAGAGCCGACAGCGGTGAGGAAAGCAATGGTTCCAGAAAGAATGGAAAGATTGAATCTACGGTTTGTTACATCTCTACCAACATCGTGCATCATCGCGTCCTCGCGTTTATTGTTATACAGCCTGATGTTTTCGATTTATTGTTGTTTTTGTTATTGCACGCCATCTTACGGTTGCGTTTTCATATTGAAAACCCTGCGATGACTTTTTTCTTGTGACCAGTCAGTTCTTCGAGAAATAGCAGTGAATGACAGGAAAATCCTATAATTTAAAGCTTGGGTTTTGTCACTAAAAGTTACTCCTTGTATCGCTTAGTAACTTTGCGAGTGAAATTAAAATTGCACAATAAAGTGCTACCGACATTAACTCAGAGATTTTGCGGCCACCACAATGACAACATTTCCATTTCTCAAGCGGTATATGACAGCACTAATTATCAGCCTATTGGGTTTGATAATTATATTTTTAATTGGCTCCTGGATCTGGCTCCGACAGAGCTTGCCTATTCTCGATGGAACCATTACCACGGGTAAATTAAAAGACCCAGTTGTTATCGAGCGCGATTCACAGGGAGTGCCATTAATTCATTCTGAAAACCGAAACAGTTCGGCCTTCGCATTGGGCTTTTTACACGCGCAGGAACGTTTTTTCCAAATGGATCTGTTGCGGAGAAGTTCTGCCGGGGAATTATCAGAATTACTGGGCGCGTCCACTATAAAACACGATCAAAAGGTACGTTTGCATCAATTTCGCCAGCGAGCAGAGCGAAACATTGCTGCGATGCCGGCGGAACAAAAGGCCCTTCTGGATCAATATATCAACGGTATTAATTTTGGCCTCAACCAGCTTCCCGCAAAACCCTGGGAGTATTTGTTATTGGGTCAGGAACCGCGCCCCTGGAATTCTGCCGACAGCCTGTTAACTATCTACAGCATGTACCTGACGCTACAAAGTGAACGCGGTAGTTATGAACTTCGCGACACCGCTTTAGCCGAATTGCTTCCATCAGATCTCTACGCTTTCTATTTTCCCCAAGGCGGGCGGTGGGACGCACCACTATTTGGAGAAGCACGAGAAAAGGTTAGCCTCCCAGAAACACCGATTTCTGCACTTTTAGATGAACAGGACACTATCGTTTATCAGGCGATGGAGAGTGATGACAAGATTTACGGCAGTAATAACTGGGTGGTCGGCGGTAATTTAACAGCGCACGGTGGAGCCATTCTTGCCAACGATATGCACCTCGGGCTGAGTGTTCCCAATATCTGGTTCCGAGCAGGCTGGAGCATACCAGGCACCAACCGATTTGTTCGTGGCGTAACCCTTCCAGGCGGCCCAATTATGGTTGCCGGAAGCAACGAATTAGTTGCCTGGGGATTTACCAACACCGGTGGCGACTGGAGTGACCTGATTCCACTGGAACTCAGCGAAGACGGCAATCAATATAAAACGCCTGAAGGCTGGAGGAATTTTGCCTATGAAACAGAATCTATCGCCGTCAAAGGCAGCGACCCAAAAACCATAGAAGTTCGCACAACTATCTGGGGTCCCGTTATCGGTACAAACCACGATGGCGTTCCTCTCGCATTCCGCTGGGTTGCTCACGACACTCTGGGCGGCAATATGAACTTGATTGATATGGAAGTTGTTCGCACCGCCGAAGAAGCTCTGGAGCTTGGCCCCACCATAGGCATCCCTCATCAGAACCTAGTGGTTGGCGATAGTAACGGCAATATTGGTTGGACTGTGGCTGGCGCTATTCCCAAGCGAGTCGGGTTTGATGGCAGTCGATCAATCAGCTGGGCAGATGGTAGTGCCTATTGGGACGGCTATTTAAGCCCCCAGGAGCACCCCCGCCTGTATAACCCGGAGTCCGGCCGAATCTGGAGTGCCAACGCTCGTATCGTTGATGGGGACTATCTCAAACTCATGGGCAACCACGGCTATGCGCTCGGCGCACGTCAGCAACAAATTCGCGAACGGCTTTTCGCTCAAGAAAAATTCAATGAGCAGGACCTTTTAAATATCCAGCTCGACGATCAGGCAGTTTTTCTCGAGCGGTGGCAGCAACACCTCCTCACCTTACTTGAAGATCAGCAAGACTACCGCGAGGTATATACACAGATTCAAAATTGGGGAGGCCGAGCCGCCATCGACTCCGTAGGCTATCGCATCGTTCGCAACTATCGCCTGAAGTTGATGGAGCTTACGACAGCGCCCATTTTGACTTACATGCGCCGCTATCAGCCTAAGTTTTCTTTCGGCCAACTCAAGCGCCAATTTGAATACCCACTTTGGGAAATGGCTCAGCAAGAGCCAAAACAGCTTCTCAACCCGGATTTTGAATCCTGGAAGGCGATAAAGCTCGCCGCTCTGGATCAAGTACTGGAAAAAATGAATCGCAGCAATCAACCCCTTAAGCGTCAATCCTGGGGTGCTGAAAATACGGCAAAGATCCAGCATCCACTGGGCAAAGCAATACCACCGCTGAATTGGTTCCTGGCAATGCCTGCGGAGCCTCTCGCTGGAGATACCCATATGCCCCGCTTCCAGTCTCCCACTCATGGCGCATCCCAGCGCTTAGTGGTTTCACCGGGCCGGGATGCAGACGGTATTTTCCATATGGCCACAGGTCAGAGTGCTCATCCACTCTCACCATTTTTCGGCAACGGCCATCAGGATTGGGTAAAGGGAAACACTTCATCATTTATTGAACGCGAGCCTCGCTACCGACTCACGTTAAATTAGAGGTACCGCAGGGACGCTAAAGTCAGGCAGTCTCATCGAGAATTGCAAAAGACAGAAACGTGGTGAAGAAGGCAAGACTCACAACGAAAGGCAGCACTGGAAAGCACAACATCAGTGCCGCCGATATAATCCAGAGGTTTCTCACCCAACTCTTCTTTTGCTGGTAGTGGTAGGTGTAGCGCCGGGTGTGACTGTCTAGCTGTGCAGGAATTGCTATTTCACGGACCGGTGGGAGAAAAAAGCGCACAGCATTGGTGCAATAAAAGCGAATAAATGCAAGCAGCATATTGAACACCACTCTGAGAGTACCTTTTCAGTATAGGTACTCTCGGCGTCATTGGGTCCCTGCCTTAATCTTCTCGATTTGGCTGATACCACTGAAGCTTTTCATGCAAGCTCACTACCCCACCAATGATGGTGAGTGTTGGCGCTCGAACTTCACTGTTTTCAGCAAGGGCCGGCAAGCTGCTCAAGTCACCGACAACTACTCGCTGGTCTCGCGTAGTGCCCTTTTCAACCAAGGCCGCCGGCGTATTCGCATCGAGCCCGTGTTTAATCAATTCAGCACAAATAGTTTGTAACCCCGTAAGCCCCATATAGAAAACCAGGGTTTGTGCTGGGCCCGCAAGTTCTTGCCAAGGGAGGTCCAACTCACCCTCTTTCAGGTGCCCGGTAATAAAGCGCACAGATTGAGCGTGATCCCGGTGAGTCAGTGGGATACCAGCGTAACTGGCACAACCAGAGGCCGCTGTTATTCCCGGCACCACCTGAAAGGGAATCCCCGCCTCTGACAACTTGTCTATTTCCTCACCGCCTCGACCAAAAATAAAGGGATCGCCTCCCTTAAGCCGCAAAACTTTTCTGCCTTGGCTGGCCAGATCTACCAACAGCTGATTGATATCGTCTTGTGGCACCGCGTGGAAAGCCTTGCGCTTACCCACATAGATCCGCTCTGCATCCCGACGCACCAACTCCATCACTTCCGGTGAAACCAACCGATCGTAAAGCACCACATCTGCCTGCTGCATCAAGCGCAGTGCGCGAAAAGTCAGCAGGTCTGGATCTCCCGGACCTCCACCTACCAGGTAAACCTCACCCACCGGATTGGGGCTCCCCTGCCAGTCTTGTAGCGCATCCACCAGCGCCTGCTCTGCATCTGCTGGTTGCCCCGCCTCCATGCGGTTGGCAACGGGGCCGGCAAAAACCCACTCCCAAAAATTCTTGCGCCGAGACTCTGGCAGCGCTGCCTTAACCCTATCGCGCATCCGTGCCGCCAAAGTTACCAGCGGTCCCAGCCCCGGCGATAGCAGGGCTTCGAGCTGGGCCCTGATTCTGCGCGCCAGTACTGGAGCCGCGCCACCACTGCTGATGCCGATCGATAGATCTCCCCGCTCCACAATGGCCGGGAAAGTAAACGTGCACAACTCTGGCGCGTCCACCGCATTGACAGGTAGGCGCTGAGCCTGGGCATCGGCTGAAACCTGTGCATTCACCGACTCACTATCAGATGCAGCAACGACCAGCCCCGCTTTCTGTAAATACTCGCTCGAATAAACTGATTGAAACCATTCCCCACCAGAATCAGTCACCATTTGCTGAAGCTCATCGGTAATTTCCGGGGATACCACCAATATCCGTGCACCCGCTTTGTGCAATAAGCGAGCTTTACGGGTGGCAATGGAGCCGCCTCCAACAATCAAACAGGGATGATCTTTGACATCAAATGCGAGGGGTAAATAACGCAACTTCTTATTCCATCAAATAGCGGGCAAAGTGAAACTCATGACTACAAACAAAAAAGGGCGAACTCTACGCTCGCCCTTTTGGAGTGCTACGCTCAGGAAGCTGAGATCACTTCCTGGCCTCGCATATAGGGCCGCAATACTTCCGGCACCTCAATACTGCCATCCTCGCGCTGGTAATTTTCCAGAACAGCGATGAGGGTACGACCCACGGCAAGGCCGGAGCCATTCAGTGTATGCACCAATTCGGGCTTATTGGTTTCCGGGTTGCGCCAACGTGCCTTCATTCGGCGCGCCTGGAAGTCACCTACCAGGGAGCAAGAGGATATCTCGCGGTACTTATCCTGGGACGGAATCCAAACTTCAATATCGTATGTCTTTCGAGCAGAGAAACCGATATCGCCACCGCAGAGAATCACTGTGCGGTATGGCAGGTTCAGCTTCTGCAAAATGGTCTCCGCATTTTGCGTCAGGGTTTCCAATGCCTCTTCAGACTGATCCGGGCGCGCCACCCAAACCAGTTCTACCTTTTCAAACTGGTGCTGGCGAATCATGCCACGAGTGTCGCGGCCGTGAGAGCCAGCTTCAGAGCGGAAGCAGGTAGTGTGAGCAACCAATTTATGCGGCAGGCTAGCACTGTCTTCAACAATATGATCGCGATACATATTGGTGAGGGGCACTTCCGCAGTCGGGATCAGGTAGAAACCACGATCATCTTCGAGCTTAAACAGGTCTTCCTCAAATTTAGGCAGCTGGGAAGTGCCGTACAGGGAATCAGCATTCACAACAACCGGCACATTGGTTTCCTGGTAACCATGCTCTTCGGTGTGAGTATCCAGCATAAACTGTGCCAACGCGCGATGCAGACGCGCAACATCACCGCTCATTACCGCAAAGCGGGAGCCGGTGAGCTTCACTGCCATCTCGAAGTCGAGGCCACCAAGGTGTGTGCCCAGGTCTACGTGGTCTTTAACTTCAAAGTCAAAAGTACGCGGCTGGCCCCAGCGGCGAACCTCTACATTATCGTCTTCACTCTCGCCTTCAGGCACTGAGGCATCCGGCAAGTTGGGAATCGCAGACAAGATTGCATCCAACTCTCCCTGCAATTCTGTCAGTGCATGTTTGGCATCTTGCAACTCACCACCGAGGGACTCCACTTCTTTCAAAAGCGGAGCAATATCTTCACCATTCGCCTTGGCACGGCCGATATTTTTCGACTTGCTATTGCGCTCGTTTTGCAAACTCTCGGTGCGCACCTGCAATTCTTTGCGGCGTTCTTCAAGGGCTTCAAGTTTGGCAGTATCCAGTTCTACACCGCGCTTTTTCAGGGCAGCGGCCACCTGGTCCATATCCGTGCGAATCAGTTTGGGATCGAGCATCGTTTCCAGTTCGCCTGTTATCAGGCTCCTACAACAGAGAAGTTAAATTAAAAATACCGTGTCGCCAAAGCGACAGCAGCAGCGGTGGCCAACAAACAACCAACAAGGCTGCCGACAATATAGCCAAGGGCCACCAGCGGCTGGCCATTGTGCCACAGTATCAGGCTTTCGAGGGAGAAAGTGGAAAAGGTTGTCAGTGCGCCGAACATACCGGTCATCAACAGAAGACGCCATTCCTCCCCCAACATGGCGCGGTGAGCGATCAGTACATAAACAATACCGATCAAAAAAGAGCCTGTTAAATTGACAATGATGGTTCCTAGCGGAAACCGGCCCTCAAATACCGGAAAGCTCCAGATACTCACCAGGTGGCGAAGAACTGCCCCAAGTGCGCCGCCCAAGGCGACTGCCAGCCACTGCATTTAGCTGCTTCCTTTCTATCTATTTAGAGTTTCTGTAACGCTGCTTGTCACTCTCGCGATTTAGTCGGCGCAGAGTCTGCAATTTTTCTGAAATTTTTAACTCCAACCCTCGGGGAACCGGCTGGTAGTACTCGCGCTCAGCAATCTCTTCGGGGAAGTAATTCTCTCCCGCAGCAAAAGCATCGGGTTCGTCGTGGGCGTAGCGATACTCCGCACCGTGGGACAGGCTTTTTGCCAGTTTGGTAGGGGCATTGCGCAAATGCACTGGCACTTCATAACTGGGCTCGCGACGAACATCCGCCACGGCACGATTGTAAGCGGAGTAAACTGCATTGCTTTTTGCCGCAACCGCCAGGTAAGTAATGGCTTGGGCAATTGCCAACTCGCCCTCGGGACTCCCCAGGCGCTCCTGCACATCCCAGGCATTCAGCGACAACTGCAAAGCCCTCGGGTCCGCATTGCCGATATCTTCACTAGCCATACGCACGACACGGCGAGCGATATATAACGGGTCGCAGCCTCCATCCAGCATCCGCACAAACCAGTAGAGCGCCGCATCCGGGTCAGACCCCCGCACTGATTTATGCATGGCGGAAATTTGATCGTAAAAATAATCGCCGCCTTTATCAAAACGGCGAACATCGGCACTGAGCACCTCGGC
Source organism: Microbulbifer sp. MKSA007 (assembly GCA_032615215.1). Classification (NCBI taxonomy): domain Bacteria; kingdom Pseudomonadati; phylum Pseudomonadota; class Gammaproteobacteria; order Cellvibrionales; family Microbulbiferaceae; genus Microbulbifer; species Microbulbifer sp. MKSA007. Next base: position 2,459,587 of record CP128433.1, on the reverse strand, counting down.
GAGCACGTCTTCATCGACAATCAGTCGCCCGGCCTCCTCTTTGGCCAGATCGCAGGCCACTTCCAGCAAGTTCAAAGCACTGCGGGCATCTCCATCGGCAGCCCTAGCAATCTTGCCCAACACTTCCTCGGGAATGTTGACGCTCCGCTCGCGCAACTGCTGGTCGGTTTGCAGGGCGTAGCGCAGCAACCCCAATAACTCCTCTTCAGGAATGCTGCGCAAAAGATAGACGCGACACCGGGACAGAAGTGCATTGTTCAACTCAAAAGCCGGGTTTTCCGTAGTCGCCCCGACAAAAGTCACAGTGCCCTCCTCCACGTAGGGAAGGAAGGCATCCTGCTGAGCCTTATTAAATCGATGCACTTCATCGACAAATAAAATAGTGTGTCGGCCCGACTGTATCCGGTGCTGTTCAGCTTCGGCCACCGCCTGGCGAATATCTTTCACTCCGGCGAGTACCGCAGACAGAGTGGCAAATCGAGCATCGCACTCTTCAGCTAGCAACCGCGCAAAAGTGGTTTTGCCAACACCGGGTGGGCCCCACAAAATCATTGAGTGCAGTTGGCCGCGCTCTACGGCCTCCCGCAGAGGTTTGCCCTCCCCCAATAAATGCGACTGGCCCACATAGTGGGCCAGGGAATTCGGCCGCATACGGGCCGCGAGGGGTTGGTGGGTTTTGGGAGTATCGAACAGATCACTCATCTTTAATAATGTCAGTACCGGCCGGGGGCTTAAAATCAAATATAGAAGCGGATAGTTTTGGATTCGCCTCCATACCACTGAACTGAATTTCAGTGGTTTGTCCCATACCATCGCGCACGGTCATTGCCGACGGCAAGCCATTTTTGGCAAATCGAATTTCCATGGCTTTAAAAGGGGCCGAGGGGTTCTTGGGGGTCAGGTGATAAACCCCTTCTTTCTGGCTCACATTAAACGAGCCCCGTATTTCCTCTACTTTGCCCCCCAGCAATAGGGCTGGGGTATCCTTAATACGGGCATCCACTGGGCGAACTGTCACCTGCTCCAGATCCGGATCGTACAGCCAGAGTGTCTTGTTGTTTGTCACCAGTAACTGGGGATAAGGCTCACCGGTTTTCCAGCGCAATTTGCCCGGGCGCTGCACAGAGAAGCTACCATTGCTCTTTTGTGTGACCTCGCCACGCTCGTCGATCAATGTCTGTTTGAAATTACCCGAAATCGCTTCCAACGGCTTGAGTAAATCGCTCAGGTCATCGGTGGCATCAGCCCAGGCCGCGCTGGCGGTAACACTGATTGAAAGCAGCAGACCCTGCAGAATTCTTTTCATAGTGGAGTCCCAACGTATTGATTTCCTTAAAGATTAACCCCGACTAAGTGAACGGAGGCTTAACCCGCCACTGCTCCAAGGGCCAAACTCCTATCAGGCTGGCGGCGGTGCCAGCACCTCTCGATTGCCGTTGTGGCCCGCCGCAGATATCACCCCGGCAGCCTCCATGGCGTCAATAATTCGAGCCGCGCGATTGTAACCAATCCGCAGCTGACGCTGCACAGAGGAAATTGACGCCTTGCGGGATTTAGTGACGAAAGCTACGGCTTCGTCGTAGAGCGCATCGGCTTCAGGATCTTCATCCTCACCGCCTTCAGACTGTAATCCAGGCACGGGGATACTGTTATTACTATCGTCGACAATACCATCGATATAATCAGGCTCACCGCGACGGCCCCAATCGGCGACAACTTTATGCACTTCGTGATCGTCGACAAAAGCGCCGTGGACACGAACAGGAACACCACTTCCAGGCGGTAAGTACAACATGTCACCATGACCGAGCAGCTGCTCCGCACCGCCCTGGTCGAGGATTGTGCGGGAATCCACCTTGGACGAAACCTGAAAACCGATTCGAGTAGGTACGTTAGCTTTAATCAAGCCGGTAATAACATCCACCGACGGACGCTGGGTTGCAAGCAGTAAGTGGATCCCAGCTGCACGGGCTTTTTGTGCGATTCGCGCGATCAGCTGTTCGACCTTTTTACCGACGATCATCATCATGTCGGCAAATTCATCAATCACGACAACAATGGCAGGCAGTGCTTTCAGGGCCGGTGCGGTTTGTTCATCTTCCGGCACGCTGGAGGCGGGATCTGGCTGCCAGATAGGATCGATCAGCGGCTCCCCGGCCTCTTCCGCCTCTTTCACTTTGCGGTTAAAGCCTGCGAGGTTTCTCACCCCCATTGCTGCCATCAACTTGTAGCGGCGCTCCATTTCTCCAACACACCAACGCAAACCATTGGCGGCATCGTTCATATCGGTGATGACCGGGGTCAACAAATGCGGAATGCCCTCGTACACCGAGAGCTCCAGCATTTTTGGGTCCACCAGAATCAGGCGGACCTCATCGGGCGTGGATTTGTACAGCAGGCTCAACAACATAACGTTGATACCCACGGATTTACCCGAACCGGTGGTACCCGCTACCAGCAAGTGAGGCATCTTGGCCAGATCGGCCACCACCGGCTGACCGGAAATATCGTGACCGAGCGCCAGAGTCAGCGGCGATTTGGCATTATCGTAGACATCTGCCGACAACACTTCACTGAGGCGTACCATCTGTCGATTTTCGTTAGGGATTTCGATACCCACAACCGACTTGCCTGGGATTACCTCGACCACACGCACACTGATCACCGCCAGTGAGCGCGCCAGGTCTTTTGCCAGATTGGAAATCTTGCTCACCTTTACACCGGGAGCTGGCTGAATTTCAAAGCGGGTTACTACCGGTCCCGGCAGCACAGATACCACTTCGGCAACAACGCCGAAGTCTTTCAGCTTAAGTTCCAACAGGCGTGACAGCGCTTCCAGGGATTCCCGGGAGAAGCCGGCCTTCTTGTTTTGATCTGCTGGATCGAGTAGACCCAACGGCGGCAGGGTTCCAGTAACCGGGCCACTCTTGAAAAGCTCTCGCTGTTTTTCCTTTGCTGCCCGAGGACTCTGCTTCGGCTTGGGGGCAGTGGGCTCAATCTTCGGGGGAATTCGTTTGGCAACTCGCTGTTTCTCTTCCTCCACAGCCGCCTTGCGCACGACAATCGCCTCTCTGGCCACCCTCCGCTCATTGCGCTTTTGGCGCCAGCGTTGATAGAAACTGCCCAGTAAGGCAAAAAAGCCGAGCACATTCTTGCCGATTGCCTCTGCCAATTTGAGCCACGACAAACCTGTAAAAACAGTGACACCGATAGCAAATATCGCCAGCAGTAAAATGGTTGCCCCTACATAGCCGAGGCTAGAACCCAGGGCAGACGCCATCGCACTGCCGATGATGCCTCCGTTGGTAAACGGCAATGGGTTTTCTGCGGGATCAAAACAAAGAGTCGCCATTGCCGCCCCGCTGACAAGAACCAGCAGCAAGCCAAATATCCTCAAAGCAAATAGCGGCAAATGGAAGCGGGCATTGCGATCGCGAAGAATGTGATAGGCCCGCAGACCAATCAGCAAGGGGAACAGGTAAGCCATCCATCCGAGCAAAGACAAACACACATCTGCCAGCCAAGCACCGGCTGGCCCAATGGCATTGTGCACTTGTTGGGTACTGCCAGTTTGCGACCAGCCCGGATCTTCTGCGCTAAAGCTTAACAGGCTAATGGCGAGCAACAGGGCACCAGCCAGCAAACTGATCAGGGCCCCCTCGCGAACGAGTCGGGCGATCAATGAGTCTGGCAATGCATTGCTCTCTGCAGGGCTTTTTTCAGTTGCGCTTTCGGCCTTCAATGGCTTACCTCAATAATGCTGTACTTTTTATGTCCACATGAACTTGGCGATGTCTACCTGGGACCTGAATCCCCATGCCGCCCGACAAAATTCTGTATTGCTTACAGAAGAAAGCAACTCAATCAGGCTATTTTACAATCTACGCTTTCAGATTGCGCCTTACGATCCCTGACGCCAAGTAGTTTTTTGTTGTTTGGCGGCAGTATCGAAAAACCTGGAGCGCTTCCTAGCCAGTATTCTCTTCTAAATTTATCGGTTTGTACGTGCGATAGATGCAATTTGGAATCATCATCGAGATATCCTGCCCTGAATCCTCCCAGCAAACCTCATCAATAATCGCCTGGGTAACTCTCTCGCGGAGGTAACTATTCAGAATTTCCAATTTGTATTGATCCCCGCCCAACTCTGTTTTTAATTTGTCTTGAGTACTATCTCGGTAATAGGTTCTGGATACCCGCTCTGCTTGCGAAAAGCCTGCATCGCTGAGCAATTGTAACAACTGGTCTTCCCGCAAAAAGAACCGATCCAAGAGCAACGATTCACGGTGTGTCAGCGCTGACAATTTTCGCTTTTGGGCACACAGTAAATCTTGGACCCCGGCAGACGCCGGCATCAAGTCCCAAACCAACAGCGGACCTCCCGGCTTCAAAACCCGATAACACTCCTGGAGAACCAGGGGCTGATCTTTATAAGGCACTTCGTGCAGGCCCATTCTGATTGCCACAGCATCAAATAATTCACTGGGATATGGCAAGTTTCTTCCGTCACCTATAGTGATATCGGCAGCTAGCAATTGAATATTTGGGTCAAGGTTTTCAAGCTGCGAAGGGTGGGAATCGCACAAGCTACATTGAATAATAACCCCATGAGCTTTGGCAAACTTAAGCAGGTAGCTACTCAGGACTCCCCTGCCACACATCAAGTCGAGAACTCGACAACCATTGCTGAGGCCCAGCGCCATAGCAAACTTCTCGAGTTCTTCTGGCTCACCCGCGCAAGTAACCGCCCCACCTCCTGTATCACCATATCCATCAGAGACAATTTCACAGCGTATTTGCAAGTTAAGCGCGGTAAATAGATCCAGCAGGTGGGGTGGGCCATGTAAGCTCGCCCGGTGATCGCCATCGGGCTCCAGATCAATGGAAAAACGCAACGAATAACTATCGTCGATAATTTCGGCTACGAAAGCCTGGGCCTCCTCACTAAGGGTCAGAAAAGTTTTAGGATGCCCCAACTGCTCTCGCTTCAGGTTTAAGGGTATGAACTTTCTTTTATAGCGCATAACGATCCTCAACCCACTAGGGTTTGGGCACTTACTCGAAGTCACTGGCCTCTATGACGCTCACACACTCAATACATCTAACAATCCGTAATTCTAATTTGTGACACTCCATTCTCCCCCTATCAAAGCCAGCAGCAGTTACCTCAGATTGGAACTTTTTTACATTTTTCCAGCTCTTACGGCCAGCTTTGGCGCAAACTCCGATTTGAGCCAAAGCTCTAGCAAGGTCAAAGAGAGTTGAATAGGTAGGATCAATCGAACAAATTAAGGCAAACTATTTCGCCGAATGGTAAATATCGCCTATTATATCGCCCAATTTAATAGTCTCGCCTGATCAAAAAATGGACGGGCATATGGACTCCCAGCCCATTGGGTAAACTTCGCAAATTGAGAGTTTTAAAGAGTACTTCATGAGCAATAACCATCATCGACTGATCATCCTCGGCTCAGGCCCTGCCGGCTACACCGCGGCTATCTACGCTGCACGGGCAAACCTGAACCCGGTTGTTATCACGGGTATGCAACAGGGTGGGCAGCTGACCACCACCACTGAAGTCGAGAACTGGCCGGGCGGTATTCCGGAGCTTCAAGGTCCGGACCTGATGGTGCAAATGCAGCAGCACGCAGAGCGCTTCGAGACAGAAATCATCTTCGATCACATCGAATCTGTTGATCTGAAACAGCGCCCTTTCACCTTGAAAGGCAACGAAACTTACACCTGTGACTCGCTGATTATCGCCACTGGCGCCTCAGCTCAGTACCTGGGCCTACCTTCTGAGGAAGCCTTCCAGGGACGCGGTGTCAGCGCCTGTGCGACCTGTGACGGATTCTTCTATCGCGACCAGAAAGTTGCTGTTGTCGGTGGTGGCAACACCGCCGTGGAAGAGGCCTTGTACCTCTCCAATATCGCCAGTGAAGTGACCCTGATTCACCGCCGCGACGAGCTTCGCGCAGAAAAAATCCTTCAGGACCGCCTGATGGATAAAGTGGAAAACGGCAATATCAATGTCTGCTGGCACAACACCCTGGACGAAGTGCTCGGTGACGACAACGGTGTAACTGGGCTGCGCCTGCGCAACACCCAGGACGACACCACTACAGAGCTGGACGTTTCCGGTGTATTTATTGCTATCGGTCACAAACCGAATACCGGTATCTTTGAAGGCCAGCTTGAAATGAATGGTGGTTACCTCATTGTGGAGAGCGGCCTGAACGGCAATGCCACTCAGACTTCTGTTCCCGGTGTATTTGCCGCAGGTGACGTATCCGACCATATTTACCGCCAGGCGGTAACTTCTGCGGGTACCGGCTGTATGGCCGCCCTGGACGCCGAGCGCTTCCTCGACGCCGAGAAGTAAGTCAAATCCCCGGGCAGAGCTTTTCTGCCCGGTATCCCCCTCTACCGACAGGAGTCAGATCGTGGCAGGGAACACCCAAAGCCGCCTGATGTGGCTCGACCACACCGTTGTTGATTTTCCCCCAACTGAATTCGCACTGGATGACCCCAATGGCTTGCTGGCGGCCGGAGGAGACCTGACTCCCGAGTGGCTGGTTGAAGCCTATCAAAGAGGGGTCTTCCCCTGGTATTCAGATGACCAGCCGATCTTGTGGTGGAGCCCCTCCCCTCGCTGCGTGGTTATCCCGCAAAACTTTCGTATTGGCCGCACTTTGCGCAAAGTATTGCGCCGAGGAACCTTTTCGGTCACCTTCGACCAAGCCTTTCCCGAGGTAATTGAGGCCTGCCGTGCCCCCCGGGCGGATGAAACCGGCACATGGATCACCGATGAGATGTGCGACGCCTATATCGACATGCACCATCAGGGGTTTGCCCACTCAGTGGAGGTTTGGCGCGACGGTCAACTCGTTGGCGGACTCTATGGTACTGCGCTGGGGCGAGTGTTCTTTGGGGAGTCGATGTTTCACCGGGAGACAGACGCTTCAAAAGTCGCTTTTGTCCACCTCGTTCGGCAATTAGAATTGTGGGGCTGCCCACTGATCGACTGCCAGGTGAGCAATCCTCATCTCAGCAGCCTTGGGGCGGTGGAAATGTGTCGTAAGGATTTCGAACAACTGCTGGCAGACGGCGTTAAGCAGCCGCCTTTCCCGCAGCCCTGGAAGCTTTCGTGGACTTATGGGTAAATACTCTCAGCTGGATTCAGTGCGCCTATTGGCCACCCTGCCCCACCCCTGCGGTTACCTGCCGGATCGGGAGGCAACAACGGTGTTTGTCGATCCGCAAACAGAAGTGGATCAGCGTCTGTACAACCGCCTGTCAGAGCTGGGGTTCCGGCGCAGTGGTGCCTACCTCTATCGCCCCCAGTGCGCGACCTGTCGCGCCTGTATACCGGCTCGCGTGCCTGTGAGCCTGTTTGTCCCTGACCGCAACCAGAGACGCTGTTGGAAGCGCAACAAGGACCTGGACATATTCCATATCGAGTCCATCGATACAGATGAGCATTACGAACTCTACGCCCGCTATATCGAGCAGCGCCACGCCGATGGGGAGATGTATCCACCCAGCCGGGAACAATACCGCAGCTTCCTAAGCCAGGCTTGGGGGTCTACTCGCTATATTGAGCTGAGAGCCCGCGGCAAGTTGGTGGCAGTGGCGGTAACAGATATCCTGACTGCCGGGTTATCGGCCATCTATACTTTCTTCGATCCCGATGAGGACAAACGGAGCCTGGGCAGTTACTGCATCCTCTACCAGATCGAATGGGCCCGGCGCTTGGGACTACCTAATCTCTACCTGGGGTACTGGATTGAGAAGTGCCACAAAATGGCCTATAAAAGCCAATTTCGCCCCATCGAAATGTTAAAAGAAAACCGCTGGAGCCTTAAATCGCTCTAGTTCAACACACTCTCCCTTTGCTCTATCTTGCCTTTTCGTGCAAAATGCTCGCCCGTCAAGCCGCGGCTAGGCCAAAGAGCCTCCGGGGTAAAGGTCTGATCAAGTTATTGTAAGGTTGCTGCCGCATGGCAAAAGACGATTATATTGAAATGGAAGGCGAGGTGATCGACACCCTGCCGAACACCACTTTCCGCGTAAAGCTGGAAAACGGACACGTGGTAATTGCGCATATCTCTGGAAAGATGCGTAAAAACTACATTCGCATTCTCACCGGCGACAAGGTGAAAGTGGAGCTGACTCCATACGACCTGAGCAAGGGCCGCATTACGTACCGCGCGCGCTAATTCGCTCAGAGGCCAAATTCCGCAAGGCAATTTGACCTGAAATAAAAAAGCCACCTCTCGGTGGCTTTTTTATTGCTTGACTGAAGCTAATTTACTTTAGGCGGGCACCGCCGTTTTAATCGCCAGCTCATCATCTTCAATAGTGACGCAAACACGCCCACCCTCTTCTGCCAACTCACCAAAGAGCACGGCTTCTGCCAGAGGCTTGCGCAGCTTGTCGCGAATCAGACGGGACATAGGCCTCGCACCCATCTTCTCGTCATAACCCCGCACCGCCAACCACTCTCGAGCCTCATCATCTACAACCAGTGTCACCTTGGAGTCATCCAACTGGGCCTGCAACTCAACGATAAACTTATCCACCACCGTCTTCACGACATCCAGAGGCAGAGAGCGGAATTGAATAATATTATCGAGGCGATTGCGGAACTCCGGGGTAAACATCTTCTTGATCTCCTCCATTCCATCGGTGGAGTGATCTTGATGGGAGAAACCAATTGAACGACGGCTCATCACCTCAGCGCCCGCATTGGTTGTCATAATCAGGATGACATTGCGGAAGTCCGCTTTGCGGCCGTTGTTATCAGTTAGGGTACCGTGATCCATCACCTGCAAAAGCAGATTGAATACTTCGGGGTGTGCTTTCTCAATTTCATCGAGCAGCACAACACTGTGAGGGTGCTTGGTTACCGAGTCTGTCAGTAAACCACCCTGGTCAAAACCTACATACCCAGGGGGCGCGCCGATCAGGCGGGAAACCGTATGGCGCTCCATATACTCAGACATATCGAAGCGAATCAGCTCGATACCCATCACCTTCGCCAATTGGCGGCAGAGCTCTGTCTTGCCGACTCCGGTGGGGCCCGAAAATAGGAAGGAGCCGATGGGTTTCTCTTCAGAACCCAGGCCGGCGCGACTCAGCTTAATCGCAGTACCCAGGGCATCAATCGCGCTGTCCTGCCCAAACACCACCATTTTGAGGTTGTCATCCAGGCGTGATAACTGCTCCTTGTCAGAAGCAGACACGCTCTTGGCAGGTATTCTCGCCATCTTGGCGATAACCATCTCAATCTCACAAACCCCAATAACCTCTTTGCGGTCCTCTTCAGGCAGCAAAGATTGGTAGGCTCCCGCCTCATCGATTACATCAATGGCCTTATCTGGGAGGAATCGCTCGGTGATGTGACGACTGGATAGCTGCGCAGCAGCATCCAAAGCTCCATCGGTAAAGCGGACCTTGTGGTGATCCTCAAAGCAGCTTCTGAGCCCCTGCAATATTTGCACGGTCTCTTCCACTGAGGGCTCACTGACATCGATCTTTTGAAAACGGCGCGACAGCGCGCGATCTTTTTCAAAGATACCGCGATATTCAGTAAAAGTAGTGGAGCCTATGCAGCGCAATTGACCGCTGGAAAGTAGCGGCTTAAGCAGGTTGGAGGCATCCATGACGCCTCCTGAAGCGGCGCCGGCCCCGATGATGGTGTGGATCTCATCAATAAACAGTACGGCGTGCTCACGCTTCTTGAGCTCCGCCAGCAGCGCCTTAAAGCGCTTCTCAAAATCACCGCGATACTTGGTCCCCGCCAGCAGGGAGCCGAGATCCAGAGAGTAAATAGTGCTCTCTTTCAAAGGTTCGGGGATATCCTCATCGACAATACGCCGTGCCAAGCCCTCAGCAATTGCCGTCTTGCCGACACCGGACTCACCCACCAACAGTGGATTGTTCTTGCGGCGACGAGCGAGAACCTGCGTGACACGCTCCACCTCAGGTGCACGCCCCACAAGCGGATCAATACGACCAAGAATTGCCTCTTGATTGAGGTTGGTGGCATAGCTTTCCAGGGGGTCGGAACCACCTGGCTCAGCGCCCCCACTAATTTCCTCATCTACCTGCTCAGGTGCAGTATCGGAACCGTGATGGTGATTATTACCACTGGAGCCAACGCGGGAAATTCCGTGGGTGATGTAGTTAACTACGTCTATCCGGGCAACACTCTGCTGCTTCAAGTAGTAAACAGCCTGGCTCTCCTGCTCACAGAAAATGGCGACCAGGACATTAGCCCCTGTAACTTCCTTTTTACCGGATGACTGGACATGGAATACGGCCCTCTGCAGGACCCTCTGAAAACCCAATGTCGGCTGGGTTTCTCGATCTGTATCGGCCTCCGGGATCAACGGTGTTGTGGAGTCCACAAACTCCAGGAGTTCACGGCGCAATGCACTTAAATCCGCCCCGCACGCATGTAGAACATCTGCTGCGGATTCGTTATCCAAGAGCGCCAGCAATAGGTGCTCAACGGTCATGAATTCATGCCGTTTCGCTCGAGCACCTTTGAACGCTAGATTAAGCGTTACCTCTAAGTCCTTGCTGAGCATCTAAACCTCAAACCCTAATCGCCAATATTTCCCGCCGACTCCGCTGGTAGGCGCGCACCCTTCGCCGGCGTTTATATCCTGGCTGATTCCCTTCAGGTGACGGGACCCTTTGTTCAAAGCAGTTTTTGTCAGAATCAATCCTCTTTGCTTTCGTCCGCTTCAATTTCACATAACAGGGGATGCTCATTCTCTTGAGCGAACTGATTGACCTGTGCGGCCTTTGTCTCCGCTATATCCCGAGTATAGACACCACACACTGCTTTTCCCCGTGTGTGAACCTGCAACATTAACTGTGTGGCGCGCTCCCGGTTTACTGAAAAAAACAACTCCAAAGTCTCAACAACAAAATCCATGGGGGTGTAGTCATCATTGAGCATAACGACTTTATACATCGGCGGCCGCTTCAGCTGCGGCGGCGCCTCCTCAAGGGCCAACCCACCATCGAAATCATCGAAGTACGGGTTGTCTCCATCGGAGTCACTGGAGCTTAGTTTAATGATTCGCGAAGTACTCATAACAATTATCAATGAATTCTATCGAGCCTGAAAATTGCACCCAATGCAACCTTCAATGACGTGACATTGTAACCTTATTTGACCTTTGACACAGCGGTCAGCGGGGAACCTTGACAATCCCCCAGCTGTTGACTACAAGAGGTAGTGACCGCTACATCAAACGTTAGTCGCAGATAGGATCGCAGCCGACTAACCAGCAGGTCAAATAAATATAAAAACTCTGTAAGGTGGCCAGGGGCCACTCAGGCAATTAGAGGGAATCGTTATGCCTACCGGTACTGTAAAGTGGTTCAACAACGCTAAGGGATATGGGTTTATTCTTGCAGATGAGGGAGGGGAGGATCTGTTCGCGCACTATTCCGCAATTCAGATGGAAGGCTACCGAACCCTGAAGGCCGGCCAGCAAGTCACCTTCGATATTATTCGAGGAGACAAGGGCTACCACGCTGCAAATATCTCCGCATTGACCTCCGAAACCACTTCACCCAACACTTCGAGCAAAAGCGAATCTGATGCAGTACACACAGAAAAGTCGCGGGAGAAGGAAGCGGAAGCTGTCGGCTAAGCGAGTCCAGCAAACAGACAATAAAAAAGCCCTTCACCAATGTGAAGGGCTTTTTTCATGGGACTCGGGCCAACTTAAAGCCAGCCCAGCCTCACGGATGTAGCTTAAGCCATGTGCTTGATAACTTCGTCACCAAACGCAGAACAGGACTTCAGCTCAGCACCGTCCATCAGACGCTCGAAATCGTAGGTTACAGTTTTGGCTTCGATAGCACCTTCCATACCCTTGATTACCAGGTCAGCAGCTTCGTTCCAGCCCAGGTGACGCAGCATCATCTCAGCGGAAAGAATTAGGGAGCCCGGGTTAACCTTGTCCTGGCCAGCGTACTTAGGCGCAGTACCGTGGGTTGCTTCGAACAGGGCAACGTCGTCGGACAGGTTTGCGCCCGGAGCGATACCAATACCACCAACCTGTGCAGCCAGTGCGTCAGACAGGTAGTCGCCGTTCAGGTTCAGGGTAGCAATTACGTCGTACTCAGCCGGACGCAGCAGGATCTGCTGCAGCATAGCGTCAGCAATTACGTCCTTAACAACGATTTCCTTGCCAGTCTTCGGGTTCTTGAAGCTGTGCCAGGGGCCGCCGTCCAGCGGCTGAGCGCCAAACTCGTCGCGAGCCAGCTCGTAACCCCAATCAGCGAAGGCACCTTCGGTGAACTTCATGATGTTGCCTTTGTGTACCAGGGTTACAGAATCGCGATCCTGATCCACAGCGTACTGGATGGCCTTGCGCACGAGACGCTTGGTACCTTCTGCAGAAACCGGCTTAACACCGATACCACAGTTCTCAGGGAAACGGATCTTCTTAACACCCATCTCGTCCTGCAGGAACTTGATAACTTTCTTAGCTTCGTCAGTGTCAGCTTTCCACTCGATACCAGCGTAGATATCTTCGGAGTTTTCACGGAAGATAACCATGTCTACCTTGTTCGGCTCTTTAACCGGAGAAGGTACACCGCTGAACCAGCGCACCGGGCGCTGACATACGTACAGATCCAACTCCTGACGCAGGGCTACGTTCAAGGAACGGAAGCCGCCGCCTACTGGAGTGGTCAGGGGGCCTTTGATGCTAACAACGTAGTCTTTGATCGCTTCCAGAGTTTCAGCCGGGAACCAGTCGCCAGCGTAAGTCTCTGCCGCTTTCTCACCGCAGTAGATTTCCATCCACTCGATTTTCTTTTCGCCGCCGAAAGCTTTTTCTACAGACGCGTCGATCACCTTGCGCATTACCGGGGTGATATCCACACCGATGCCGTCACCCTCGATGAAAGGAATAACCGGGCGATTCGGAACATTCAGCGAACCGTCGGAATTGACTGTAACTTTTTCGCCGTCTGCCGGCACTTGGATATGACCCATATTGCGTAAACTCCCAAAATTCTATGACTTTTTAGGTCCAGCGTTGCTTGCACCGCTCCCCCGGGACCTTAGGGCGGGGATGAAAAACGGCGGGATTATAGCAGCCTCGGCTAATTTTTGTAGTTGGATTACAATACTCAATTTTTCTTATGGCAAAGATTATTCTCCTCAACAAGCCTTTTGGCGTATTAAGCCAATTTACAGATGATCAGGATCGCGCCACTTTGGCTAACTTTATCCAGCACAAGGGATTCTACGCGGCGGGCCGCCTGGACTACGATTCTGAAGGATTACTACTACTGACTGATGATGGAGCGCTACAACATCAAATCAGTCACCCCAAGCGGAAGATGCCCAAGACCTATTGGGCCCAGGTGGAGGGTGACATTACTGATGATGCCCTTTATATGCTCAGGCAAGGGGTCGACCTGAAGGATGGCCGAACCGCACCTGCCAAGGCCAAGCGCCTGCCTGATATGGAGCCTTGGCCCCGCACACCGCCAATTCGCGAGCGCAAATCGATCCCAACCAGCTGGCTGGAGCTGACTATCTCTGAGGGGCGGAATCGCCAGGTAAGGCGGATGACTGCGGCGGTAGGCTTCCCTACCCTGCGGCTAATCCGGGTGGCGATAGGCAGCTGGAAGCTCGACTCATTAAAGCCTGGCGAGTATCGAACGGAGGAGGTTTTTAGCGCTCCCAAGCCCCGAACAAAGCCGGCAAACAACCGCAATCGACCGCGCCGAAAGCGATAATCTATAACGGAAGATCAAAGCGGTCTTGGTCAAATGGGGCGTTCGCAGGTAAAATTCGCCCCCTTTCATACCAGTGAAGTAGTGACTGTCCTTCTTATGCCTGATTCCACCCACAACAAACAGCCAAAGCGCGTCATCGTCGGTATGTCCGGCGGTGTGGATTCCTCTGTAGCCGCACACCTGCTGATCCAGCAGGGCTATCAAGTGGAAGGCCTGTTTATGAAAAACTGGGATGAAGACGACGGCACAGAATACTGCACCGCCAAGGCGGACCTGGCGGATGCCCAGGCAGTTTGTAAGAAGTTGGGCATCAAGTTGCACACCGCCAATTTTGCTGCCGAGTACTGGGATCACGTATTCGAGTACTTCCTGGCAGAGTATAAAGCCGGGCGCACTCCCAACCCGGACATCCTGTGTAACCGGGAAATCAAATTTAAGGTCTTTCTTGAGTACGCCGAAGTGCTGGGTGCCGATGCAATAGCCACCGGGCACTATACCCGTCGCCGCGATATCGATGGCCGCACCTATTTATTGAAGGGCCTCGACGGCAACAAAGACCAGAGCTACTTCCTGCACGCGGTGGGGGAAGCCGAATTTGCCCGCTCGCTCTTTCCTTTAGGAGAGTTGGAGAAGCCCGAGGTTCGCCGTATAGCTGAAGAAAACGGCTTTATCACCCACAACAAGAAAGACAGCACCGGCATCTGCTTTATCGGCGAGCGCCGCTTCAAGGATTTCCTCGAGCAGTACCTGCCCGCCCAGCCCGGCGATATGGAAACCCCAGAGGGTGAAGTCATGGGGCGCCACGCGGGCCTGATGTACCACACCATTGGCCAGCGCCAGGGGCTCGGTATTGGTGGCGTCAAAGGTGCAGGCGAACAGCCCTGGTATGTTGTCGGAAAAAACCTGGAGCGCAATGTATTGATTGTGGCCCAGGGAGCACACCACCCCCTGCTTTATGCAACGGGGCTGGAAGCAACACAAACCCACTGGATTAATGGCGCAGCACCGGACAAAACTTTCCGCTGCCAGGCCAAGACCCGCTATCGCCAACCAGATCAGGATTGCACCGTGCACCTGCAGGACAATGGCGATTTGGTTGTAGAGTTCGACGAGCCACAACGCGCAATCACACCGGGACAATCTCTGGTACTGTACGATGGAGAAACCTGTCTAGGTGGTGCGGTGATCGAGAAAGCCACGGGAGTTGGCGCCGCAGTACCGGAAAAATACAAGAAAGATTAAGGAGTAATTTTGAATAACTGGCGGGATCAGGCACTGGCACTGGCAGGAATATTCCAATCCGCAACACTGGTGGAGCGCCTGGCCAAAACAGGCTCTGCACCGCAGGAACAGCTGGAAACCGGGGTATATAGCCTCTTCCAACTAAACCCTGATCGCACTGAAGATATATTCGCCGGTGCAGACAAGCTGCTGCCCGGCTTAAAAGTATCGCAGCAAATACTAAAGACCCGGCAACACCCGGAATATACCGACGGTCTACGCTACGCCCTCTCGGTGATCTACCTGCAGCGACAACTCAGCAAGAATAATGACCTGCTATCAATCATTGGCAGCCGATTGGATAAGGCCAAGACTCAAGCAGAGCACTTCGAGCTGACTCACGAGAATGTATTTTCCAACCTCGCCAGCATCTACAGCGATACGCTAGGTACCTTCCGCTTCCGGATTCAAGTACTGGGTGACTTCAATTACCTGCAACAGCAGCGTATCGCCAATCAAATTCGCTCCATGCTATTTGCCGGCATCCGCTCGGCAACCCTATGGCGACAGCTGGGTGGGCGTCGCCTGCACCTTCTGTTCCAGCGCAAAAAGCTTTTGAATGCGACCAACGAATTGATCGCACATATCGAATCTATAGAACACTAATCCCGGAGATTTACTATGACAGTTGAGCTTTCCGCACTCACAGCGGTATCCCCTATTGATGGTCGCTACGAGAGCAAGACTGCCCCCCTGCGTGAAATTTTCAGTGAATACGGCCTGATCCGCGCCCGCGTTGAAGTGGAAGTACGCTGGCTGCAAAAACTTTCCGCACATAAAGAGATCGCCGAAGTTGAGCAGTTCGACGAAGCTGCCAACAAGCTGCTCGACAGCATTGTGGCCGACTTCTCCCTGGAAGATGCTGAGCGCATCAAGGAAATCGAGCGCACCACGAACCACGATGTAAAAGCGGTTGAATACTTCCTCAAGGATAAAATCAGCAGCAATGCCCAGCTGGCAAAAGTGAGTGAATTCGTACACTTTGCCTGCACCTCTGAGGACATCAATAACCTATCCCACGCCCTGATGCTTCGCGCCGGCCGCGACAACGTCATGTTGCCTGCGATGGAAGCCCTGATTGACGCTATCGCAGGCCTGGCCCAGGAGTTTGCCGACGTCCCCATGCTGTCCCGTACTCACGGCCAGACTGCCAGCCCGTCTACTGTTGGTAAAGAACTTGCCAACGTGGCCGCGCGCCTGCGCCGCCAGGTAGCCCTGATTAAAGCGGTACCGTTGCTGGGTAAAATTAACGGTGCGGTAGGTAATTACAACGCTCACCTGTCTGCCTATCCCAATATTGATTGGGAGCAAAATGCTGAAGAATTCATTTCTTCTCTGGGCCTTAGCTGGAACCCCTACACCACCCAGATCGAGCCCCACGACTACATTGCTGAGCTGTTCGACGCTGTTGCCCGCTTTAACACCATCCTGATCGATTTTGACCGCGATGTATGGGGCTACATCTCCCTGGGTTACTTCAAGCAAAAAGTCGTAGCCGGTGAAGTTGGCTCCTCCACCATGCCGCACAAAGTTAACCCCATTGACTTCGAAAACTCCGAAGGCAACCTGGGTATCGCCAACGCCGTATTCCAGCACCTGGCCGCCAAACTTCCAGTATCCCGCTGGCAGCGCGACCTGACAGACTCCACCGTGCTGCGCAATATGGGGGTGGGTGCGGGCTACTCCGCCATTGCCTATGCCGCCACCATGAAAGGCCTGGGCAAACTGGAAATCAACCGCGAGCGCCTGGCGGAAGACCTGGATAATTCATGGGAAGTGTTGGCAGAACCGATCCAAACGGTTATGCGTCGCTACAACATTGAAGAGCCTTACGAAAAACTGAAGGCCCTTACCCGTGGCCAGGGCATCACCCGTGAAACCCTGAAAGTATTTATCGAGAACCTGGAGATTCCCGCAGAGGCCAAAAGCGATCTGCTGGAAATGACTCCGGCATCCTATATCGGTAATGCCGTGGAACAGGCTCGCAAAATTTAACCGAGCCCAGCTACCAGCCGCACCCAGTGCGGCTGGTCATCTTTTAAGAAATACAAAAGTACGCTGGATAGTTTTCGAATCTCAGAATATCCAGATACAACCCCAGCCTTCTGACAGTGAGAGTTACCGTGGCCAGCCCCCTTACCCATCTTGGCGACATGCCCATCGAAGTTTTTATGCGTGAATACTGGCAGCAGAAACCCCTGCTGATACGCAATGCTTTCGCCAACTTTGAATCACCCATCTCGGGTGAAGAACTCGCAGGTATGGCCCTGGAGGAAGCGGTCGAGTCTCGCTTGGTATTGGAAAATGGTGAAAGCGGCCCCTGGGAGCTGCGCACAGGTCCATTCA
The DNA here is from genome assembly GCA_032615215.1 of Microbulbifer sp. MKSA007. Classification (NCBI taxonomy): domain Bacteria; kingdom Pseudomonadati; phylum Pseudomonadota; class Gammaproteobacteria; order Cellvibrionales; family Microbulbiferaceae; genus Microbulbifer; species Microbulbifer sp. MKSA007. The sequence continues at coordinate 2,442,178 of CP128433.1, read as the reverse complement.
CTGAAGAGGATTTTCTCTCCCTCCCTAAAACCCACTGGACCCTGCTGGTACAAGCTGTCGATCAGTGGATGTCAGAAATTGCTGAACTAAAAGATTTCTTCCGCTTTATCCCCGACTGGCGTCTGGATGATGTGATGATCAGTTACGCCGCCGATAAGGGCAGCGTTGGGCCCCACTACGATCACTACGATGTGTTTCTTCTCCAAGCCGAAGGCAAACGCTTGTGGCAGCAAGGCCCCAAAGTGGATGAAAGCAATCCCCGCCTGGAAGGAACGCCCCTCAATATCCTGAAAGAATTCGAAGCAGAAAACAGCTGGGTACTAGAGCCCGGCGATATGCTCTACTTGCCGCCCCAATACAGCCATTGGGGAATAGCCGAAGGTGGGTGCACCACGATCTCTATTGGTTTCCGCGCCCCTTCCGCCGCAGCGATCCTCGAAGATCTCGCCGCTGAAGTTGCTATGGATTTGCCGGACAGCCAGCGTTACACCGATGCCCGTGCTGAAGTGGCGAAAAACCCAGCGGAAATTGACCCCGCCTCTGTTGCCCGCCTGCAACAACAACTCGGCGAATGGCTGCAGCAGCCGGAGAAAATCGCCCAGTGGTTTGGCGCGATTATGACCGAAGCGAAATACCCGGATACTGTAGCCCTGGACGCTGACGACGCTGCAGACTGGCGCGAACAAATACCCCAGGGAGCACAACTGGTTTTAAATCCCGCTTCCCGCACCGCCTTTTGCCGCGAGCCAGCCACTTTATTTGTTGATGGTGAAGCCTTCCCCTGCCCCCTGGCGTTTGCCGAGCAGTTTGCTGAATCCCATGAAATTTCCTGGGATGATATCGAAGCCTTCCCAGAAATAGCTGAAGACAGCGGCCTTCTCGATCAGCTGGTTGCACAGGGCACCTTGATCTACCCTCCTGAGGATTTCTGAGATGCCAGTAGCTATACGCCTAGCGGATTGGAACACTGACCGGGACGCAATTCGTTCAATTCGCGAAGCAGTTTTTGTACAGGAACAACAGGTACCTGCGGACCTGGAATGGGATGATCAAGAGGAGACATCCCAGCACTTCCTCGTCTTCCGCGAAACAATCCCAGTTGCCACCGGGCGCCTCACCCAAGGCGGAAAAATTGGTCGTATGGCTGTACAGAAATCTTCACGCGGATGCGGCATCGGGGCCCAGCTATTGCAGGCCATCTGTGAGCGGGCGAAGGAACAAAACTTTCAGCAAGTCTATTTACATGCACAGCAACATGCCGAGGGGTTTTACTTGCAGGCTGGGTTTGAGGTGGAAGGCGACGTGTTTTACGAAGCGGGAATTCCCCACATCAAAATGGTGCGCGGCCTGATTTGACCATTTTGAGGCCTGCCACCAGCACCCATATGGCAGGCCCAGCCCCATCTCAACTCTCTACTGGGGCATAGCGCTTCTCGACAAAGTGAGCCAAAGGCACTATCCCCAACACATATACTATCCAGAGCCCAAGCCCCCAATAGGGATTGAAAAGGGTCAACAAGCACGCCAGGATACTGGTACACAACATCACCATGCTGACCACTAGTACACGGTGCGCGGATACGTTCGTTCGGTTCGCAGCGACACACCACATACCCGCAATTGCGATAGCGGCCACCGCGTAGCTGGCTGACAATAAGATCACTGACCAAACCTGGTCTGGATACTCCCCCATCAAACTTGCTGGAAAAGGAATAAACGCCACCGCCCCCAATAGCAAAAAGTTAAAACTGGTAAAGGCAACCGATTTAAATTGGTGGTCCGACATCAGATGATTGTGGGTAAGCCATAGCCGACAGAGAATCGCAAAGCTCAGTATCCAGGAAAAAAAGTGGGGCAACTGCTGAAGAATATTGCTGTGGAAATCCTCGCCCGGCTTTATATCCTCCAGATCGGGAATCTGGATATTAAAAACCAACAGCGTCATAGCAATGGCAAAAACGCCATCACTCACGGCATTAATACGGCTAGCCAAGAAAGACTTTCGACGCATGGGCCACCATCGATTGCCAGGGTTGCATACTCATTAAAGCCCAGTCCCGAAGCACGATCTCACCTCCAGTATCAAGATGCCAACAGCGTTCACACTGCTCACATCCCTTCCACCTGATAACGAGCCACGGAATGTTTCTATTGGGGAGATGAAATCACGTGATAACGACTTTGTAAGTGTATTCTTTTGAATAAAGAGTCTATTAAAGCTCCTCAATACGGCACCGCCTAGCAAATAGCATTCAACTTCAACAGCCGTTGGCGATACTTTGATCAAACCTAGCTGCCCGATCGATTTCAATCCTGCTTACTATCAACTACTTGTGTTCGGGCTACGGCTCCTAATTGCTCTAAGATCTATCTAATGCGACTTGTTTCATATCCATTTAAAACCCTAGCGCTTTATCCCTATTGGTCGCTGCAATCATAAGCAGGAGCTGAGGAGTGAAGCCCAAGGCCGAGACGTGGCAATAGACACCGATAAAGAAAAGCCTATGGGGCAGAAACACTTCCGCTACGCGTCTTGGACAGTTGCAGTCATATTTTTCAGCGCCAGCGTAACCAACTCAATCCTATTTGCCCTACTATCACCTAGCCTCACTCAAGAACTCAATCTCAACCATCAAAGCTTAGGGATGCTGGGAGGATATTACTTTGTCGCCTATTCTATTGGTCAACTGACACTTGGCTCACTATTGGGCCCTATAAGTCCACGGTATTTACTGGGTATCTCAGCCGCCCTCGCCGCTAGCGGCTGTGTAATTTTTGCCAGCAGTCATTCTTTCGGAACAGCCCTTACAGGGCAGCTCTTAGTCGCACTTGGATTATCCAGTAGCTTCTTGGGAGTTATCTATGTTATCGGACGGGATTTACCTAATAAGTTTTCACTAATGGCCGCTGTTAGCCAAGGACTAGCTAATTTCGCAGCAGCTTCACTCTCATTACTTATCGGTTTGTTCGATACCGAAGTCTCATTCCGGGAGCCCTACTTCATCGCAGCGCTATTTTTTATTTGCCTTGCTGTGCTGCTATTTATTTTTATTGGCAGCAATCAAAACTCTTCCCATGAACTCTCTGCCAAAAAAGCCACTCAATTTGACAAGCTAAATTCATGCTTCAAATCAAGAGCTTTTTGGCTGGCCCTCACCTTCTACTCCTGCCTTTTCGGCATAATTATCGCCTACTCTGATTTATGGAATATCCAGTTCCAGGTTGATTTTTTTCGTGAAACATCCAAAGAAAGTGCCCTACTCAATGCGATGATTTCAACGGGCATCATTATCGGCAGCTTTATTGTCGGTGCTTGGTCTCATTATCGGGGAGATTATATAATTCCAGCGAGAACTTTTAGTTTCCTCTCAATTATTGCTGTCACAGCTTTACTGAGTATTCACTTGTCGGACTCCTGGACTTTGGCGGCAAATTTTCTCTTAGGGTTTGGCCTCAGCAGCTCAATTCTATCTCTCTCGATAGTGCAATCTGAACTTCCTGAAAAGGCGCACGCCATTGCCTCTGCCCTTATTGTAACTGGGGGCTTTGTTTTAGGAGGGGTAATTCAAACCCTCATAGGGCTCTCACTCGATCAAGATATAGAGTTCGCTTATATCCGCTCCCTCAGCAATCTACTAGCCAGACTTTTTGACTTTGCTCCACAACCAACACAGAAATTCTACAATTACCAAGCGGGATTTCAGCTAATCGGGATTGTCGTCATCATAGGCTGCATCAGCAGCCTACTTTTGAACAGCAAAAAGCTAGTCAAGAAGCGCGGTTCTAAAATCGGAAGTTCGTAGTGCTAAGCCTGCGACTCGACGACCTAAATGTACGGCTGTAAGTCGGTCCAACTGATGAATTTCACCAGCCCCCTCAGCGACAGCTACCAAGCCCGACTGACAACCACCCCGGTTTCTACCCAGGGAATCTTGACTCGGTAGAATATCCAGGGGAACCCACAACATGCCCATTTGTGCAGCAAAGACCTGTAGAGTCCTGATGGTACCTAGCTGATCACCACTAAAATTACTACCAACAGTAAATCCTGCAGCTAACTTATCCAGCCAGCACCGATCTCCATAGCGTTCACTTGCTGCATCCATAAATGCTTTGAATTGAGCGGAGACAGTACCCATAAAGGTCGGCGAACCCATTACTATGGCTTCACATTGATCCAACTGAGCTAATAATGACTGGTCTTCATAACGTCCGTGACGAATGCTCTCTCCCTGAATCTCAAGGGCAACACCAATACACTTCTCTAGCGTGTTAACTCCCTCCACCACGGACTCCGCAAGAACTTTACTGCAGCCAGATACAGAATGGTAAACAACACCTACCCTCTTCATATGACTCTCTCCGCTATGCCGCCTGACTCAAATATCCGGCCTAACTTTTGATCAATTTCTCTGCCAGCCGGCACTTCTATCCCAAAGATATCCAGTAAAGTAGCCCGAAGCTCATCAACATCCGCTATCATGACAACACTCTTGGAGCCTAAAAGTGGTTGATAGCTTAACTGTCTATTGAAAAGTGTATGCCGCCCCTCTGGGAAAGACCGAGTAACAATCAAGTGCTCTACAAACCTGGATTCTGGGTGCGTTGAGCAATACCAACTACCAATTTTATAATCGCCATGAGTTTTAGGTTTCAAGTCAAAGCTGTACATAGGTTGCCAACCACTATCGGTTGTAACCTCTAACAGGTACTCATCACCTATTAAAGTAAAGCGGTAAACACCATGCGGTGTGCTCTGACGATCACTGGAGTCAATATTTAGTGGCGCAGTCAAAGTGTTATTGCCGAATCCCGCATCAATCAGAAAGCGTGCGCCCTCAAGCTCCACCATCAGAATCATATGCGACTGAGCGGGTTGATGCCCTATCGGCATTTGCCACAGTATCCGCGCGGCGAGGTTCGTAACTTTAAAACCGATTTGCCCTAACACTGCCCCTAATAAGGCATTTTGCTCGTAACAATAACCTCCACGTTTTTGTTGTACCAACTTGGCCTCTATAGATTCCAACTCAATATCCACGGGGCTTCCCAAAAATGAAGTGGCGTTCTCGAATGGAATCGTACGGACGTGCTGGGTCAACAACTGCTGTAGACACTGCAAGTTAGCACCCGGGGTTCCATCAAAATTAATACGGTCTAAATATTGCTGCAAGTTAATACCAGGGGTACTCATCTCGATTGTCTCCTCAAAATCCGGGCTCATAATCAATAGACAAGAGCTTAATACCTAAACCTAACTTGAGGTCAATAGCTTTTTTCATCTTCTACATTGATTACGATCTAGAGCAATTCCGGCTCACAGTGTAGGGATTACTCAGCAAACGCAGACTCCAATCTCGATAACGATATTAAAAAAATCAGGAAGAACTTGGTGAAAATACCGTTTTTAGCGACATCATCAGGCACACCAACCAAGTATCATAGTGTTTCTGCTGCTGGAATTTTGGAAAGTGTACTAGTACATAAAGCAATTTAGACAAAGAATATCACCGCAATAGTGAGCCGTGTAGGACACGGCTTTCTACTTAATTACTTTCTTTACGGAGAGTATATCAACACCCAATCAGGTTCTAACCATGACTATACTCGCTACCAAAAGAACCTAATGATCAAAAGAGACAATTAGGAATGAGGCACAATCAGTTTATAGGGGTGGCTGTAGTTAGCTGAAGACTTTACGTATCTGAAACTGGCTAAACAGGGAGTACTACCCCATATGTATAGATAACCCAACATATATCAACGTAATCATATGGGAAAGCTATGCCGAAACAGAAAAACGACTCGCCCAAATAACTAGATTGAAGTTCAAAATCACAATACTACAGAATCAATTTACACAATAATAAAGGACCAAGTAGGCACGCCCAGTCACCAAGTCCCCTTATCAGCAATTTATCAAGCGGGTTCTATGTGTTGGGAAAACCCGATTAAACCCGACCATTAAGTCAACTGCCTTTTCACCTGATAACAATCGTTATATACCTGCCCCACCTACATACAAATTAGTCTGAGCATTGGAAAAGCAAGACAGTAGTCTACACAACCGTTCTAAAAAGACACATATCCTACACAGGCAAACAGTCAAATAAAATCATCCTAAATATGGATAAATATATTAAATACATCGCCACATATAAAAAACTCATAAATGTCACAAACGGCATGCTAATTATATTAGCCAAACCACTGTGAGGGCATAATGCCCCTAAATAGCCTTCCATTCTCACCCACTCAATACACGACAAGTAGCTCTTAAACACGCCTTTACCGTATTATCCAATATATAAATCAAAATAAAATCGAGGTACCCATGCAAAATTTGGAGCAATGGACAAATTTCTGGAAGCAAGGATTTCCCACTTCTTTTGCACAAGTTCTGCCCCACAGCTATACAGGAAAAACAGGCGAATATTGGAGATCAACAGTCTCTGGATTGAGTCCTAACTCTAAAGTTCTCGATATTGCATGCGGCAATGGTGCAATAGCTTTATTAATTGCAGATGAAGCATCAAAGTCTGGCAAACCTCTTGAAATACATGCTGCTGATGCAGCTAACATCACCCCCCTAGCAACCAACAAAAACCCTAGAAATCAAAAACTATTAGAAAAACTACACTTTCACTCCTGCATGGCAATCGAAAAAATTCATTCACTTGATGAGAAATTCAACCTAATTACTTCACAATTTGGCTTTGAGTACAGCAATAAATTGGAAGCCGCGAGAAGCATAGAAAAATCACTGGAGTCTGGAGGAGTATTTAAAGCGATATGCCACAAAACAAACTCCACCCCCTACAGAAATTGCTCAGATGAGGTTTTAGCCCACAAGCTAATTACCGAAGAATTAAGAATCCCAGAGCAAACTACATCTTTTATACATGATTTTAAAGACATCCAGTCCATTGAAGAGGCAAAAGTAAAATTAGGCAACCCGCACACAGCAGACAAATTAAAGTATCTTATTACATCCGTTGAGATGTTAATCTCCAAACATCCAAAATCTGCGACAACCTACTTTGTGAGAAATTCTCTTGAAAACTTCCTGCAAAGAAATTTAGCATCAAATAACGCCACAAAAGATAAGTTTCTTTCTTTTTTTAGTACAGAACTGGAATATACGGCTTTAAGGTCGCAAAACCAACTAGATTCATCACTATCAGAAGAAAGTATGGGTAACCTTCTAGCAATATTCGAAAGGTTGGGGATGCAACCACTAGCTCGCGATAAATTCTATGATGAAAACAATTGTACTGGCTGGAAAATTGAAATCCTAAAACCTTAACAGTGCCTAAAAAACTCGGCGAGTAATTTCATGCTCGCCAAAACCCACAATAGCGACTCCTAAACCCCAAAAAAATTACCCCTTTATAAATTGCCCCAAACCCCCATAACCAACTTACCTTCTTTATCAGTCCACTCACCTCCACTTATAAAATAATAGCTACAACAATAACAGCTGACTTCAGTTTTGATGCATATCAGTTAATCACCTAAAAAATGGTAACCTGAAGGCAACCCCCGAACAGAACTACCCAATAAGGAGTTCGATCAGGCACCATTTTTCCATGATCAACTGGGAACCCCATGATGGTCCTAACTTGTTTGTGTAGGAACTTACCAGCCAGCAGATATTCTTCGCCATCGCCATATGTATCGAATATTGTAGGAATCCAGGGTCAACAACTTCACAAAAAACACATCGCCAATCAAAATTTAAATTAATACAATTAAAACTCTTTCTCAAGATCAAACCGAGTCAATTGTCTACCTACAATCCAGCAGCATTGTGTTTTCGTATATAGTTAATTTCCAGGGAACCAAGATGGTAATACCTCAAACCCTGGACCTGAGTCGGTCTGTAAATTGCTGTATCGACCACTCAGGCTAACTTTACCATTATTTAATACTTTAAATTGGTGCGGCCAAACGACGCCTGATTCAATCCTTCTATAATCAAACTCCTCAACAAAAACACCATTTTCATAAAGTACCTTTCTAATATACCCAGTATCAGGGTCTATACCAAGTAAAGGGGTTATCCTTCCCCCTGAGACGAGCTTCCACCAGCTTTCACTTCTGTGCTCAGGCACATCAAATGGGCCCTACACTTCCATCGATGGGTCACGTAGAAAATAAAGGAAATTAAGCCATAATCCCTGAAGCAAATTATCCTTCTTATTTAAGCTAATATAGGCAGCTGACTCAGGGTCAATTGAATTGCCACCTTGATATAGTTCGTATTGACCTTCTACTCCAAAGTGAATTACATTTTCACGACTTGAATACTCTGCGATGGATTCATTCAAAAAATTTAAATATTGAATTTTTGTACGTGACGGCTTGCTTTCTGAAGATAACTCTATTGTGGACGTTAAAGATTCAATCTTATGTAATGAGTCCTTCCCTCCAAAAGCACCTAAGAGACTTTCTTTAACTTGTAGTGCGGTTGGCATTTCATTCACTAGCGGCTGGTGCCTAAGTAAAACCTGTCCTAAATCTGTACTCTTTATCTCACCGTGGTACAAGGCCAATTCGCCATTAACTAATACATGAATATAGCCTTCTGCGAGCTGCTGCGGATCTTCGTAGGTTGCTCGATCATTGACCTGATCCAAATCAAAGATAGCAATATCGGCATAATATCCAGGAGCCAATCGCCCCCGATCCTGAATGCCTAAGAAACTCGCGGGCAATGCTGTCATCCCCCTAATCAAGAATGGTAAAGAAATCAGAGATTCATCAACAACAAACTGCCTTATCTTCTTAGCAAACGCTCCAAATGTCCTAGGATGTGCACGCTGGCCTGGCACAGCGTGTGAGCCTCCATCCGAGCTCGTCATCATCCATTCCTGTGTTGCTAATAAGCGAATATTGTCCATATCATATAATTCAAGATTCATCACAGAAGCATCTCTTTGCTCCTTAGCAATATGAAGTACAGTATCTAAAGTTGTTAGATTTAATTCCTCGGATACTTGTGCTAACGTTTTGCCATTGAGGTCTTTATTATTATCAGTAAATAATAATTTTTCCGGACCACCACGAATGTCAAGCATCTGCCTATGTTCTGAATGTAAACGATTTAGGAGATTTTTACTTTGTAACCGTTCAAGTAAAGATGTCATTCCTCCAGCTAAGGCCCAGTCTGGAATAGTATAAGCCAGCAATGAACTCTGCGTTGCAGTATATGGATGTTGTGCAGCAAATACCTGAGCACCATCCGCCCTGGCATTATTGATCAAATCTATCCCTACGTTAGCTCGTCCGTCGTTATGCTTACCCTGTGGAGTAAAATGGCTAAAGATAATTCTTGCATCTATTGCTGAACCAATTTTGATAGCTTCAGCAACAGAAGCATCGTATCCTATACCGTTTAGAACTGCCCCCAAATCCCTATCATGGGTATCATAAATAGCTTTATACTTATTTAAGAATGACAGGGATTCAATCACTTCTTTTGTTGAGGCATAAGAAGCCGGTCGGTAAAAAAGACCCGTTGAGACCCCAAAAGCACCTTGCTGCATACCACTTTCAAGATACTGCGTCATTTTTGAACGCTCTTCATTGCTGGCAGGTTTATCATTCATCCCCATAACGTTCAAGCGAGCCTGATTAAAACCCACATAGGTTCCTATATTGACACCGGTATCACTGAGCCTTTCACCTCCCCCTCAGCGATTTTATATTGCTCTAGAACATCATTTTTCCCAAATCCATCTACACCAACAATTACCGAGGTCACGCCCTGAAAGATCTGGGGCAACATTTTTTTGCCCTGCGGGTCATTGAGATCTGCATGGCTATGCATGTCAATAAACCCAGGAGTAACATATAACGCCTCAGCATTAATGGTTAATTTAGCCTTGCTCCTAAAACTATCAGCGTTCCCTACAAAGACTATCTTGTCATCGACCACTCCTACATCTTGCTTTATCCATGGATTACCTGAACCATCGATAACTTTTCCATCAAGAATCAAAATATCCAAATAATCTATTTTATTGTTCTGTGCCAGAGTTACCGCACTGTAGAAAAGGAACAATAAAACAAGGCAATACTTAACTAATAAACTCTGTGTAAATTTCACAATTACGCCCCATTAACTACATAACTCAAACCAAGAACTTCACGATACGGCGAAATAGATAATTCCACACCTTTAATACTCCATGCTTTAGAATACCGCTATTCTCAGCAAGAATTGAAACACCAAATAATATGATACCTGCGATGAGAAAATTGAGAATCGACTTGGCATTCATAATCATCCTTATCAATTTATCTTTATAGGGCACACCACAAAACACAACTAAACGGACTTAAAATTCACCTTACTCTAACCTTATCTGTTACAATCTTTGAATAAAACACTATTTATCGCTTAAACAAGACCGGCTATCGACAGAATTTCATACGGATCTCGAAATTTTCCTGGCATTGCAATACTAACGTTTAGTTAACCTTATAAATATTGATGTAACCAATGGCTTCCCAGCACTAGCAGCTTAATATCTAATTTTCCATTCTACATCTATTACTCTTTTGCCTTGCTTCACTCTTCTACCAAAGATCAATTACAAGAACCTCTACGCACTAAGCCTTTCCTTACCCAAAGTATCACTAGGAAGTAAGTTACTGGTTCGACTCGGAACAAGCCAGTGAGCTGGCACCACTATTTCAGAGGCAGCCAAAATAGAAAATAATCTAATAATAGCCATTTAGGACAAAACTCCACTGCCTCGCCTCAGATTCTACCCTTATAGAAGCAGCCCATTATTAGACGAAAGCACGCATCAATTTCCAACTATCGCGCTTAACAGCACAGCTGCCGCATTTTCTGGGAACGACCTTGCATTTTATTCACATTCTTGGAGTATCGCTAAATTGTGGTGTTTTACAGTTTACTGGGTTCCAAATAGGTTTGTAGGTCATTTTTCATGTATTCGAGCACAGAGTTATGTCGCACCATATTGAAGCCCTATTAAGTGAATGGCAGGCATCGCCTGCGGATGATTGGGTACTAGCCGTAATCACCAAAGTTCAGGGCTCAGCTTATCGTAAGGCGGGAGCGATGATGTTGTTTCACCCACTAGGTAAGAGTATTGGTCTAGTCAGTGGTGGTTGCTTAGAGGCCGATTTAAAACGATACGCTCAACGCGCTATTCAGTATGATACTTCGATTAAAGTGATTTACGATGCCAGTGATGAGTCGGATACTAGCTATCAATTAGGCTGTGGTGGCATTGTAGAACTAATTTTATTTCCCCTCACGCATAGAAACCAATATCTTCAGTTGCATTGCCTATTAGAATATTTGAACTCGGGAAACTCCGCTTTCTACGAACTGGAGTTACCTATTCAAAATACCAATTCAAGAGATCTTGTTGCGAGAGTTATTGCCCCAGAAGTAATGGGCTACCAGATTGATAGCACTACCAAAGCTACGCTATCGCTAGAAAATGGAAAAACAGATGCTCTGCATCCTAGATTAATTATTCCCTGCCTACCCCGCTTTCATATTGCTGTTTTTGGTGGCGGGTTAGATGCTCAGCCAGTAGTCAAAATTGCTCAAGAACTAGGCTGGCATATTACGGTGATTGATGAACGCACAAGTTTTGCCCGTCATTACGATTTCCCTGGTGCAAGTATTCTAAAGAAACCCTATTCACAGCTGACTACATCGCTGCTGAATCAGTTTGATGCGGCGATTGTGATGCACCACAACTTGGACTTGGATGCGAAGGCGTTACAAGCCGTAAGCCTGACGAAGCTACACTATGTTGCGCTGCTCGGCCCTCCACATAGACGTGATAAAGTTCTTGATAGAGCGGGGATAAAAGTAAGTGATTTCTATGGTGTCTTTTTCGCACCGGCAGGTTTAGCATTAGGTGGTGAGCTACCTGAGTCCATTGCTTTGAGCATCCTGGCTCAATGTCACGGAGTATTGCATCAAGCTAGATTGTTACCCCTAGACAAGGTCGCAACGTGAATAAATTTATCCGGGAGACAGCTAGACAACCTTCAAAACGGATACTGGTAGCATTGCTCGCTGCCGGAGAAAGTCGTAGATTTAATGGTATAAAATTACAAGCAACAGTAGATGTGATTGACTCAAATGGGAAGATTAAGAGTCAGCCTCTGCTGTTGCAAACGCTTGATAAACTAACCAGCCTAAACACAAAAACATCAACCGAGCTAAAAGTAGAGTTATTGGTAGTTCTGGGAGCGCATCAAGAGAAGCTGGCTAATTTGTTGTCTTCCGATGTGAACCGACGATTTAACACTAACTGGCAAAGTGGTATTGCAAGCTCTATTAAAGAAGCAGTTATCGAAGCCGAGGCCCTTAAGGTAGATGGTTTGCTAATTGCCTTGGCTGATCACATAGGCGTAACTTTGGATGATTATCAACAATTAATCACTGCGTGGCAGTCATATGGGCAAACTTGCTGCGCCCAATATCAAAATAGTTTTGGCGTACCTGCAGTATTTAACTCCTCAGATTTTACTGATCTCGCATCTCTCACAGGCGATATGGGCGCAAAGCACTTATTGAAAAAGAAATCTAATCTTGATGCTTTATCAATTGTTGAGATCGAGGGTGTCGCCATAGATATAGATCGTAGAGCTGATATAGAAAAATGGCAACAAATGATTGTGGAAAATCTCAGTTAGGGCTTATTTTCAGTTTTTAGTGAGAGTATCAATTTACATAAGTACTTCCGTAAAACTAGCTCTGCGATAGTCAGATTTCCAAGTCAGAGCCAGTTAACGAAAAGAAGCGATTTCGCCACCGATACGCAATTACTAGCGGGATTATCAAGGAGCGGGTAATGTCAGATAAGAAGTTAACCTTAACCATCAACGACGAAAGTTACGCACTAGATATTGATCCAGAGATGCCACTTTTGTGGGCAATCAGAGATTTGCTTGGATTAACAGGCACTAAATATGGTTGCGGTGTTGGATTGTGTGGAGCTTGCACAATCCACTTGGACGGAACGCCGACGCGAGCATGTTTAACGACGGTTTCGCAAGCCAAAGGCAAGAAAGTAACTACCATCGAGGGGCTGCAATTTGCTGAATTGAAGCAAGCATGGAGCGACAATAACGTTCCACAATGTGGCTATTGTCAGTCTGGCCAGCTTATGACTGCTGCCGCGCTATTGACCCAAAACCCATCACCAAGTGATGAAGAGATTAACTCTGCCATGGCTGGAAATATTTGCCGTTGTGGTACCTACACACGAATTCGAGCTGCTATTCAAGACACCGCTAAAAAGAGAACTTAATAATGAGTAGCTTTACAGCCGTAAAAAATTTCAGCCGCCGGGATGTACTTAAACTATTTGGAGCAACTGGCGGGGGCTTAGCTTTAGGTGCAAGTGGGATGAGCTGGAGTCCGATGGCCATAGCACAAGGAAAGGAGCCGAGGTTAAACCTGTTTGTTGCTGTTGGCGAAGACAATAAAGTCTATCTTACCTGTCATCGTTCAGAGATGGGCCAAGGTATTAGAACCGGGATACCTCAGATACTTGCTGATGAGCTTGAGGCTGATTGGCAACATGTCGTTGTGATTCAAGGGTTAGCCGATAAGCGCTATGGAAGCCAGAATACCGATGGGTCACGCAGTATTCGTAAGCATTATGACAAAATGCGACAAATGGGGGCAATAGCTCGGACCATGCTGGAACAAGCTGCAGCAGACTCATGGCAAGTACCTGTCGGAGAAGTGGAAGCCAGGAATCATAATGTTGTACACGTAAAGTCGGGCAGAAGCTTTAGTTATGGAGAGCTAGCAGTTGCTGCTGCTAAACTACCCATACCAGAATTGAACCACGTGAAACTGAAGGAAAACAAGGACTTTAAACATATCGGCAAATCTCACAAGATTGTCGACATGGATAATATGCTATCCGGAAGAGCTAGATATGGCTACGATATTCAAATAGATGGCATGTTGTATGCCAGTATAGCCAGGCCCCCGGTTCTAGGTAGTGATGTAGAAAGTTTAGATGATACCCTGGCTCGCAAGGTTCCCGGGGTTGTGGATGTAATTCAATTACCTGTGCCCGAAGGACCACCTAAGTTTCAAGTTTTAGGTGGTGTAGCAGTTATTGCTACTAACACCTGGAGTGCCTTGCAAGGGCGTAAAGCATTAGAAATAACTTGGACTGCCAGTAAGAATGATAGCCACAGCAGCACAAGTTTCATGGAGTCGTTAATTCAGGGGGTCAAGGAGCCTGGTAAATTAGTTCGCCAACAAGGAGTTGAAAACACCGATTGGCCGGAGGACTCTACCCAGCAAGCCATATACACAGTGCCCTATTTGGCCCACGCACCGATGGAAGCTCCTGCTGCTGTAGCTTCAGTTACACCAAATGGCTGTGAAATCTGGGCATCAACACAAACACCCCAAAGTACGCAGCAAAATGTAGCAGCAAACCTCGGGCTCAATGACGAACAAGTGAAAGTTAACGTCACGCTATTAGGGGGCGGCTTTGGAAGGAAGTCAAAGCCTGACTTTAGTGTGGAAGCGGCACTATTGTCTAAAAAGCTTGGACGGCCGGTTAAAGTTAGCTGGAGCCGCGAGGACGATATCCAAAACGGCTACATGCACGCAATTAGTGCCCAATTTTATCAAGCAAAACTTGATAGCGATCAAATGCCAACGGCAATACTACAACGTACCGCCTTTCCATCTATTAGCACTACCTTTGCCGAGAACGTGGAGTACCCCTCAGCTGGAGAACTGGACCTTGGCTTTGTCGACATTCCATTTACTGTGCGAAGTCATCGTTGTGAAGCGGTTAAAGCACTGGCACATACCCGTATCGGCTGGATGCGCTCAGTGAGTAATATTCAGCACTCCTTTGGCATTGGTAGTTTCGTGGATGAACTGGCACACAATGCCAAAGTATCATGCCCAAAGATGTGGAAAGAAATGTTGGGCCAACCTAGGCATATCGACTTTTCCGGTCAACAGTTCAAATACGGAAACTACGGAGAGGATCTATCACGTCACCCAGTCGATATTGGTCGCTACCATCAGGTGATTGATATTGTTGAAAGGAATATGGCTGAATTTGCACCTAACCAGGCAAATCAAGGCTGGGGCTTTGCCGTTCATCGAAGCTTTAATAGCTATGTAGCTATAGCGATACTGGTGGAGGTAGAAAACACAAACCTTAAGGTACTGCAAGCAATTGCAGCTATTGATGCTGGACTTGTTGTTAACCCTGATAGAGTTGTATCACAAACCGAAGGCGCGGTGATTTTTGGCTTAAGCTTGGCGATGATGGGAGAGGTAGCCTTTGAAGATGGAAAGGTTAAGCAGTCCAACTTCCATGATTACCCTGTACTTCGTATGGGGCAGTGCCCTGATATTTCGGTAAGGGTAGTGAGTGCCAATTCTGCTCCAGCAGGCGTTGGTGAGCCTGGTGTGCCACCCGTAGCCCCTGCATTGACCAACGCGATATTTGCAGCAACAGGAACCAGAATTCGCAATCTGCCAGTAAATAAAAAACTTAATGTTTAAGTTATGATCACAATTGCAAAGGTAGAGCTTTATATCCCCCTACTCGTTCTTCGTGAAGGGGGATATATAAAAGAAAACAGCGTAGACAAAGCCCCACGGAACTGACTGAACCAAATGTAATTCTATTATTGACTCATCAAACTCATCTCGTTCACAACTTAAAAATTAAATCGCTCAAAAGTTTCTTAATAAGAGCATGGATTGCTACATAGCAACAGGATACAGGGTTAAAAATTTTCACTTTTCCGACTTCCTCACACAGAAATCTCATAGTTTTTGGGCCATAGCCTTTACCTTGTTGGGCAACATCAAATAAAGAGATATCTACAAAAACCTCGTTCGGCTTGCCATTTTCATTATTGGGATAGTGTTGAATACTGCTCTTACTGGAAATTAAATTACTTTTTTATTCTAACCGAATAAATTTTAGAGAAGCTTGCCGCTATATCAACTGATTCGGGAGAACATGCGGGGTGCCCCCAACCACTGTCGCTAACGCCATCAACAATATCATAGACAATATTGTCATCCTTATTGGGGCTAACTCCTGAAGGCACATAATCTAGCTGGAGGTTGTGGCGCAATTTCCATGCGATATTATGATCTGCACATGAACTATCACCGCTAACCCCTAGAGCGCCGATAAGCTTTCCATTCATATTATACAGAGCTAAACCGCCACCAAATACATTAATTCCTCCGATCTTTTTACCCACCATCGGGTCATCTTCTGTGCCAATTTGATTTGATGAACCACCATAAGCGACATTTGTATCAACTGGATTGCTATGCTGTAAGCCATATAAACTACCACCAGGCTGTACAGCCGAAAAAAGGTTGGCCGTTGATAGTGATAGGTCGGGAAGACTGAAAGCATTCGCCGTGTTTGCCTTTTGCGCTGAAATAACTCTGCTCCCAGGCCATTGATCACCTCGGTCCTTGCCTGAAAATGCAACTAATTTAACGACACCATCCCTGTCAACGATAGTTGCCCACATATTAAAGTTAAATCCACCATTTTTTTCGCTTACAATATCTTTAAGCACTTTCTGAAGCTCAGAATGCGTTGGGAATTTAACTGAAGCAGCGTCCATACCAACTTCTCCTTTTCTCGCTCAAGTAATTAGCATCCAATCATAGTAGCTTATTGCATTAAATGTGCTTCAACCACTAAAGGTCAGTAGAGCCAACCTATACTCTGCCAGCAAGTTTGAAAATTATTTTCTCGCCTACCTGATTGAAGACTGCCTCTATTGAGAGTTATGACTAGTTTACAACCAACAAGCAGGATAGATCATATTAATCTCCATCCAACTGGTTACGAACCATCTAAATCCAACTTAACTACACGAATGATTGACGACCACAAAATAAACACTATCTAAAATAAAAAAGTCTATATACACAATAAACGATTTTAAGCTAGAAGAATTACTCAAATAATAAATTATAGAAAACAATCATGTCTTTTTACAACTGACTCTTATCAATAGGCAGGGTTATAACCGGCCACCCAAAATACATTTTCTTCACCATTTATACCTATTGTATCGAACGACTCATATACCCATAGGTCTGAATCTAAATTTCTATCTAGCTCATCAGAAAGATACTGTATATTATCTTTAATTGATACGCCCTTTGGATTAGAAGACATTATTAGAGCCAGTCCTTTTGCCGGACTACACTTGCTTAATTTATCAAAGTCACTTCTAATTTTAGGTATTTCAGGACTACCTGTTGAGCTCATCCACCTCTTCATTTCCACCACCACTTCTATTTCTGATGGCACATCTTCCCGGAATACAACAAGATCAATTAAGTCATACTCGACCTGAATCCTTCTAGCGAAGCATCTAAAAAGGTACCTGGCAATGATGAACTGATAATATCTCTCATTATTTATTTTTAGAATCCCAGCTTGGTCACACGAGTAGCAAGAATTATTGGAAAGTGACTCCTGAAGATACTGATCCTCCTCCTGCAGAGCCTTACATGATAAAGAAATTATATCTTTTAATATTAAATCCACCTATCCTCCAACTCACTATTACGCACCACATTGAAGAGTTACTTTGGAAATCAAACTTTAAAATATAAAACTGTAAAGAAACATATACTCGCCACTAAGCAGCATCAATGAAGGTCATGCTTCACCAATATAGATAAAAACTGACTTTATTACTAAGATTTAGCTTCCCTAAGCTGAATGTGATTCCCCTCAGGGTCAGCTACGTTACAAACCTTGAAAATTGGATTTGACCACTCACCCTCCATAGCCCTGCCCCCAAGTGCCTCAGCCTTATTCTTTGCATCTTCAAGACATTCCACCATGACAAATAGTTTAATTGTGTTGAAATTTCGCTCAGGGAGCTCTATGGGCGGGACGTGTACAACAATATTAAATCCATCTTTACCTATACTAATTAACTTATCTGATTTATGTAGTACGTGAAAATCAAACATTTTTAGATAGAACTCGGAGAGACCCTGTATATCTCTTGCATATATTACGACTCCAAACTTTGATGTTTCACTCATATCTTACCACCCCTTGCTTTACAAGACTTCTAAATATCTCGACTTATATTGCATAAGAAACAGCCTCCAAATACAATAAGTTATTGGCAAACTAAAAAATATTAAACCTTAAATCTCAGTCACAAGCCTCAAACTATAGAGTATTTTCCATCTATATTGAGATAGATCTATAACAACAAGAAACAGTTAAAGAATAGATGCCATCTGCATCCACCCTTGCCCTAACTGTTAAAGCCCTAATTTAGATAACTCTAACTCCCTCGTATTTGGCTTTTCGTCTAAAATATGATCGATATATCCTTTAATTGAATCTGAGTAGCTTGGATCTATTTTTGCTGAATGAATCAACAAAGTGTAAGCAGCTGGATAATTATCGAGGTAACCATATGCTTTACCCAGATTAAAGAACGACCAAGCATTTCCTCCTGTCATTTGAATATATCTAGTGAAAGCATGCTTAGCTTCATCCCATTTTTCTAACCGAAGCGAGCACCACCCCATCCTCTTTTGATAATCGTAATAATATTGATAATTATCAGAAAATTGCTTGACGACATCATAGCACTCTTGATATTTCTTCTGGTAGGAGTATGCGTTTGCAAGTTCCATATATAAGCCATAATACCCAGAATCAATGTGCTCCCTGGCTAAGCTTTCAGCCAACTCATATTTTTTCTTAGCGTTTGCTCTGTTTACTTTATCGGCAATAATATACCCCTTCATCTGCCGATGAGTGCTTTCAGTTATTAAATTTTCTCTCTGTGCCAACTTCAACATTTCTTCCATAGAGAAATAACTACCCCCCATCGGGGCTTTAATCCATGCATATACGTATGCCAAAGAGGGAAATCATTTTGAGTATGTTTTACACCTTTGAGCAACAATTCAAAAGCCTCTTCTGCATTATTCCCTTTACTATATATTGATATTCCGATTGAAGTGTCATAAGCCCTAATTAAATCAGGGTCTATTTCCAGAGCTTTTACTACCAATGTATTTGCCAGCTCCAAATTAGCGTAAAGTTTTTTAAAGCTTGACTCTGACGTTTGAGAAGCCCATTTGTTACCCCGATGATATTGGCCTCTCCTATAGTAATATCTGCCCAAGGCTGAATAGGCAAAAGCGGACTCCGGAAATTCCTCGAGCCACATCTTGAGTTTGCTCTCGATCAAATCTGACTTGTGATCACTGGTAAACCAGAGCGTCCCAAACACATCTATATAAATCGCATCACTGACTTTACCAGATATATATGCCTTGTTTGCCGTTGCTTGGATATTTTCAAGTTCTTGAAATCTTTCTTCTAAAAGCAATTGCCTGTAATATCCATGCGGCATTACTTTAAATGAATCTGCTTTGGGCGCCTTTGCACATGACAATATCAATGGCAACATAATTAACAAACAAAAATTAAGCTTCACTATATTTATCCTTACTACTTTTAAAGCGCATAATTATTATAACATCTTACCGTGTGGCAACTTCAATTTATGGCTCTTAAGCAATCTACCCTGGCCTACAAACAATTAGAGCGCAAATGGTCAGAAAAACCTAGGTTATAGGTACAATAACCAAAGATAATACCCTGACTGACCGCTCCAGTTACAGATTTTATCTTTCAAAGCTACATTTCAAACTGGCTCTAACTATCATCGATGTGACGTAAATCATGAAGGGACAATCGACAGTTACATATGGAACTTATGTTACAATCAAGGGACGTCTCTGTCGATTATTATCTAATTCACTGATAATTAGTATTACAAGAGCACCAACCCATAGACACTAGCTTTAAAAATACTCTTCAAGCACTACACAAAGTCATCCCTGTAGAATTTCTAAAATAAACACTTTTGTACAAGCTTCCTTTGTGTTAGCTACTAACATCTACAACTATAACTGCCTTAACAACAAAGCCTGAGACCATCATCTCATTCTCACACGGGGAGTTTATCGAGCACTTAAAAGTACTTGAATATAATCCTCCCCAATAGATTTTTCTCACGGTGATAAGGATATCGGATAGCAGAAGATGGCATTACCGTGGATTTAAGCGTCTATTTGTTTAACCCAAAGATTACAATGTCTTGCAAGTTGTGCTCTACCCTGTAATATCACTTAGAACAAATACCAGGATTATTGTCAGTAAAATCATTATGTATCAGTTTACGTATGAGCCTACCCCTAAAAATGTCCTACTGGACCTGATGGGCGTTAACAAGCGACACGAGCTTGGAACCAGTCAGCTCAGCTTTATATCTGATGCATTTGACATTTCTATCAATAGTCTACGAGTAACATTAAATAGATTGGTGAGTACCGAATTGGTCAGCCATGATGGGCGGGGGGTGTACCGTTTAACAGAAAAAGCGATCGCCAAACGCGCTTTTATCAACCGCTGGCAACATGATACTTTTCATTATGAAACTTGGGACGGTAGTTGGCTTACTTGTCACTTACCTAAAGGAATATCACGTACGGTTCGTAGAAAGTCATTATCTGTTCTCCAATGGTATGGTTTTTCCGTAGGCCTCGATCACCTGTGGGTACGACCCAACAATCTAAAACTCGCCCATACTGAAATAATCGCTTCATTAGATACTCTTGGACTTGAGGTAGGGGCTAGCTGTTTTGTATTACATGAGGTTCCCGATTCATTAGTCTCTCAATGGGGTCACCAGCTATGGGATATCGAAAGGCTTGATAGCGAATATGACGATCTCGTGCGGTCCCTTGAGAACAGCCTTAAGACTCTGTCAAATAAACCTATTTATACAACATTATCAGAAACATGCCGGTTGGGTGGTGAGGCCATTCATCGCCTAGCGATTGATCCTCTACTCCCAAAGATAATAAGACCGCAAGAGAAGTACCAAGAATTGAAGAATATCGTGCGTAAGTACGATCGTATTGGCCGTAACATTTGGCTGGAACAGTTGAAGAAGTTAGGTGTTGACTAATAATCACAACAAGGTACTCCTCAATGAATATCCCAATTAGCAAAGAAGAACTCAAGCCTTTTCTGCAGCGTAGTGATGCCAGAGCTTGGTGGATAGTAGCAAGCGCTTGGATTAGCATCGTTAGTATTTTTGTTATTGCAGCACTATTACCATATTGGTACGTATATATTGCAGCAGTATTCTTGCTTGCTGGGCGTCAACAGGCCTTAGCCGCAATCATGCATGAAGCCAGTCATAAAACGCTTTTCGCAACCCGGGCCTATAATAAATTCGTTGCCAAGTGGTTATCTTCACCATTTTTATTGATGGATGGTGATACCTATATTAAGAGCCATCTAAAACATCATCGAAATGCTGGCACAGATAAAGATCCGGATCTGAAGAACTACAAAGACTATCCTGTAAGTAAAAGGAGTCTAGCGAGAAAATTCACTAGAGATTTTTTGGGAATCACTGGTTTAAAGGCAAATCTATATCTTTTTTTAAGCGGTCGAGATTTGTTGAGCAGAAATAAGAGAGTTAATTATCAGTTGACACGGGGCCTGTTTGTTAACGGTATCATGTTTGCGGCTTTGTGGGCCTCTGGCTTTCCGCAGTTGTATATCCTATGGGTAATAGCCTACTTCACAGTCTATATGGCCATCATTCGAATGCGTCAAATCGCTGAGCATGCCGGGGTTAAAGATCTCTATCATCTGGAACCAAAATATAATACACGATCGGTTCCAAGGGGAATTTTAGGATTACTCTTTGTCAGCCCCACCGATGGATTAAGCTACCATTGTGAGCATCACGCTTTTATGGGTGTGCCCACCTATAACTTAAGGGCACTCCATAAGTTTCTTAAGGCCCGCGGGTACTATGATGATGTAGAGCTGGCTGATAACTACCTTGGCGTGTTAAGGCAGGTGTTAAGATAGCAACTGAAACTGAATACTTCGCGGCAAAACAGCTTAAGATAAGAATGATACTTCCGCCGTATTTTCCATACAGGCAGCAGCAAAAGCCATGCTAACCTATCCGTGAAATGGTTTTTTGCTTTGCTGCCATCTAAATCCATACATTAGAGCTTCGCTTTATATATGATAAATGCCGATCGAGCACCCACTATTGCGCTTACCAGGAATATTCTGCACATCCAACAGCCAACCTAATTGCTGCCTCCGCCAATAAATGATTGGAGTTCAAGGTAGGCAGAGGGGAGTTGGAGTCACTAATTATTAGTGGTATTTCTGTACACCCAAGTATAACGGCATCACAACCATTAGCCTTCAAACTTTGAATTACCTCTTGAAAGTAAGTTACTGAATCTGGCGTCGAGACACCACAGACCAATTCTTCCATAATTAAGCGGTCTATATTGTGTACCTGCTCATTTGTAGGTCGCAGCCAACCAAGGTTCTGCCCTTCAATTTTCTTTGGGTAAACATCACTTTCCACCAGCCATTTGGTGCCTAAAATACCAAGCTTTTGATAACCGCGAGATTTCGCACTCTCTGCTACAACTTCAGCAATATGGAGCCAAGGTAGCGATGATAATTCTTTTACATACTCAAACGCCTGATGAATGGTATTATCTGGACAAATTAAGAAATCAGCACCCTGCGCTTTGAGCTTTGAGCTTTGAGCTTTTTAGCTGAAGAAAGCATTAGGTCACCAACACTCAACAAATCGCTGTTATTCAATCGATCCACATAGTCTGCCAAAGAGTGAGTATGCATGGAGATTTCCGGGTGCGCATACTCCCCCAAAATTTTGGGGCTTTCAGTACATATTGTTCTGTAGCAAAGGGCGGTCCCTTCTGCGGAGCATCCAACTATACCTATATGTTTAGGCAAGGTTTTCATGTTACTAAACTTCTATCTATTAGAATTAATCCGCTACTTAGAATCGTGGCGGCCCCTTATGATACGCACTACTATCGATACTCACTTTAGAGTAACTAAACTTAAAACCCAAAGGCTATATCTCTACCGATATCAATATTCCCTTCACATAACTTTTCAGCAAAAGTAATTTTGAAGACACAGCTAATCAATGTAACGCCTATCTCAAACGCTAAAGTACGCACCTTTTGATGGGGCAAATTAATTACTTGAGTATAGCGCTATTGATATCACGCTATTAGAGCGAGATACAGTATGGTTTGAAAAAATCTGACAAGATAAACGGAAGGGATAATACTGGTTTTTTGGCTTTGTGGGCTAGGTGAGCGTAGATAAGACTTTCAGCAGGGAGGCCTTATCTACGCACTTGCTATCGAGTATGATTTTTAATCAGCGCAAGTTATCTCTCTCTTCCTTCATGCGCTTACCTATCGCTAAATGCGTCGCTGGATCAAAATGGTAATAACCTGAGAGATCATCTGTTTCATGAGCCTCAACATTGTAGGTGGTATCGAGACAATTCTGGACACCCACCAAAGTAGAAGCTTAAAGCGTCAAGTCAATTGACACAACACAGGCAGAATGATCAAAATACTGGAGTCAAAGATAAAAATCCATGACTCTTCCGCGCAGCACGCAAATCTCTCTCGATGCAACACCCTATTATCACTGTGTCTCCCGCTGTGTGCGTAGAGCGTTCCTTTGCGGTAGGGATGCTAATCCGAAAAAGACTATGAGCACCGACGCCGGTGGATTGAGGCCAGGATGCATAAGCTGGCCTCAATCTTTGCTCTCGATATCGCTGCCTATGCGGTAATGAGTAATCACACCCATATTGTGCTCTATATCGATACCTACACAGCAAACTCATGGTCCACTATCGAGATAATTGAACGCTGGCAACAACTTTTCAAAGGTTCTGCGCTAAGCAAACGTTATCTTCGCGGTGAAGCCCTGGATGCCGTCGAGCTGGAAAAACTTCAGGAGGTGACATCCCTTTGGCGCGAACGCCTGGCCGATATCAGCTGGTTTATGCGCTGCCTGAACGAGTCCATCGCCCGCCAGGCCAATGCCGAGGACAGCTGCACCGGTCGTTTCTGGGAAGGGCTTTTCAAGTCTCAGGCCTTGATGGATGAAAGAGCCCTTGCCGCCTGCCTGGCTTACGTGGACCTCAACCCTATCCGTGCTAGTATCGCTAATCCGATTACACTTCGATCCAGCAACGCATCCACACAGCCATCTCAGGCCAGCAGCCCAAAAGCCTACTGCCGCTGGTGGGCGGAGAGCGCCGGGATATGCCTAAAGGCTTGCCTTTTCAGCTGGATCACTATTTAGAGCTGGTAGACTGGAGTGGCCGGCAGCTGCACCCTAAAAAGCGCGGCGCTATTCCCGAAAACATCCCACCTATTTTAAATCGGCTGGGTATTTCGCCAAAACACTGGCTCTACCTAAACCGCAATTTTGAAAGCCGCTTTAAACGCTTGGTGGGCTCGGCGGAAGCGGTACGCCAGGTCTGTGCGCAGCAAAATAAACGCTGGGTACACGGGCTGCCCGATTGCCAGCGCTTTCTTTGCCCCGCCCCCTGCTAGATTACAGAAATCCGCTTATCAGCTGCCCCTAGATTCCATCGCTCCCGACTCTACACCCCACCTGATTCCCTATGGACTCCCAAAATGATCTTTTAACGCCAAATTGCCATCTATTTTGAGACAGATATACCGGCTACCAAGTGGTGGCGAAAAAATTCTTGTCTAGCTTCCGACTCTCCATTCTTTGGATGTTCTTTGGATGTCCTGGATTAATTTCTCTGGATTAATTTCTAATTCCTGGATTAATTTGAGGAATTATTCAGAGACTCACTAGATTCAATGAACTGCTATACGCACGAGATATACAACTTGGATATAGGAAGATTCTCATCATCAATTAATGCACATTCCAGATTTCAGAGCCCACATATCAATAAAATATTGATAGCTATTTACATACCATCAACTCAGATTTTTATTGAGCGCAGAAAGTACTACTCGGGTTGTGGCTGAAACCTCTTGTTTAGCACAATAGCCATATCTTTTGACAAGTTCGAGATAGACGGCAATAGATAAAGGAAAGAGGAAATAATAAACACAAATCCAGCAATGGACCACGCAATAGAAATACTAAAATAGTGAGCTGTATACCCTGCCACTAAAGCCCCTGCCGTCGCACCCCCTTGTGCAATTAAAGATTTCACCGATAGCATTGTTGATCTTCTAGATTCTGGAATTTTCTCGTGAAACATTGCCGATCCTGGAGCCATCGAAATCCCAACAACAACATGCAATAGTAAATATACAACTATAAAACCATACAAATCACTTTGAATTGCAAATATAAAAAATAGTAGTCCTGTACAGAACTCAAGCACCAATAGCATATTCGAATAATTATTTTTAAAAACTCTTGACAAGGGAATGGAGCATCCCTGCCCTACCGCCATACAAACATAATTTAATGCAAATAGAATACCAAACAACCAAAGACTTTCCTTGCTGTCGACTAAAGTAGAAAGCATTGGCTGCCAAAGTTGCTCTAAACTAATGAATGCGACCCCGCTTATGAAGTCAATTAATAAAAGTGGTTTAAAGACTGGATTCTCAACAATCACATCAAAAGCACTCTTAATGGTACTGTGAACCTCGCGGAAAAAATTCGAACCAACTGGCTCCCCCATAGAATCTGATTCACCAACAAAATAGAAAGTACAAAGCATATGTATTAATATTAAAGGAACAAGAAAGACAAAACCCACCTCATAAAACCCTATAAAATCGTAGCTATCACTTACAAATGAAAACCATACTGGGATAAGTCCTGAAAATACTGCCCCAACAGCTAAGCCAATCATCTGGAAAATATTTACTGAAGCTTGGGCTTCCATCAAGTTTGTTTCACCATCTCTAGAAACCACTTTAAACTGCTCAACAAAAAGTGCATCAATAGTTCCAGAGAAAAGAGCTATAGACAATCCATTAAGAATCATAAATACAATCAATTCCGCAAAGCTAGACGACCACCAAAAACCTATCACTACAAGCAGTAGAACCAGCTCGCCAGCTATAAAGGTCTTTTTTCTCCCGTATCTATCAGCAAGCGCTCCAAACGGGACCTCTAAAGCAACAGTGGATATTGTTGCTACTGCCAACAATATACCCATTTCATGAAGCTCGATTCCTTTACTCATAAACAACAAGAATATAATCGGAGCAATCATCCCACTTATAGCTGATATTCCGGCCTGAACAAGACCAAACTTAATTATTAAAGCATGTACCGACCTGCTCATCTTTATCACCATTCCTGGTTGAAACGCCGCCATCGCATAGCAATAAATTATGGCTATGCCTAGCTAAAATTCATACTCTAACCTACTGTGATGGGTCAGCACGATTACATACAAGTACAATTACAACCTCACGAATCCATGTTAGGTATTAAGGGTTGCGATTAGATCAATTCACAAATGATATTCATAACTTTCTATTAGGATAGAAACTATTAACTCTTCACACCTAGGAAGTGAGGATTCCTAAAATACAACTCACGAGATGTTAAAGATCAATTTGCCCCTTGTGATTCAATACTCCAACGCTCACAGTATCAACTTGAATATCTGAAGAGGGTGAGTAATTCGAAAATTTTTAACAAAATTCCCATATGTCATTCGCCTCCAGTTGTAGAAGTAAATAATTAGCCGCATATATAAAGATTAAACTCTAGTCGGGCTGTGCGTTTTCACAAAATAAAGTAAAGCTTGTTTTGCTTCGCTACGAGTAGTAAGTGCCATTAATCAGGGAAAATTCTACTGGTAGCACTACCACCTTTCCCGGTCCAGAAAAAGGCAGCGATGAGTTGAAGGAATTGTAATAATGTGAGGAATGAACGACTTAAATTAGGTCTTAGGTACCTCGCTTGGCCTAGGCAAAGCGATATACCAAAGCAAGGCAACCTGAGAGTATATTGGAGTTAACTTGTAAGCCTTTAAGGCAAAGCCAGAGCGGATAAAACCTTAAGAATGATGGTTTTATCCACTACTTAACCCCTGTAAATGAGTCCTAAATCAATGTAAGTTATCCCTCTCTTCTTTCATTCTCTTACCTATCGCTAAATGCGCCGCTGGATCAAAATGGTAATAACCTGAGAGATCATCTGTTTCATGAGCCTCAACATTATAGAGGTTGTCTGCAACAGACTGTTGGGCAGACTGGATAGCTCCACTGGCATCACCATAGTGGCTTTTAGCAATAACAATGGGCAAGTCATAATCATTTAGCGCTTCCCGTAGGCCATTCACCAGACAGGTCAAATTCGCCTCATAGTTGTTTTCATTTACACTTTGCCCTCCATCATTCCAACCCTGGAACCAGATAAAACTATCGATTTCAATCGACTTATTTTCATACTGCGGAAAGTAACCAGCCAAGACTTCAGGGTCGCGCAAGGCCTCAATCTTCTCCAACATCGCAGTGTAAAGAGACTCCTGATTTTCCTCATCTTGGGTCCACTCATTAGCGGCGGAGTCATGGCAGCCAGGGACCTTCCAGTCTACTCTCAGGTCAGTACCACCCTGAACCACTTTTAAAAGTAACAGATCGTTCTCAGTCTCTTCACCGAGGTAGTGCCCTAAAGTGAGCTCTGGTCCATAGCGGTTAGTAGACACGCCATAATTGGGGAACAATTCACCATGGCGCTCAGAGAAGGAGAGAGAACCGGTATCATTCAATGAACCCTGATACTGCAGTACAGTAATATCGTCTCGTGTACCTTCAAGAGCTGCGTCCAGGTGGCCATCAGCATAAATCTCAGCTACCTCCATAGCAGTACTCATTTGCATCCAGGCATCGTAGTTGTACCCATAGGAGCCTTCGCTAGAGGAGAAGTAATATCTACTAATGGTGGCAAAGAGTCGGTCAGTCAGATCAAAGTTACGGCTATCACAGGTTTCACCTGTATGAGAGTCGAGACTGCCTGCACGGCAGAGGAATTGCCCGAGCTTCTGCACCACAGGATCTTCGTTATCATCGCTAAGTCTCTGGTTATAATCGGCTAGCGAATCACTATTATTGATAAACTGCTCTGTTATCTGGTCATCACTAATCGCCGTAGAACCACAGTCGACATCGCCGTAGGTGTAATCTGCATTGGCATGGCAAATCAGCTCTTGCAAGCGATCTAACCGGGTGTTGTTGCCTTCCATATTGGACTGGCCTGCCATAACCACAACTTTTACAACATCCTCATCTGAAGTATCACCCACTGGATCGGTATTTACGTCGCCACCAGATGGATAGATAGCAAAATCATAATCATAAAACTCAAAATCCCTGAAGGTGTCAGGAGTTGTGACTACGAGAGCATAGAGTTCATGATTGGCAGGTACCGGTACTACGGTACTTGAATCTTCCCCGGAGCTATCAATATCAAATGGATAATAACTACGAGAGCCGGTAGATGGGTTGTAAACCACTGCACGACCACGGAAGTCCGCATGAGCTGGGTTATTTTCAGCATCAACCCTAACCGCAATGGTGTAGTTACTGTCTTCAGTAATACCTTCTACCTTAAAGGCATTAAAAGCCCAAGAGCCTGGTACAAAACCGGTATCCATATCAGTCCAGCTGTTACCCGTCCCTTCCTGGTCAAATGTTTGAGTGTACTTATTATCGTGGGTGCTGGCATCAGGGTGCTCACTCAACATTCGACTCAAAGAGGCCGCCTCCGACACCTGGTAGGCCTCACTCTCAACCATATCCCAGGTCGTGATTTGTGCGGCAAAATCTGCAAACAGGGCCTTCATGTCGTGCCCTTGGGCTGTTAAATAAGCATCGGCTGCTTCCAGGTCGTTAAGTCCATCCCTGGAGTCACGGAATACCCCCCCATCAGGTCCTTACTCACAGCATAATTAGTCAGCCAAGACCAGAAAATATAAGCGCCGTATTGATGCCCACCTTTAAAGTCATAACCATATTGGTGATCGACGGGAGAGTCTTGAATGGCCCAAAGGGTAATATGTGGGTGGAGGGTGTAGTAACCCAGCAAGCTATCTTTAACGCCCGGGATATTGTGATCCGCGCCCCAGCTTGCGGAGGATTCCAGGGTGTACTTACCACTGGACTCACCTGTAACCCTGTTTAGCTTACCCTGATAGGAGTGGAAGTTCTCATGCATCCAGTGCTGAGCGTTAGATTGGGTAAGCGGGTTATCCTCCAGGGTGTAATTCTTAACGAACGTATTACTGATTGAGTAATTGAGTTCTAAATCACGGGTGGAACCTTCATCACTGAAGTAAGTGCAAAGCTCGCCTTTTCCATACATGCCGGCTTCAAAGATATTCCTTTCCCATACCCGCTCTTGAGCCACAATATAATGCTCAAAATTAGCCATGGTTTTGTCGGTATCATCCGACCACCATTGGCACTGGTACGTTGAACAAAGATAGTTGTTGTAACCATCATAGGGGCTGGTAGCAATCATGGATTCATTGCACTTACTGCCACCCAGGTCCATGACTTCATCGTATGTCAGCACACGCTCATAGAGTCGCGCATCCCAGATTTTTCCCGCAAAGGGCCCAAATTGCAGCATGTCGCCCAAGTAAGGATAGCTATCACCATCAACAGATATCGAAGAAGAAGCTTCACCGTTTACGTACACGGTTAACGTGCCATTGTCCACCGTAACTGCGACATGATTACAGCTACGGGTTTTTAAAGTACTTTCTGCGTTAGAAAACTGCTGGCTGTCTTGGCCACCCAATTGCCCTACAACAACATCATCACTGATGCCTATATAAAAGCTGCCGGAGTTATTATCACCATTAGGATCAGCAATTGATCTCACCATCACTTCATCGCCTTCAGTACTATCCGGGATGAACTTAAAAGACAAGCTAAAATGCGCGAGGCCATCTTTCTCAGGAAGAGCCACCGTCATGTCTGCATTATTAAAGTCGTTGCGACTGACAAACATTGTGCGCCCTTCTACATCTGGATCCGAAGATGCACTTTCTGTTAGCGCAGTGCCCTCAACAATCACAGAATTTCCACCCGCTACATCACGGAATTCCAAGTGAGACGGAACATGCACCAGAAGGCTGTCAGCTGGTCCATCCAGGAAATCGCTGGCACAATCATTTGCCGCAACTTCAATAGTAACTGTCGCAATATTACTAGCACCACTACTATCTGACGCTAGATATGAGAAGCTATCAGTACCCGTAAAGTCTGTTGCAGGGAGGTACTCCCAGCGACGCCCACTTCCTGTTAAAGTGCCATGCGCCGGCTCCGACTGAATAGAATATTCTAGAGAATCCAGATCTTCATCATACGCAGCAAGAAATATAGATTTTGCAAGTCGGCCGTGTGCGGCCATCTGTACCAACTGATCATTGGCAATGGGTAAAGTGTTAGAATCATCACCTTCATCCGGGGTATCTACCACTCCCCCACCCGAATTTCCACCGCCCGAGTTATCACCGCCAGTGTTCTCTTGCGGTGTCGTCTCATCGTTACTACTACCTCCCCCACAGCCAAAAAGTAGTGCACTCAATAGTATTAAAAGCGGAGCCTTCAATATTTTTTTTGATTGAAGATTTTCATTAGCATTTATAAACATTAGTAGTCATTTAAAGAGCTGAAATTAACCAGAAATTTTAGAGAGATATAAAAACAAATGCCGTGAACCAGTTCTTTGATTTATTCTTTGATCTTAAAGTGATTTTTCAAGCAAAGGATCTGGCCTGGATGTGAATATGAGACCATGTGCTCCAATTCAGCAAACATAACCAAACTATGCGACTGCCCTTCAATATTCGCTTGCTATATCACAGAAATCTATAAAATTAACATCGCTCATGAGCAACTGCTCGGCAATTGCTCGATTAAGTAGATAACTTTAATCTGTTGAAATTTGAGAAAACTCATCAATAAACAAGCGAATAGACAAAGTTACCAGCGCTAATCTAGTGATTTAGGGGCTATAAATTGACCTCAAGTAATAGCTGCAATTCTTAATATTACAAGCAAATCACTTGCAGCCCCACAAAGAACCCTTTCGGTGACTGCCCAGCTCGACTCATTCTTGGTCTACTATCCAAGCAACCCGTCACAAATCTAACCTGCTCGCCTGTTACATCGTTAAAGCCAGTACTCTATGGGAAATATGGTTGAATGAGGCCGCTAGCATTTGCATTAACCACCCTGTCTAAATGAGTGAGCGGATAAATTAAACGTCAGCTTTCAAACCTTCCGCAATCGTTTCATGGCAAGCGAATTCAAGACCACTACCGAATGGTAATACTTTGGATTATATCTCTGATAACTGAGGCTCTCTTTCCAGTAACGTTTATTATCCAAAATCAAGATAAACTATCATTCATAATCATCTAAATACCAAATAGTCAATTAGATAAGCTATCACAGTATAGGGTAGATTATACGCCATGAATCAAAGGTCCAATAAAGAGACAAATATAGAGTACACCCTGGCATTAGTTGCCGGCTTTTCTGAAGCTGTATGCATTTTGGGTTTATTCGGAAGCTTTACAACTTTTATTACCGGCACAATTGTTCTCGCCATCACCGATTTTGCAAGCAACAATCCAAACTACATCACAAAAACTTTTATCCTCTTCGCCTTTATCCTTCTTCAAATATTTTGGATTTATTTCATCAGAAGATTACATTTACAAAAGAGAAACCCAGCAACTATCATGCTATTTTTAGAGAGTGGACTAATGCTACTATTTTTTGTCAGTGGCAGCTATATAGGAAAACTTTCATCTCCCTATGCTGCAAATACCTTCATCATCTCTTTTTTTGCAATTGCAACCATGTCTCTTCACAGTACAATATTCTTCAGGGTACTTAATAAGAAGGCGCCTACACACTTTATGACAGGAAACTCTACTAATCTTTTCGCTGCTGCTTTCGAAATGCTGGATAACTATCGTGTTGACAAAAGCACGAACGCTCCGCCCTATCCTAAGGCTTCTCGTAGAGCTAAGTACTATTTGGGGGTAATTATGGGGTTTATAACTGGTGTAATTCTTGGCACTATTGGATATAAAATTTGGGGGTTCCTCTCTCTTGCATTACCCGTAGTCATGACACTGTTCACAGCTGTATCGACTCAACGACACGACCCTCCTCCCGCGACCGATTCTTGATATTAATGAATATGAAGCTCACTTTAAGATATCAAACAAAGGGCTAGGATCTACGTGTAATTCAGTATGGGAATGCTCATCTAAACTACTATCGGTTGTGCTTAAGCCTAGACGGAAGCATGCTTCCTCAGAACACCATAGCCTCGAATACCCTGCTTATTATATTCTGTATAGATACGCAAAAAAATCCGCACTAATTTTTAACAGGTAAATCCAAAAGGCCAGTCCACACAAAAATTCAATCCACCGTATATCTTACCGTTGTGGTAACTCAGAAATCGTTACGTAAAACGACCTTTTTTAGTACAAGCCTTTATCATAAACAATCCATAAGAAAGCACTGTACATGAGCTCTTACTTTTTACTCAAAAAACACAGCTATGTAGCTCGCCATAACTTCATCTGCTCTAAATAGTCACCTCACAATGAAATATCCGTATTAAACAAGCCTTCATCAAATACAATTATTTAGTCTAAACTGACATCTCCCCTTGCACATGTCACAATTAATTGAATACCATGATCCCTAGTGTTAGGAGATAGCCTTCGCTATGTTGAAATAAAAGCCCCGCATCAGTTAAACCAAACTCCTTCATTGGATAGAGCCCCCCGTTTACCACCCCCGCTGGTGACTGACAAAAATTATTGATCAGGAATCTTGTTCCAACAATTTCTTTTGCGGAACTTTGAGCGTACTCATATATTGTTCCAATAGCGCCTGGAAAGGATTCCCTGTCTAAAGGGATCTCTATATCATGGCAGCAGGCCATTGCAGTGTCAGTTATCCGTATTTCTTTCGTAACATCAAGCCTCTCTAAACACGCCAGAAGACCTACTCACCGATGGATAAGTAGCACCCCGCATCACTCAGCCCGCCCCAGCAGAGCCACCTCAACCGCTTTGAAAGTGCCAAACTGTTAAAGGGTGAATACAAATGAACATCCCAAACCAAGTCCAATTATTTGGTTGCAAATGAAACCCTCGCCCTATTCTTGATGGCAAAGTAGGATAGGTACTCCGCCTGCAGGTGCAGCGCGGCACTAAGGAATAGAGAAACCAGAAGACGCCATGACCACACAGCAGTTCGACGACTTAAATGTTGTCTCCCAGGAAGTACTGATCAGCCCGGAGACGCTGAAAGCAGAACTCCCCATTAGCGATGCCGCCGAGGCGACTGTCGCTGGAGGACGCGCCGCCGTGCGCGACATCCTAGATCGCAAAGACCACCGCCTGATGGTGGTAATCGGGCCATGCTCCGTTCACGATGTGAACGCCGCAATGGATTATGCCAAGCGCTTGAAGGCGATAGCGGGCAAGGTTTCCGATACCCTGCTAATTGTAATGCGCGTCTATTTTGAGAAGCCCCGCACCACTGTTGGCTGGAAGGGCTTGATCAACGACCCTCACTTGAACGACTCCTTCAAGATTGAGGAGGGGCTGCATATTGGCCGCAAGCTGCTATTGGATGTTGCCGAGCTAGGACTGCCTACTGCAACAGAAGCACTAGACCCAATCTCCCCTCAGTACCTGCAGGACCTAATTTCATGGTCTGCCATTGGCGCGCGAACCACAGAGTCACAGACTCACCGGGAAATGGCCAGCGGCCTATCCTCTGCCGTGGGCTTCAAGAATGGTACCGATGGTGGCCTGGAGGTGGCTATCAATGCCCTGCAATCAGTCGCCAACCCCCATCGTTTCCTCGGCATCAATAAGCACGGTCAAGTTGCGATTATCCACACCGCAGGAAACCCATACGGTCACGTTGTACTTCGCGGGGGCAATGACAAGCCAAATTACGACTCAGTGAGTGTTGCAATGTGCGAGCAGGAGCTGCGTAAGTCCAATATCGTGCCAAACATTATGGTCGACTGCAGTCATGCCAACTCCAATAAAAACCACGAATTACAGCCCCTGGTGGTCGACAATGTGACTCACCAAATCCTCGATGGCAATCAGTCGATTATTGGCATTATGGTGGAAAGTAACCTGAAAGCCGGCAACCAGAAAATTCTGCCAAACCTGAGCGATATGGAGTATGGCGTTTCGGTAACCGATAAATGTATTGATTGGGAAACTACTGAGTCCCTGCTGTTAGGCATGGCCGAACAGCTGCGCGAGCCCCTTAAAGCACGCTCCTCTTAGATCTCCCCCTGGAGAGGCCCATAGCGGGCCTCTTTCCTGCCGAAAAGATAACCGCCACAGCTTGATCTCCCTACAAATTACGCTATTCACTTGATAAAGACCCTACAAAAAGAGTACTTTTGCCCTGCCGTAACAGATAGCTGTCGTATGCTTCCTTCAATCAGCTAAATAAAAATAAGCGGCCTACTAGATTGAGGTTGAAATCTGGCACCTAATTTTTTCATTTATGGGAAATAGGAAAGCAGCACATATGGAACTGCAGTCCAACAAAGTACCAATCTATATCTTTGGTGGGTTTACTCTAACCTGGCTACTTGTCAGCCTAAGTTTTGCTCTCGATGGGGGCTCCACCATCTCCTGGCTGGCCACCGCTCTCTGCACTCTTCTCGCAGTAATCACATTCTCATTTCGGGCAACACATTACATCGATGGAGAATCAAAAAGCTATGTTTCCAAGAGACAAGCCCTCTGGCATAGCTGGACCGAGAGGCAATCGCTAGCGGCGTTCAAGGGGGTTAAGGTTGTCTCCTACTCACCCCATACCACAGACCGTAAAAGTAGCCACTCCAGCTGGCAGGTAATATTGGTCCCCCGCCAAAGTAACGGTAGCAATAGTATCCAGGCGCAGGCCTTCCACTCCAAGAATGATGCACTGGCCTACGCGCATGAACTCGCGCTCTTTACCGCGCTCCCCCTACTGGACTAAAGAGCCAGTACTCTTAAGGCACAAGTGGGGATATAGCCCTTCTCACCCTAACCTCCTTTGTTAAAGCTGTTGCCACCCAACTCCGCAGGGGTGCACAAGTCAACTCTACTCGACCCTCCAGTCGAGACAAAAAAACAGAGGAGCCTCGAAATGGACCCAATTCAATGGAAAATGTCGAGTTCTACCATCGTTCGCAAGTTGGACGAGGATGCACACCAAGTAACCTTCCCTCCCCCTCATCTCGATAAGGTGAAACAAGGCGAGCTGCTGAAGTTTCACGCTCATATTAATGTCGAACAAATGCCTGAGGGGCATCACCTAAAAAAAGCCACCATATTTTCCAACGTTCCTAATGGTGGAACATGGGAGCTTATCTGTGATGAAGGCACAGCCGTCGGCGGTAGAGGCAGCGCTCCATCTCCAATTATGTACTTCTCTGCAGGGCTAGCCCTTTGCATGATGTCTCACATCGAAATGCTGGCTAAACTTGGCGGGATCAAATTAAAAAGTGTAAGGCTAGAGCAAAAAACTGAGTTCTCAACCACTTTGAATTTTGGGGGTATCAAACCGGAAGAAGTCTTTGGCAAGGGGGATAGAGTGGAAATACATTTGATTGTTGAAAGTGATGAGCCAGAAGAAAAACTTGTAAAATTTATGCATTGTTGCCGGCAGGCCTGTATGTCACTTCAAACCGTTTCCAGTGCTACACCCGTTGATACCCAGCTCTTTATCAATAGTAAAGCGATTGAGTTCAATTGAATACCCTGGGATGGCCTCACAGACCAAGAGGCCATAGCCTAATAGCGCTTGTTACTAATCGTTTTCTACATCCTCAATCCGGGCTTTAGATAAGGCAGAAGCGACAAGACCTGTCGGAATTGCAACCACCCCCAAACCAATCAAAAGCACAAAGAAAGTAAATATTCTCCCACCGAGAGTAACTGGATACATGTCACCATAACCCACAGTGGTTAAGGTTGTAACTGCCCACCACAAACTGTGAAAGATAGATTTAAATTGTTCCGGCTGAGCAGCGCTCTCAAAATAATAGATACCTACAGATGACAAATAAAGCAAGATCAGAGCTGTTACTCCAAACAATACCAGTTCCTCTTTAACCATACTAAATGCACGGCTAAATCGAGCAACTGCCTTACTGTAGCGCAATAGCTTTAAAACCCTAAACACTTGAAATAAGCGAACAATTCTAAGCGCCCTTAAATCCATTCCTGAGGCTATATAAAATGGCAAGAACGCCATAAGATCAATCAAACCATAAAAACTGAAGATAAAGCCTAATCTATTTTTCGCCGCGTACACGCGACATATATATTCCAAAGTAAACACAATCACTGAGAACAACTCGAAGTGATCCAATACAGCTCTCTGTTCTGGTGTTAAATCAGGGATAGTACCCACAGAAAAAGAAATTAGCGATACAACTATCAGACACTGAATAAATATGGAAAAAAATCGCCCCTCTTTGCTCTCATAATTATCAACCAGCTTTCTAATTCCCTGTTCCACACAATCACCCAGCTCGTATCATATTGAATATATACCGCATTTTAACACTACCTACTAATGCACATGCATATTTGGCTTTATCATTTTGTAAGTTGTAAGCGATACATCAAACAATAAAAATTATGATTAGAGAGGTAATTCGAGTAATGGAGTTGAAACATGCCAATACCAATAAGTCGGCCTAAACACTCTATTTCAGCTCCCAACAACGACCTCATATGCTCGCTTTTATACAGACATACTTACAAAAATATCCCCAAAAAAGCCATCCAATGTACAGTATTTAGAACATCAAATGGCTCTTCCTTTGTATCTTTGTCAATAAAACTTTTACGCACTACGCCAGTATTACGAATTACTGGTTTGCCCGACTCAAAGACCAATGCTTTTGGTACATACAAAGTGCTATCCACCAAGTACACTTTACCCTGGAACTTGGAAGCCAATTCTTCCTGATGGCTATGACCTACCACAATATAGCTTACGTCAAAGTGCTCCATAGTGGCATTAACTAACTGCTGATCGGCCTCCGGATATTGATCCATCGCATAGGCATAGCCACGATATTGCGTTGGAGAGTGAGGCCCAACTAACAGGCTATTATCTATCTTGGCCCCTGTTAAATAGGCTCTATGGGCACCATTAAATTCGCTGGTGCTCAGCCCCTGCTTGAGCAACTGAGGGCTTATACCTCCATGGGTAAAAAGTACTGATCCAAGCTTCAGCATTACATCTTTACTCCTTAGCCAAGCTCCTAAAACTGTATCTTCTGCCAAAGCTTGATCATATGGCCTCAACTGCTCTATAGCCCATAAGTGTTCAGCCTCTACAGATTTAATTCTATAAGTAAATGCATACTGTTCATGATTTCCTAGTAGAAAATGTACAGCTCCACCACTATTGGCCGCTTGCTCCTCAAGATGATAGATAAACCAGAGCAAATCATAAACATATCGCCCCCGGTCAAAGACATCACCTACAATCACTAATTGGCCTGAGCCATAAGTCCATTTTTCATCGGCATCAATAATACCCAGGTTTCTCGCCCAATTTTTAAAGAAGTCTAGATCTCCTTCCAAGTCACTGACCACAGCAATAGGGCTTACCTCATCATAGGGGACAAACTCAACTTCACCATCCCTCAAAGAATAAGTTCTTTGATCGCCCCCACACTCCAATACAATTTCCTTAGAAATGGACCTCTGCTCTTTAACTTTATCGTCACAGAACCACCGTGAAATATAACCATCTGTGCTTTGAATGATCACCGGCCCCTGCATCCTTTCTAGAAGTGGGTTTTCAGCAATTTTACTCAAGTCGGCGCGCCATCTAATAGCCGCATCACCAATAGGAATCTTAATTCCTTGAAAGACTTGTCCTGTAGTTTTAATAACCTTACTACCACTTAGCAGGTAGGTTATACCTGCTACCCCCAAAATAAATAGGACAAAAAATAAGGTGATAGCTCGCTTAACAACCGTTCCGACCACAAAAAATCCCTTTAACATAACCTGAATCAATTCGAACATTATCAAGACAAAGATTTCTTGAGTCAAAATCATTCAACTCATGGCAAAATTTAACCTGCACCTCAGTACAAATTAATTCGATAGAAACTCTCTACCAGCCAAATACAAGTCGAGTAAATTTGAAAAGAAAAATACTGTGAAAACAGCCAAAAATATGCGGTATTATGCCAAGCATAAATAAAATGGAGTTCAAAGCTATGCCGCTGCAAGATCAACTAAATTCTCGTAATGCATTGAGAGAACTGAAAGCTGACCCGCAAACTGCACTACAAAATTATCGGTTGCAAGTCGGCCTCCAACCTGGACATCAAACGCAGCTGGCTCGAGTCCCATTCTCACTCAACTTGGGAAGTATCAATATCGGCCCAGGTGCACCAAATAACGACAGTAGAATCTATATTCAGGCTCTCACAACCCCAACGCGAGGGCACAGTTCTGTGAATCGGTATACCGCACTATTACGGCCCAATACGGCAAATGCGGATTTTTGGGTAACCGAGCGTCAAACTGGCTGTAGCTTAATCATTCTTGACTGGGGTGGTGGTCAGCTCTCTATGGGACACTTGCAGCCCCATCCCTTTAATAGTTACAACCAGGTAAATCAAACTATTATCAATAATACGCCTCTCAGTGTATTTGCCAGCACGCAGAGAAGCTACTTACGAACAGACGTCACTCAGCTAATCGATGCCTCTAAAGTTGGTGGCCTGGACCCGAATCGTTATATTTTGATTCAATCAAACTTTGCGGCCATTAATCTGCAAAATAAAAATGTAATAGGTGTTAAGGAAACGGGCCAATGGAACTTTTACATGCAAACCAATGGTGTGAATAGAACTGTCCAGCAGCTCGTATGGACCGACTGGAGTTCCTACCTGCCCTATTTTGCCTACTAATAACCAGGTTTCTAAAAAGACCAGATTGGTTGAACAGAGTATCAATCTGGCCAGCAGCGGGTCGCACATAGTATGTACGGGAAAGGATACCTGATTGGCATTGTTGCTGCGCTTGTCTTATGGCTACTGCTTAGATATGTCGACAAGCGCTACTACCAAGAGAAAAGAGAATTAAAAAGAAAGAAGCTTCAGGAAATTCAAAAGAACAAAAGAGATGATACGTAAAACCCTGCCATATTTGCTTTTAAGGCTGAATTAAATCCCTCTGCAAGCCCTCAACCAATGCCTGCCAAACTACCTCTACCGCTTTACTTCTTATAGACCTTCCCAAGCACACTAGATGGATCGGTTGCAGCTCAGGGCTTCTCCATTGCTGAAAGATAGGCATCAACTTGCCCTCCGCTAATTCCCGGCGCACCAGAAGAGGATCAATCATAACTATACCTTGACCCATTGTAGCTAATTCAACCAATGTACGGCCATCATCGACTACCATCGCCGGATCAATGGGAATGGTCTTTATTTCACTACCATCGTTAGAAAAGTGCCAGTGATCAATGGTTGTTGTTTGGTTACTAAACACTAAGCATTGATGCTGGCTTAAATCATCTGGAGAATTAGGTTCCCCCCTACTCGCCAAATAATCCGGGCTGGCAAACCACCCCCAACGCTTTTCACCTATTCGGCGCGCTACCAATGAAGAGTCCGGCAAGTGCCCAGTGCGAATGGCAATATCAACGCCTTCATCCAGTAAGTTCACAACCCTATCGCTTAAGTTCACTTGAAAAGTAATTTTTGGGTAGCGTTGCTTTAGTAATGGTATGGATGGCAATAAGTACCGCTGCCCCATTAAGGTAGAGCAACTTATCTTAACTCTACCAACAGCTTCATCCTGGTGGGAGAGGATCAGGTGTTCGGTATTGCTCATTAGCTGAGCCATTGTCTCCGTTGCTTCCAACAAAGCAGCACCGGCATCCGTAAGGCGCAATTGCCGCGTACTTCTGTGCAATAGACGCTGATCAACAAACCCCTCCAGCTGTGCCAGCTTCTTGCTGACTGATGAGCGAGGTAAGCCCAGCTGATTAGCAGCCCCCTGAAAACTGCCTTGCTCAATGACCAACCGGAAGACGTACAAATGTCCCAAGTATTGATGTAGATGCTGCATTCTGCCTCACTGTTTCCAAATTAGAATCAAAGTGTTGCCCTAATGGTGCCTTATTGATACCAGTATAACAACATATCCTCCTAAGCCTAATCTTGGCAACTGCCATTCATTGCACCATTACAATCGCAAGAGAGGATCTATGGGACACCAGCAGAGAACAAAAACCATCGCAATCACTGGTGGCACTGCCGGTATTGGACTCGCAACAGCTAAGCACTTTTTAACCGAGGGCTGGCAAGTCATCATCACGGGCCGAAACGCTGAAAAACTGGAACAAACAGCCGAGGATATCGCGGGCCTCTTTGGGAGTAGCGGCCAGCTGACCTGCCACCTATGTGATAGCGGACAACTCGATCAAATTGAGCAACTGGGAAACAAATTACAAAACGATGAGGTTAAACTGGATGCCCTTATCTTGAATGCCGGTATTTTCAAGCCTGGGATATTTGAGGAAACCGATGAAGCCCTCTTCGATCACACTTTTGATATCAATGTGAAGGGACCTTTTTTCACACTGCAAAAATTACTACCGGTGATGAATAACCCCTCCAGCGTGGTTTTGCTTTCAAGTATTGCCGTAGAGAAAACCTTTTCGGGAACTTCCGCTTATAGCGCGAGTAAGTCTGCCATTGAAGGTTATGCCCAGGTCCTGAATGCGGAGTTAGCGGTGAGGGGAATTCGTATAAATAGCGTACGCCCCGGAATCACCCTGACCGAAATCCAGGAAAAAGCCGGCATGAGCCAATCAGACATTCAAAGTCTCGCAGAGAGTATGATGGTAACGCCACTGGGCCGGGCACTTGAGGTAGATGACATAGTGCCAGCAATCCACTATCTGGCCACAGATCACTCAGTCGGTATGCGAAATGCACACCTGAAGGTTGATGGGGGCTACTGCCTCTAACCGGCTTGAAAGTGCACAAGTGGGGGCCAAGCCCTCCACTTGTGCGAATGACCACCTTAGAAATCCTCTTCATTCAGTAGTTTGGCTACCGCACCTATGTGATCAGGGTCTAATAACAAGCCACCCAGCACAAAATTATCTGAATAAACCGAATGCAGTTGGGGAGTAGTGTTTTCATGGTGCCACCACAGAAATGACATTTAGCATTCCTTCCCAGAGTATCCATTTGCTTTCCAAAATCCAGTTTACCCACCTCTACTTTGCGGTTTAGCTTCAGATCCTCTTGGACCAACTTACTTAAAATGGCTCCTCTTACCCGGTGAAACATTTCGATTAACTGTTCCATATTTTCTACACGAAAATGACACTATTCCTCTATTAATTTTCGAGAACAATCACTTGTGCAAATTACCGCACTTAAAATCTGGCCTTTAAACAATATCTCATAACATATTAAACCCAGAACTAGGATAGACCTATTATCTTCTTCAACAACGTGAATCCGCTTATATACAGGCCTATTAAGCTCCAAGTAGTAGCGAGATGAAAAAACTGGGGGAGGTCTAGAAAATAAAAAAAACAAATGGCAATAAAAAAGTAGTATGACGCAATTTATCACCTACATACAAATTGCATTAGAAGCGCCCTCTACTATATAAATCCTGTTAAAACTTGAATCTTATTCACCGATGAACGCGCTCGAATTGGTTCTTGATGAC
The DNA here is from genome assembly GCA_032615215.1 of Microbulbifer sp. MKSA007. Lineage (NCBI taxonomy): Bacteria > Pseudomonadati > Pseudomonadota > Gammaproteobacteria > Cellvibrionales > Microbulbiferaceae > Microbulbifer > Microbulbifer sp. MKSA007. The sequence continues at coordinate 2,400,439 of CP128433.1, read as the reverse complement.
TACCGGGCACCTGTTCCCTCACAAGTACTGGAGCCTTTAGTGGAAAATTAATGAACGTTTAGCTGTCCCCTAAACGTTCACTCGTGAGATCAACTTGGTGGCTTAAGTCATCAAAGCGAGACTTGCTTAGGGTAAGAAGTGCTATCACTTTTCGAAGCAATTTTGCATTGCACAAAAGAAATTAAAAGAGGGATCAGGATTAGGGTAATCGGTGTAGCAAATAGTTCCCCAAATACCAAGGATATAGCCGCTGGCTTTAAATATTGGGCTTGCTCACTGGTTTCGGCTAATAATGGTAGCAACCCACAGATAGTAGTCACCGTGGTTAAGAAAATTGCCCTAACGCGACTTTTCCCAGCTTGAAGTAACGCTGTTTTTACTGGTACGCCCTGCGCGTAGAGCTGATTAAATCGGCTCATTAATACTAGGGAATCGTTAATCACTACCCCAGTCATTGCCATCATCCCAAACAAGGATAACAAGCTTACTGGGAAGCCCAATAGGCCGTGTCCAATAATTGCCCCTGCAAAGCCCATTGGAATCACCGACATAATAATCAAAGGTTGCCAATAGGATTTTAATGGTATCGCCAACAAAACGTAGATAAGTAAAAGGGTCAGCAACATGGACTTTTTAAATCCAGCCTGTACTTCTACTATTTCGGCAAATTCACCAACGGCCTTAATTTGGACACCCGGATATAGGCGCTCCAGTTCTGGTACCAACCCTTCCTTTAGCTTCTCCCAGTTTTTTTCCGGTGAGATAACAGAACGATTCTGACGCCAGTAGATACTGACCACTTCATCGCGATTACGACGATAAATAACCTCGGGCTCACGCTCATACTCAAGCTGGGCGATTTCACCTAAGCTTACGTAGCTGTTGCCATCCAGGTTAATAGGAGTCGCTTTTAACTGCTCAATTGTTTTAGTTTTTGCTTGAGGAAAGCGGGCCAAAACCAGAGTTTCTTCACCTTTATCCAACAGGCGATGTATTTCAATCTGGCCGTATGCTCCGCCTATCAGCACCGCCAGATGGCTTTGATCAATTCCCAGGCTGGCTCCTCGCTCATTAACCGAAATTTTCAGCTGTCTTTTAGCAAGTTGGCTATCATCGTATACATCGTTCACACCGGGCAACTCAGCGAGTGAAGCCTTGAGGCGGTCAGCCACTTGTTTTGCCTGATCTCGATTGCGAGCAGAAACCGCAATGGCAGTGTCGCCCGCCGGCTCCTCCGTAAGGCTAAACTTCACTGCATAGCTACCCTCCAGGATACCTGTATGCAGCCGCAACTCCTCTAAAAAGCGGTTGCTCGCTAATTTAGCCAAGGCGTCATGTGTTAATTCCGCTGTCAACTCGATAGTCTTGGTGCCTTCCTTTGACACTATATACTTGCTAACAGGTGAATCTGGAAGTTCAAACTCCTGTTGCAACCTATTTGCAGTGCGCTTGATGGCCTGTTCAAGCTGACCGGTATTGCGTTCCACTAAAGTATTTGCAACACCATGCTGCATAGTCACTTTAACCGTGGCATAGCGCCCTGGAATCTCAGGGAAAAATACTGAAGCAATATGCCCCTTGAACATAGCGCCATAGGCCAGTAGCAAAAAGGTGACGAACAGACTAATGCTCGTTTTCCGGTTTACCAAGCTCAAAGACAAAAGCGGAATATATATCTTATCCGAAAATTTATCTAATAAACGGTTACATTTCTCTCTGGCAATCTCAATCCATCGTTTTAGTGCGCCTTTAGTTTGAGTATGTGTATTTGGATAGCTCAAATGGGCGGGTAATATAAATTTGCTTTCAATTAGTGAAAATATCAGTGCAAATATCACTACAGCTGAGAATCCTGACAAGGCTTTTGCCAACTCATTTTCAATCCATAACATCGGTGAAAAGGCCGCGATTGTAGTCAATACGCCAAAAACTGTGGGCACGGCTACGGCTTCAACACCCTTCCAGGCAGCTTCTTTAGTGTCAGTTGTATTTTGTCTCGCCTGGTGAATACTTTCACCGACCACAACTGCATCATCTACCAATATCCCCAGCACCAAAATCATGCCGAATAAAGTGATATCGTTAATGCTGTAATCCAGGGAAGGAAAACCCATCAATGTAATCGCACCAGCAAGGGATATGGGAATCCCCAAGGCAACCCAAAAGGCCAGCCGCGTATCTAAAAAAAGCACCAATAGTAATAAGACGATGAATAATCCCTGTAAGGCGTTGCTACTTAGTAGGTCTAATTGCTCGGAAATATAAGGGGACATATCCGCCATTACATCCAATTGCATATTCTTGGGTAAGGTCGGTTCTAATGATTCTAATACTGATTTTGTGGCTTCATTGATATGAAACAGGTTGTCCTTTTGGCTGGTGGATATCATCAGTGCGACTGCAGGTTGCCCTTGGTATCGAACAATACTGTCGGTTTGCTCATAATCTCGCTTAACAGTAGCGATATCACTGAGTCCCACTCGTGCCGTCGATGTATTGATAATGGGGATATTCCTAAGTTCCGCCAAGTTGTCAGCCAGGAAACTGCCCTGCAGTACAATATTGCCATTGGCCGTTCTTAATTCGCCACTGCGATATTCTACTGACCATTGGCGAATACGTTTCGTTAGGTTTTCAATGGATAAACCGTAGCTTTGGAGTTTCCTGAGGTCCGGCTCTATAGCCAATAGCTTCTTTCTTTTACCCAGGTTTGTCACTTTAGAAATAGCAGGATGTTTCTTAAGTGCTCGCTCTACTCGTGAGGATACCTGCTGAAGAGAATCATTATTGTCACCACCGTAGACCATGACAAACGCCGCAAGATTCGTATATTCACTGCGATAAATACGCGGCCGCTCCGCCAATGCAGGAAAACCTTCGATACTTTCAACTTGATTGCGAATATCTTCTATCAAACGATCCAGCTTAACATTAGTATTTTTTCTCACTACTAATGAAGCGTAACCTTTGCTCGATTGACTGGTTATGCGCTTTATCCCTGCAACACCACTGATAGCTTCCTCAATACGCTGTGTAATACTCTCATCGACCTGGCGGGCAGTGCCGCCGGGGTAGACAACGGAGATTTCGACTTCCGTAGGTGGAATTTGTGGGAAGCTTTCCACCCGCAGATTTTGAAAGGTCAGCAAGCCTGCAACCAGAATGAACACCATAAGAAGGTTAGCGGCAACCGGGTTATCCAGGAACCAGCGTGAGAGTGTTTTCATGTGCAGGCCTTAGTTGATAGTCATTGCAACCGCTTGACCTTCAACAAAGTTGGTCAAAGGAAAGCGAACAAGCTGACGATTCTGGTGGGGCCGATTCTTGTAACGAAACAGGACTGATTCCGGCCGCATATCCAGTAGCTCTATCTCTTCCAAAAGTAGGGATTGTTCAGAAACGCTCCATACTTTCCCATCTTCTGTAAGAACCGATGCTGGTGCGCTGACAACATAGCTCTGTGTGTTGCCTCCAAACACTACACCGACCTGCTGATCGGCGAGCAAGGGAGTCTCGTGCTGAAAGGGGTTAGCCACTTGCAACATAAGGCTACGCTGACGGGTGACCGTATCCATGATTGGGCTAAGGTAGCGGACCGAGGCCTGCCATTGTTGTCCGTCAGGCGCCTCTATAGTGATTTTGTTGGGGTCTTGCTGAAGGCCGTCTAAGCGCTGCCAAGTCTGCTCGGATAGCTCAACTTTAATATCCAGGTAATCACTGGCTGCCACTCGAAAGAGTACATCCCCCTCATTTATCCATTGGCCAGGATGGATTAAATCTGCAATAACCACTGAGTCAAAAGGCGCTTTGATTTGCGTATCAGCCAGCCTCTGCCGGGAGGATGCGAGAGCTCCCCTCGCCGCTTCTCGATTTGCCTCTGCGGCTTTGACATGTGGCTCCAGCCGGCCAAATGATGACTTCGCTTTATCCCCTCGTTTTGCTACGTATTGACGCGTTAACACCTCGGCCAAGTTGAGTTCAGCTTCTGACACTCTGGCTTGAGCAGCACTTAGCTCAGACTGGTAAAAAGTATCCTGTAGCGATGCCAGTATTTCTCCTTTTCTAATGAGGCTGCCCGGCATTGCGTGTTTAGCAATATGGGTGACACGCCCGCTGACTGACGCGATAACTTCAGTCGCCCAGCGGGGTTGTGTTATGCCCGTTGTTTTGACTTCAAACTGTGCATCCGCCGGTACCGCCTCTACGACGGTGACAGTAAGACCAAGCTCTTTGGGCTTCTCGACCATGGCTACCGGCTGTTGCTCAGCCCCAAGCCACAGCCCTACCAAGACCAGTAAGCTGGTGGCAACGACACCTGCAGCCCGTCGCTTTAACCAGATTCCCGCAATTTTCATCATGCCTAGGCAACTTACAGTTTATGGAACACTCTTGCACCATAACTAATAGCAGATTATGATACAAGTATGTTCCATAAAGTTTGAGTGATAACTCCATGGCTGATCAACTAGATGCGCGTATTCAGAAGTCACAAACTGCGATCATGAAGGCAGGAATGGAACTCTTGAGCAAAAACAGGGAGGCGTCACTTAGTGACATTGCCAGGGCGGCTGGAGTTGGGCGCACTACCCTTTATCGCCTTTATGACACGAGAGAAAAGCTGATTAAGGCTGCTGCAATTCACTGCCTGCAGGCATTTGATAAAGCTACCGAACACTTGGAAAGCGAAGCTGAATCAGCTCTGCAAGCCTTCCACCTGATGTTCAAGGCGATCTTTCCGCTGTCCGCTGAAATGGAGTTTTTAATGAAGCTGGGAGACTTTGATGAAGATGACCCAGAACTCACCGCGATCTATGAGAAACAGGGAAATGAAATCGCGACATTAGTGGAATACGCAAAATCCGAAGGCAGCTTGTCCAAGAAACTTCCTACTTCCTGGGTAGTAAACCTGGTAGAAGGTCTGCTTTATACATCCTGGTTAACAAAAAATGCAGAATCCATAGACCACAATACGCTGGCCGATTTAGCGTTTCACACATTTTGTAATGGCGTTGCTAGTTAACCATTGAGAGTGTTGTTAAATGACTCAGCCAGTTACTGCTGATTTTACGAAAGATAAGCACAAACATTCTTTACTTTCGATTTTTACCCGATTTAAGTGGCGAGTATCCTTGACCCTAGCGCTGGTCATTATTGAAACACTCCTCGAACTACTCTTTCCACTTGTCATCGGCTGGGCTATCAATAGTCTGTTAGAACAGTCCTATGATGGCATTTATCTATTGGCAATCTTGGGTACTATCTCTGTCCTTATAGGAAGTGCTCGAAGATTTTACGATACAAGAATCTACGCACATATTTACCAGGTAGTTACGTCGGAAATGGTAGCCCGTGAAAAAGCAAAGAGGCAGTCGGTATCGACTATTACTGCGCGCTCCAGTTTATTAACTGAAATTGTCGAATTCTTTGAAAATAGTCTACCAGAAGTCATTACCGTTTCTATTGGTACGGTGGGTTTGCTCATTATCATCAGCGCTATCAATCTTAATGTCTTTCTAGCTTGCCTGGCTCTTCTTGCTATGATTATCCTGATCTATTGCGTAATCGGAAATACCAATTATCAGCTGAATGAATCTTATAATAATGAGCTGGAATATCAGGTTGATGCGATTAAACAGCCAAATGTTGAGCATGCAAAAGCACACTTCCAGCGCCTTATGCGGTGGAATATTGAATTGAGTGACCTGGAAACAGGTACTTACTTTATATTGTGGGCAGGCATAGTCGCTTTGTTTGTTTACGCTCCCATAGCTGCAATCGATGGGGGCCTGGTTAACTACGGGTTAATAGTTGCCTTATTAATGTACGTTTTCGACTTTATTGGGAAGGTATCTGCGTTGCCACTCTATGTTCAGCAGGTTATTCGTTTGAAGGAGATTTCTAATCGGATTCGATCATAAGGAAAGAGGGGCTTTATTGCCAAAGGCACTCCCCCCGTTCCAAAACAGCTGGGCTTCTCACCAAATACTGGCTCAATCTCAAAAGAAACTTTGGAAGCCGCTTTCAAAGCTTGATACAGGCACAGATGACCGCCGGCGCTTTCTTTCTACTAATGATCCGCCCCATCAACAAGCGCTGACCACTTATCATCCAAAGTACCAGAAAAGGCTACGCAGTTCCCCCTCCCGTCAGCTGGGAACATTGACTATTGATACCAAAGGACCAATTCCCAATGCAGCGCGATTACAATATGTAGCCCGCACGATCTCGCGGACCTCTACAGAAACCATCTCCACATCGGGCACGGCTGCACATAGGGCCTTGGCTAGTAAATGAGCCAAGCTTTGTCGCTGCTCAATACTTCTACCTGAAAGCAGACTGCACTCCAGGTGTACAAACGGTGCTGGTTCAGGTCCAACCAAATAGTGCTCGACAGGTAACAAACGAACTTTAATATCCCCCGGCTCAAAGAGTGCAGACTGATCTGCAGCGGCATGGATAGAAGTCAGTAAGCTATCAACATCTACCGACTCAAGTAGGTTAGAAGGACACTGGATAACACAGTGAGGCATAAATACTCCCAGGTGAATTTTGAAAGAAAAGCTACATGACCGGAGCGGGTAGTGTATCCGCTGGCAGTAAGCGATTAATGCTCCAGTTCAAGATATGGGACACCCAAAGTCCGTCGTCATCCACATAGATCCCATGTACAAAGCCAAATTGCTTCTGTCCCCGCCCAGGCTGGCCTTGATAGCGCATCTTGAGATCACCAGACAGGTCGTACTGTCGCACTTCCTCGGCCCGTGCATCTGTCATCCACAAAGCATCACCTTTGAGAAAGAGGACATAGGGGTAACCTATTCCACGCCATTGAGTTAAATATTTACCCTGTGAATCAAAGATCTGTAGCCTGCGGTTTTCACGATCGGCAATATATAACTGCCCCTCAGAATCAATCACAATGGAGTGAGGGAAATTAAACTCTCCAGGGGCCTCCCCTGACCACCCCAGGTGGTTACCAAAAGGCCATTCTTATCCAGCTTTACGATGCGGCTGTTGCCTTTATCCACCACATAAATAAATCCATTTCTATCCACTGCAACATCTTGGGGCTGATCGAACAGCACCAAGTTGTAGTCGCGATCAAACCAGCCTTCACTGGCTGCTCCTCGCTTCCCCAATACCATGGCTACTTCGCCATCAGGTGCAAATTTCAATACCAGGTGCGTGGCAGTATCGGTAGTCCAAATATTGCCCTTATGGTCTATACGAAGACCATGCGGATTTTCAAACAGTCCCGCGCCAATTTCGCGAACAAAACGCCGCTGCCCATCGAACTCCAACAGCGAATGAGACCCTCGGTGAAACACAACAAAGTGGCCATTCTCCCTGCGGACCACCCCCGCAACCTCCCCAAAGTGCCAACCCACTGGCAACTTAAAATCACCCCCCTTGACGTGAAATGGCTGGCTGTTTGGCGGTGCCTCGGCCAGCGTAAAGGCGCTGGGAACCAAAATCAGGCATAGCAATACAATCACTCTCATCAGAAACCCTTCTTAACTTGTCAATCTGCCAAGATATTGTGACTTTTTCCTATAAATGCGTTAATAGCATAAATTTGATATTCACTTTTTCCTGCCAGGAAAGTATTGGAGGTTCCTCTGGACCGGTTCCACTTAATTCAGGTGTTCACTACGGTGGCGCGATTGGGGTCATTTACCCGTGCTGCTCGGGAATTGGGGTCCACGGTGTCCGCTGTGAGCAAGGCCATCCAACAGCTAGAGCAGCGACTGGGTACTCGGCTAATTCACCGTACTACCCGATCCCAAAGCCTTACGGATGCGGGGCGGGACTACCTGGAAACCACAGAGCGCGTCCTTAATGATCTAAGGGAAGTGGAAGAGCGCCTAACCAGCTCCAAGGGGCAGCCCTCTGGACTGCTGCGGATTACCGCCCCAACGGCTCTGGGGCAGTTCTGGCTGGCACCTAGGCTCCCGAAGTTTACAACTGAGCACCCAGATATCCGTTTGGATCTGATTCTGGATGATCAGCTTCGGGATCTTACCGGTGAAGGGTTTGACCTGGCATTGCGCTCCCAACCTGCGCAGCCCCAGTCAACACTCTACTCTCATCAAATCGGCCGGCACGATCGGCTCCTGGTAGCATCTCCCGAATACCTGGCAAGGATTAAGTCTTTTTCCTCCCCGGACCAACTCAATAAATTCCAACTACTGTGTTACAAGTACAGCCGCGATCCACTTTCCTGGACTTTTCAAAAGGGGCAGGAATCGATCACGATTGCCCCCAAGCCCTACTTTTCAAGTAATAACTACTATTCCCTCTACCAAGCAGCCCTGTCTGGCGCCGGTATAGCTTGCCTTTACGATTATTTGGTAGAGCGGGATATGACGGCGGGTAACTTGGTTCAGGTTCTGCCGGATTGGCAGCAATCAAGCAGGCCACTTTTTGCGGTGTATCAGCAGAGAAGAGCCGCCTCCGCCAAGCTGGATGCCTTTTGGAGATTTCTGGAGGAATGTTTTCAGAACAACGCCTGCTGACACTCCTGTAGCATAGGTGTTTGTGTATTTAGTTGGCGCTGGGGGGCGAACCATCTCATTGGCAAGTACAGGGACCCCACTGTAGGTAGTTTGCAGCTCCCTGGTCACCACAAAACCATATTTGCGATACAGGTTTTTCACCGGGTCGTTGGTCTTGGCAACCTGCAGGTGTACAGCGCCACTGATTTCCCCTAACAGGTACTCCAGCAACTCCCGCCCTACCCCCTGACCTCTAAACGAAGGATGCACAAACAGTGCACGAATCTCATTCTTATATCGCGCACCATAGCCAAGAACATCACCTTTTTCGTACACATAAATATCCGACTCCATCAGCTGGGCCAAACGTTTTTGATCTTTATCCAGTGGCAGTAGATTGAAACTCCGGCTTTCAAACCGTAGCTCATCAAGTTTTGAACGGGCATATATATCCAGCACACTTGGATAGTCATTTTTATTGTATTTTCTAATCATTTTGAGAGTGAATCTGTACAAAAGAAGGCAAGTTCAAATTTATCTTCCTGATTATCAATTGAAGTAAAGGGGACAACAAGGACTATTCGCTACTTCTTCCGTGACGTACATGGAACATTGGACTACTTAAACCAACTCCGAAACCCTATATTGGATACTCGTACATGTGCGCTAATTAAGAATTGATGAATAATTCTTCCCGGAGCTCAAAGTATTACCACTGCTTTCTCTTTATCTTCCTTCTTCTACCAATCATTCCAGCTGCTTTTTCACTTCAACAATCAAGATTATTTAAGTCGTAGAAGCGGCGATATCTTCAGGTAATCGATCTAGCGGCTCCTGAATTCGCTCAGTTAAGCCAAAGTCCTTAAGAATGCCATAAAGGGCTGGCAGGACTAACAGAATCAAAACGGTTGAACTACTTATCCCAAATACAATACTGGTCACCAGTGGAATCAGTATCTGGGCTTGAAGGCTGGTTTCGAACATCAGTGGCAACAATCCGGCCACTGTTGTCAGTGAGGTAAGGAAAATAGCCCTGAACCGGTCGCGACTGGCTTGACTCGCCGCCGAGTGAACGTCCATTCCCTTTCGGACACGAAGCTTCACAAACTCTACTAACAGGATTGAATCATTCACCACAATTCCAGTGAGAGAGACAAATCCCATCATGCTGGGCATCGTCATATTCTGCCCCATAATAATATGTCCCCAGACTACACCTATTAAAGCCAGGGGAATCGCCATCATCACAATTACAGGTTCGGTATAACTACGAAATTGAAGCGAGAGTAGTAAATAGATTCCTATTGCCCCGATCAACAAGGCCTTACCCATCGATAGACCTGTAATGAGACTATTCTCAATCTCTCCTTTCATGGTTACCCTTAGGCCCGGAAATTCCTGCTCCAATGGTGCAAAAAAGTTCTGTTGGGTATCCAGCAGAATTTCACTGGCATTGGCCCTCTCTGTAAAAACATCTGCAAAGACCGTAACAACACGCTCACCATTTATTCTCTGGATACGCGCATAGTCCCGGTGCATTTCAATATCGGCAATTGCCATCAAGGGTACACGCTGCCTTGTTTCAGGGTGGATAATGACAAGCTCGTCAAATCGTGACAGCGCACTGCGAGATGGCTCATCCATTCGAACACGAATTTCGTAAGTCTCTCCCTGATACTGCACTTCATCAATCTCTGTGCCCTGATAGGCAGCTCTCAGTTGAGTGGCCACAACACTGGCATCAATACCAGAAGCATAAACCCCCTCCCGCATTCGGACCGTCAGCTGTGGCTTACCAGGACGCAGGTCATCCAGTACATTCACCACTCCTTCGTAACTGCGCAGCCAGTTTTGTAGACGTATAGATATTCCTTTTAGCTGATCAATATCCAGCCCGGCCAAGCGAAGGTAAATAGCTCGTCCAGCTGGACCAGGCGATGGCTCCTTATACAAAATCGCGATCGCACCAGGTATATCGCCAGCAGCCTTACTCCAGGCCTGACGTAACTCACTGATACTTGTATGGCGAACCTCTGCAGCCAGTAGGTCGACATTTATTGTGGCTACATGAGCTCCACTCTCAAAAGCATCGCCATTCACACCGTAAGTAACACTAATGTGCTCGATAAGTGGCGCTACCTCTTTCCCTGAGAGGTTTCCAGCAGCTAAATACAGGGCCTTCTTCTGATACGCCACCAGATTTTCCATTTCTACGAGGGAGGTTCCTTGGGGCATTAGAATTCGGGCCTGTAGTAAATCTCCCTCCAATGTAGGAAACCCTTGGAATTTAACTAACCCCGCAGGAAGAAGACTCACCGTAACAAAAAATAGTCCCACTACGCCGCCGACAAAAGCATATCTGTATTCCACCGCTTTATCAGCGACACGCCCGACATACTCTCTCCACAACTCAAATCGCTCAGCAAAAGCGACTTTCCAGGCTGATGGGTTTTCCTTGTACGAAAGGGCATGACGCAAATGGGCGGGGAGAATAAGAAAGGCTTCAATCAGGCTAACCACTAGTACAGAGATCAAAACAACTGGCAAAACTTTGAGGACCTGCCCCATGTCCCCTTTGATAAAAGCTAATCCAGAAAAAACGATCACGGTAGTGACAAATGAGGAGATAACCCCCCTTGCAACACGCTTGGTTCCGATAACCACCGCCTGAAGAGGTGTACGGCCATCTCGGTATTCGGTGGCGATACTTTCCGAAAGCACAATGGCATCATCCATCAAGATGCCAATTGCAATCAGCAGCCCCACCAAGCTGATCATATTGATGGATATACCCAAAGCAGTAATCACAGCAAAGGCGCCGAGAAATGAAACGGGCAGGCCCATAACCACCCAAAACACATATCGCCCGCTAAAAAACAAATAAAGGGTCAGCGCAACAAGAATAAGCCCTTGCCAGGCGTTGGTAATAATCATCCTTAAACGATCAGCAACAATTGAGGCGCTATCCTGAGTAAGAATCAACCGCATTTCTTCCGGCAAACGGGCATTTTCCGCTTGTACAAATTCGCGAACCGCTTCCAACACCCTCAAACTGTCATCCACACTGTTTTTCTGAACAACAAGCAATGCGGCTCGCTGCCCATCAAAAGTGATTTTGTCCTCCTCCTTTTCAAAACTGTCGTAGATAGTGGCAATATCGCCCAATCGCACCTCTGCGCCAGCCATTCCTTTGACAACAATAAGTTCTTCAAGCTCTGCTGCGGTGCGCCGCTTTTCGGTAAAACGAACCTGATACTCCCGATCAGGTGCAGTTACCTTACCGGCGGGCATATCAATTGCCTGCTTATCGATAATTGCGGCAAGATCGGCAACACTCAGTCCATACTGTCGCAAATTGTAATCTGAAATTTCCACTTGCAATTGATGGTCTGAAAAACCGGAAATTTTGACAATGGGCACCAACGGATGACGAAGTAACTCTCGGCGATAGTGCTCGGCCAATTGGTTGAGCTGGATCAAAGGCAAATCTGCGCTTAGGGCAACACTCACCACCGGCTGGGTACGTCCCAGCTCTTCTATGACTGGCCTTTCGCTCTCAGCAGGAAGGGAGTCTATCGCATCTACTGCAGATTCAATGTCGGCAAGAAACTGCCCCATATCACCTGCTTCCTGCATTTTCAGTTTCATCACGCCAAGATTGTCTGCAGCTTCACAGCGGCGCTCATCAATAAATGGGATGCCATCCGTTGCCTCTTCGAGGGGGAGGCAGATACTGTCTTCGACCTCAGCGGTAGCTGCACCAGGATAAAATACTGAGACTTGTACTTCGAACTTGTCGATTTCCGGCATAGTCTCTCGCTTCATCGTCGGCAATACGAAAAAGCCAGCCAGCATTAAACCCACCATAAGCAAATTGGCAGCAGTTGGGTGGATCGCAAAAAAGCGAATCACTCGCCAACTTCCTCTGCTGCCACGGCCAGGTCTGAAACTCCCATTTTGACATCGATGACAGATACTGCCGTCCCACTGATTGCTGGGATAACATCAGTAGTTATCACCTGATCTCCAGGCACCAAGCCAGAGCGAACAACAGCTAGATCACCCTGGTAGTAGTCCACCGTTATGGTGCGAATCTTCAATTGATTATTTTCAGCCAAGTAGACCCGCCCTTCATGCATGGCTCTGCGAGGGATAGCTAAAGCTGGCGAAGGAGGTGCAATAAGCTTAATCCGGGCATACATACCACGAAATAGGGGCGGCCGACCCTCGGCTACTATATTTCGATAAGGGTTATCCACTGCAACCACTACGGAGAGAGTTCTGCTTGTGGTATCCATGGTACCTCCAACTCTCACTACCCTGCCCCGCCATTCCACCGGTTCAATACCACCTACCAGTCCAACCCTGGCCTCCAATCCCAATAAGGCATCTGAGAAGTCGTCAGGCGAGAAAGTTTGATCACTGGGAGATTCAATACTCCGAA